>JBBAAN010000111.1:0-7099 GCA_041658225.1 Actinomycetota bacterium
GAGCACGGAGACGTGGATGCCATCTACTACCACCCACGCCATCCCTACGGGCTCGGCCTGATGAACTCGATCACGAGACTGGATGAGACGCGCAAGGGTCGCCTGCAGCCGATCGTCGGCCAGCCGCCCAGCCTGCTGAATCGTCCCGAGGGATGTGCGTTCCATCCACGTTGCGCCTACCGTCAGGAGATCTGCTTGACCGAGGTGCCACCGTTGCGGTCTGTGGAAGACGGGCATCTGTCGGCCTGCCACTTCGCTGAAACGCTCGCAAACGGGAAGGGGAAGCGATGAGCGCCGAAGCGGCCAAGCCGAAGCGGCCGGGTGGCCCGAAGGGTCGTGAAGTTAGGAACGCGCCTGTCGAGATGAGCGGGTCGGCCGGCGCGGCCACCGCTTTCCAGGACCGCCCGGTGCTTTTGGATGTGGCGAATTTGTGCACGTACTTCCCGGTTACCCGAGGCATCATCTTTCAGAAGACCGTCGGTCGTGTCTGCGCTGTGGACGGTGTGAGCTTCCATGTGCGCCAGGGCGAAACCCTCGGCCTGGTGGGGGAGTCCGGCTGCGGCAAGTCGACGGTGGCCCGTAGCATCATTCGGCTGGTGGAGCCGACGTCGGGGAGTGTGAAGTTCCAGGGTGAGGAAGTCACCACGCTGAAGCGCCGGGAACTGCGGGACTTCCGGCGCAAGATCCAGATGATCTTCCAGGATCCCTACGCCTCCTTGAACCCGCGAATGATGGTGGCCTCGATCGTGGGCGAGCCGCTGCTGGTCCACCACCTGGGGAAGGAGATTGACATCGAGGCGCGCGTGCGCGAGATCATCGAGCGCGTGGGTCTCAACCCCGAGCACGCCAACCGCTACCCGCATGAGTTCTCCGGCGGCCAGCGTCAGCGGATCGGGATCGCCCGCGCTCTGGCTCTCTCCCCTCGGCTGATCATCTGCGATGAGCCGGTGTCCGCCCTGGACGTGTCCATCCAGGCTCAGGTGCTGAACCTGCTGGAGGACATCCAGCAGGAGTTCGACCTGACCTACGTGTTCATCGCTCACGACCTGTCGGTCGTTCGCCACATCAGCGACCGGGTGGCGGTCATGTACCTGGGCAAGATAGTGGAGACGGCCCCGCGGGATGAGCTTTACGATAACCCCCGCCACCCGTACACTCACGCGCTTCTCTCGGCCGTGCCGATTGCGGACCCCGCGAAGGAGCGGCGTAGGGAGCGCATTCTGCTGACGGGCGATGTACCCAGCCCGTTGAACCCTCCGCCGGCCTGCCGGTTCCACACTCGTTGCTGGAAGAAGCAGGACATCTGTGAGCAGGTCGAGCCGTTGCTGGAGGATGTGGGCGGCGGACACCTGACGGCCTGCCACTTCCCTGAGGTTCGTAAGGTCGTGTAGCCTGAGTGGGCACCACTTGTCGTTCGGCCAAGTTCTGGAGGACCTGGAGAGCATGACTGCGTTTATTATCGCCATCCACGCGATGGCGTCGGTGTTCCTGGTGTTGTTCATCCTGCTGCACTCGGGCAAGGGGGGAGGGCTGTCGGACCTGTTCGGAGGCGGCCTGAGCTCCTCGATGGGCGGCGGCAGCGTCGTCGAGCGCAACCTTGACCGCATGACCGTCGGCGCGGCGGGGATCTTCGGGGTCACGACCGTTCTTCTCGCCCTGAGGCTGTGAACCGGCGGGGCGCGGCAGCCCTTCTTGCGGCCGCGGCCCTGCTGGCCGCCGGTTGCGGCCGCGGCAAGGATGCAAGTGATGCGCGCCCGGTTCAGGGCGGGACCCTCAGGGTGGCCGGCGTCACGCCGTTGTCTCTGGATCCCAAGAGGGCCGCTCTGGTGGCCGATTTCCTCCCCGCGACCAGCTTGTTCGACCGCTTGGTGGCCTTTGATTCCGACCTGACGCCGGTACCTGCGGCGGCATCGTCCTGGGAGTCGAACTCCGACGCCACCGAGTGGACGTTCCATCTGGCAGCCGGCCGGACCTTTCATGACGGGTCGCCGGTCGAGGCAGCGGACTTCAAGTTTGCGTGGGAGCGCGTGGCCAACCCAGACGCCAAGTCGGCGGTGGCTTTCCTGCTGGACAACGTGCGGGGATTCGCGGGGTACGAGGCAAAGAGCGCGAAGGAGATCGCCGGCCTCAAGGCGCTTGACGCCGGGACTCTGAAGGTTGAGCTGGTCAAACCGTTCGCGGAGTTGCCTGCGCTGGTTGGACACCCGGCGCTGGCACCCGTCCCGCGCGCGAAGGTCTCAGCGGACGAGGCCGGATTCGCCCGCAGCCCGATCGGCAACGGCGCGTTCAAGATGGCACAGGCGTGGGATGGCAAGGGTGCGATCAAGCTCGCGCGCTATGAGCAGTATGGCGGGAAGGGCGCGTATGTTGATGCCCTGACGATACTGTGTGAGGCCTCCGAGGAGGTCTCCTACGCCGACTTTCAGTCCGGCAAGGCCGATGTGGCCGGGGTGCCGGTGGGCAAGCTGGACGAGGCGGAGAAGTCCTATCCCAATGCGAAGGCAGGCAAGAACCACCTGCTGTCCGGACCACAGGCGGCGACGTACTATCTGGGTTTCAATGTTGCGGACGCGCCGTTCAAGACCCCTGAGGCGCGGCGCGGTGTGGCGCTGACGGTCAACCGCGCAGTGCTCGTGAGCGTGTTCGGCGGAAGTCGTCAAGCGAGCACCGCGATCGTGCCTCCCGGCGTTCCGGGGGCAAGAGTGTCCAACTGCGAGGCCTGCA
This sequence comes from Actinomycetota bacterium, assembly GCA_041658225.1. Classification (GTDB taxonomy): domain Bacteria; phylum Actinomycetota; class CALGFH01; order JBBAAN01; family JBBAAN01; genus JBBAAN01. Next base: position 2,725 of record JBBAAN010000111.1, read on the forward strand.
GGGTGGACGTGGCGGGCGCCAAGGTGGCTCTCACCCAGGCCGGCCTCCAAGGTGCCGTGCGAATGCTGACCACGACGGGGGAGTCAGATCGTCGGGTGACCGAGATCCTGAAAACGGGCATGAGCCAGGCCGGGCTCGATCTGCAGGCCACCCAGGTCAAGCCCGAGGACTATGCTCAGGAGCTTGGCAAGTCAGGAGTCCAGATGTACCGGCTGGGCTGGGTGGCGCAGTACCCCAGCATGGACGCTTTCCTGTACGCGCAGTTCCACTCGAGCGGGATCGGCAGGGACAACATGTCGCGCTACTCCAATTCGGAAGTGGACTCGCTGCTGGACCAGGCACGCAAGACGCTGGATGCGCAGCGGCGCATCAGCTTGTACCGGCAAGCGGAGGACCGGATCCTGGCCGACCTGCCGATCGTGCCCCTCCTTTCCTATCGCCGGGCCGACGCCGTGGGCGCGAGGGTGCGCGGATATGCGTTCAACGCCTTCGGGCTGACCGACCTCTCCCGAGTGTGGCTCGCTCCCGCCTCCTGAGAACGGCCGCGGCTGTCGGGCTGGCGGCCGCGTTGCTGGCGGGGTGTCCTGCCACCGCCCGACGTCCGGCGGCGCGGCCGACCCGAGGTGGCGAGGTCCGGGTCTCCTATCCCGCGGAACCCGCGGTGCTCAACCCCCTTGTCTCGGAAGGTGACTCGTCATCGAGCCGCGACATCGCCGGCCTGTGGATTGCTCCTCTGTTTACCCTGGACTCGCGTGAAGGATGGCGGCCGGTGCTTGCGGCGGGTGAGCCGGTCGCCGCCGACGTGGGGGGAACTCCCTTCAGCGTCAGGTTGCGCCTTCGCGCGGCGTCCTGGAGTGACGGCTCGCCCATCACCACGGATGACGTTCGCGCTACGTGGAGGGCGATCATCGAGTCCAAGAGTCCCACCACGTCGAGACCGGGGTATGAGTCCCTGGCGGACGTGGTGGTGGAGGACGCGCGCAGCTTGCGTTTGGTGTTCAAGAAGCCCTATCCGCACTGGCACGAGTTGTTTTCCGCCGGGGAAGGAGTACTTCCCGCGAAAGCATTGGCGGGCAAGCGTCTCGAGGAGGTCTATCGGGATTCGACGCCGCTGGCGTCGGGTCCGTATGTTCTGGAGAGCTGGACTCGCGGGCTCGAGATGAGGTTCGTGCGCAACTCCCGCGGCGTGGCGCCCGCTCGATTGGAGCGACTGACCGTCAAGCTCGTTCCCTCCAATGACACCGCGCTGGCGCTGTTTCGCCGGGGAGATGTGGATGTGGTGATCCCCACACTCGACTTCGGACTGACCGCCCGGATGCAGCAGATGCCTGAGGCAATTGTGTCCAGCGACGAGGGACCGTCGTGGGTTGCGCTCGTCGTAAACGCGAGGCAAGGCGCGTTGGCGAAGCCCGAGGTGCGACGCGCACTTCTCGGATCCATAGATCGGGCCGGCATCGTGGAGGCCTTGGTACGCGGGGACGGGGCGGCACTGGAGTCGGTGGCGCCGGGCATGCCGGGCAACGCCTTCGCCGGGTACGGCGCCGATCTCGCGGGTGCGAGGAAGGCCCTGGAGAGCGCCGCTCGCGGGAGTAGGGTTCTGCGGCTTATCGGGCCCAGACCGGATGTGGGAATGGAGATGACGGCAAGGAAGATCCAGAGGGATCTAATGCAGGTCGGGCTGAAGGTGGACCTACAGCAAGCCGACCCCTTCGAGGTGGAGGGCTGGCTCAGAGAGGGGGACTTCGATCTGGGACTCATCTGGATGCGCGGTTCGCCCGGGCCGGGGTTGGGGCCGATGTTTGCGTCGGGGGCGCCCGGCAACCACTCGGGCCTGAGTGACGCCAAACTGGACGCCCTGCTCGGGGCAGCGGATGAGACGGGTGCGGATGCGGACCTGCGGGCTGCAGGGGCCGGTGTCGCTGAGAGCGCCGTCATGCTTCCGCTGTTCCAGGCCCATTGCCTGGCTGCGGTTCGGAAGGGGTTGGAGGAGGTGGAGCCCCGAGCGTCGGGGGTTGGGTCGCTGGCCGGTGCGGGGGAGTGGTGGTGGAGAAGCCGGCGCTCGACACCGACGGCCCATGCCCTTGGTCGAGGCTCCTCGCTGCGGCAGGTTCGCGTCTGGCGTGATGATGGGGGCGCGTTTGCTAGAATGTCCGGGCCGCGAGCGGAGGCGGCGCCAGTCGGAGTGGCGGAATAGGCAGACGCGCTAGGTTGAGGGCCTAGTGAGGGCAACCTCATAGGGGTTCAAGTCCCCTCTCCGACACCACAAAACTGCACCTTTTGATGCAGCCCCACCTCTTCTAGCAGCACATTTAGGCGAGGCACGCCGGCGACCCTGACTTCCAGGTGGTCGGGAAACACGTCCACCCCCTCCAGCAAATCCTCGATCAAAACCCGGCGCTCCGACTCGGTCGCCTCCCGCCAGATCTCGTCAATGTCCATTTCCCGAAGGATGCGGGCGACCTCCTCGAACTTCTCGGCCAACTCCGACAGCCGCCCCGCCGCTGCCTTCGCCCGCTCGTCCTCGTGCCGGAGGGCTTCGGTCTCGCGGAGCAGGCGCTGTTCTTCCTGGCGGAACAGATCCGCCGTGATCGCGTCGGCGTAGTACAGCTCCAGGAGCTTCCGGCGCCGCTCTTGCGCGGCCTCCAGGTCGCGGGCGCGCCGTCGGCCACCGGACCCGTGGGCGCTTCCCGCCGGCCTCTGCGCTAGGGCCAGTTGCCGGCGAATCGCCCCTTGGAGTTCGGCATCTCGGGACACCAGGCGCAGCCCAAGGACCGCCGCACGCTCGAGCCCGCGAGCCGACCGGGCCGGCTGGGCGCACCCACCCCCGCGATGCCGGCAGCGATACAGGGGCTGGCCGTCCGCGGCGTAGTGGACGGAGGCGGCACGCCCGCACAGGCCACAGCGAACACGGCTCGCCAGGACGTGGGAGCTGCGCCGTCGGACACCCGGTACGAAGCCTCGATGAGCCGCCGCGAACTCCTCGCGCGTGATGATCGACTCGTGCTCTCCGGGAAACCACTCGCCATCGAGCAGCACCTCGCCCACGTAGATTCGGGACTTGAGGATGCTCCCGACCGTGGACCACTTGACGCCGGTTTGCCGCTCGATTGCCTGATGGCTGAGTCCCTCCGCCCGAAGCTGGAAGATTCGTCGCACGGTGGCGGCGCGAGCGTTCGGGACGAGCCTTCCATTCGCCAGGTCATAGCCGGTCTTGGGCCGGTTGACCCAGCGCCCCTGCCGGACGGCCTGCTGGGTACCGAGCCTGACGTTCTCCGCAAGCTGCTCGCGGTAGAACTGCGCGAACGAGCCGAGGATGTTGTAGAACATGCGCCCGGTGGCGGAGGAGAGGTCCAGCTTCTCCGTGAAGGAGTGGAGCCCCACGCCGGCCTTGCCGAATCGCTCGGCCAGCAGGATGAGGTCTCCCAGGTTGCGTGAGAGCCGGTCAAGCCTCCAGATGAGCACGTTGGCCAGGTGGCCCTGTTCGAGCATGGTGAGCAGTTGCTGGAGGCCGGGCCTGTCCATGCTCTTGCCGGACCATCCCGGGTCCGCGATGACGGTCACCGGGCCCAGGTCGTGCAGCTCGGCATAGGAGCGCAGCTTCTCCGCTTGGCCGTCGATCGACCAGCCCTCGCTGGCCTGCTCCTCAGTCGAGACTCGGCAGTACGCCACCGTCAGCATCTGCGCCTCCCCTTCGTTGGTGCCCCTGGGCAAGCCGTAGGCCGATAGCCACCAAGACCGATGCGGCCCGGTCGTAGCCGGGCTCTGCGGACCACGCGGGGACTGGCCGCGCCGCACCGCCACACCGTGCCCCTGATGCAAGGGTAGCGCGTGCACCTGACACTTCCTGGGCCTGGGGGAGAGGCTCCTGAGTCAAACCTCCCGCTCCTTTGCCCGCCAGCGGTGCCCCAGGCACTCATCCAGGGTGAAGTACTGGCGCTCGGAGACGGCCAGATGATCGAAGCGAAGCCGATCCTCGCCGCCGAGGACCTCCCGCCAGATGGGTCCGAGGTGGCCGGCGGAGCGGACCAGATCCAGGTTGGTGGAGTAGAAGGGGGGAGGAGCAGGAGGGGCTTGGGTGCGGCCAGAGGCGACCACGTCAACGAGCGCCCTCTGGAGGTTTCGCTCTCGACCCTCGCCAGGGACCAAGAACAGCACGTTTGGACGGGGCCTTCTGAAGGTGGCCTCGAACTCCGCGTACTCCAAGTAGCCGATGAACTTGGAGACGAGGGCGGGGTGGTTCTCGGTGTTGCGGTCGTATTCGAAATAGAACTCGACGGTGCCGCCGGGATGTACGAGCCTTGCGAAGGAGTCGGCCTGGATGGCGCGGCGCTGTCCCTGCTCCCTTCGCTCGGGCTGCCAGGTCGCAAGGCCGTAG
>JBBAAN010000112.1:0-7032 GCA_041658225.1 Actinomycetota bacterium
CAGCTCGCTCAGGGCGTGCTCCAAACGGGCACGGTCCCGGCGGGCGCCGTCGATGGTGAGCAGCGTTCCTCCCAGGAACACCAGGGCCAGGCCGGTGGCTCCTCCCGATATCAGGTAGGGGAGTTGGCCCTGGACGAAGTCCTTGCTCGCGGCCCCGTTCCAGCCGATCCCGATAGCCGCGAACCCGGCCGCGACGGCGATGAACCCAAGATAGCTGAGAAGCCGCGCGCGTCCTTGCATGGGACCCCCTCGTGGTGCGGTGGCGTCGCGCGTCATGCTACCTCGCAACAGGATCGCGGGGTGAGACCCATTCGTTCGCGGTTGGGCTAGCGGGGCGCCCACGGCCGAGGTGGGCTCACTTCGCCAGACACCGCGCCACGACGTCCAGCAGTTCCGCTATCGAAGCGGGTTTCGCGATGTAGGCGTCGCATCCCGCGTCGAGTGCCCTGTCCTCGTCGCCGGCCATCGCGTAGGCCGTGTAGGCCAGTATCGGGATGTCTCGGTTGGCAGGGTCGCTCCGAAGCTTTCTCGTGGTCTCCAATCCGTCCATGCCGGGCAACTGGATGTCCAGCAGGATCAGCGCCGGGCGGTGCTCCCGCAAGGCAGCCAGGGCCTCGTATCCGGTTCGGACCGGGCGCACGTGGTAACACTCAGAGGTCAGCGCCATGCACGTGACGTCCAGGTTGTCCTGGTCGTCGTCCACGACGAGTATCGACTCGCCCGCCACGCTACTTGGCCCTCGGGCTGCTCTCCGCCTGCTTGCGGGAGCGAGGGGGCGCCGATGCGGGACGGCGAGGTTTGCCGGCTTTGGACGAATCGGGGAGTACGGCAAAGAAGGTGCTGCCCTTGCCGAAAGTGCTGCGCGCACCGACGCTTCCGCCCTGTGCCTCCACCATCTTCTTGGTCAGTGCCAGGCCCAGGCCGGTGCCCGCGTATCGTTTGGTCGCACCGGATTCGAGTTGCTGAAACTCCCCGAAGAGCTTGCCCATGTCCTCCGGCCGGATACCGATGCCCGAGTCCTCCACCTCCAAGCGGAACGCGCTCTCGCCCTCGTTTGCGGCGCGTACCCAGATTCTCCCGCCCGCCGGGGTGAACTTGATGGCATTGGACAGGTAGTTGTACAGGACTTGTTTGAGCTTGGAGGAATCGGTCGTGACCACGGCGCAGTCGGGCTCCACATCTGTCTCTACCCGCAGGCTCTTGTCGGTGGTCATCGTCGAGAAGCCCTCGACCACTTCCCGGACGACCGCGGCCAAGTCAACCGGCTCGGGGTAGAACTCCTGCTTGCCCGATTCGACCTTCGCCAGGTCCAGGATGTCGTTGATCAGGGCCAGCAGGTGTGCCGAACTTCTCAGGATGCGGCGCATGTTGGCTGCGTGCTCCGGAGAGATCGGTCCCGCACGACCTTCGGCCATCAGCTCCGAGAAGCCCATGATCGTCGTCAGGGGACTGCGTAGTTCGTGTGACATGTTGGCGACGAACTCGTTCTTGAGCCGGTTGGCTTGCTCCATCTGCCGGTACTGCTCCTCGAGCACGATGCGCTCGGTGATGTCGGTGGAGATTCCCACGTATCCGATGGGCCGGCCGAAAACGTCCCGCCTCAAGGTCTTGGTGACCGCCGCCGTGAAGCGCTCCCCGCTCTTGCGGACGCGCTTGAAGACGCCCTCGGCGACCCCGTACTTCAGTGTGTTGTCATAGAAGGCTTGCACCCTACCCGAGGCGATGTCCTCGGGAGTGTGCAGCACCTGGGAGCTCATCCCGATGGCTTCTTCCGGCGAGTAGCCGTAGATACTTCCCGCGCCCGCGTTCCAGGTCAGGATCCTTCCATCGATATCCTCGGCGAGGATCGAGTACTGCGTCGAGCTCTCGAGGATGCTGTTGAGCAGGGCGGTGGCCTCGAGGAGTTCCTGGTTGCGTCGGCGGATCTGATCTTCCAAGGCTCTTTGGGCCGTGATGTCACGCGCGTCCGCGAATACGCCCTTGAGCTTGCCGTCCTCACCCCGGAAGGTGGTGGCGTTGAAGGAGACCGCCGTCTCGCTTCCATCCCGTGAACGCAAGGTCAGCTCGAAGTTGGTCACCCGCTCCTCGGTGAGCACCTGGCGGATGCCGTCCTGGGCCCTGGCGGGGTCGGTGAAGTAGTCCTTGAACGGGGTGCCGATCAACTCCTGTCGCGAGTATCCGGTCATCTCGCAGGTCTGCTGGTTGACGTCGGTCAGGATCCCCAAGGAATCCGTGGTGACCAGCGCGTCGATGGAGGATTCGATCAGGCCCCGGGCGTAGTTCTGCTGCTCGCGAAGCCGTCGTGCGGTTATCTCCTGGGCGAGGATGCGACTGAAGAGCCGTTCGACCTCTTTCGCCTCCGGATCAGGCCCGAGGTATTCGTCCGGAGGTATGTAGTAGGAGTTCTCGGCGACCTGCTCGCGCAGGATGACTATGGGGTGGGTCTCGATGACTCCCTTGATCGTGGCCGCCGGGAACTTCTTGCGGTTGTACTGGCACATGGCCAAAGCGCGGCTCCCGGGGAAGAAGCGATTCAGCTTCGATTCGTACTCCAGGAGGCGATCGACGCCGGGTTCCGTGCCGAGAGCCCAGGTCATCTCACCGCTGATGCGGACAGCCGGGTAGCCTGCCTTGACGGCTTCGTCCACCGTCTCGCCGAGAAAAGCGATCATGAGGTCGGGGTCGAAGCGGCCCTCCCGCAGGTAGGCATCGCGCTTGGTGATGACCGAAAGCGCACCGGACGCGAGGGCCTTGTCAACATCCGCGCCGCCCGCCCGCAACGCATCGACGACGGATTCGGCGGTGTTCTCATCGGCGATGTAGATGCAGCGTTCGCCGCGCTCCAAGCCGGTGCGCACGAAGAGCCCCATGACGGCGAACTGCTCCGCCTGGCTCTCGTAGATGAGGCAAAGGTGGTCGCCCGGCGCCAGACCGGTGACCGCCCTACGCAGGCGGTCTGAGTCCACGAGCCGTCCAGTCTTTGCCGCAGTCTGCTCGCCGGCCGGTGGCATATTCACGATACCGGCCTCCGGTGATTACCCAGCCGCATGGTGACCGTTTCGCCCTCGCTGCCTAGTTCTGAGTAGAGACGCAAATTGAGTATCTATCTGCCGATGGGCTACCGCAACGGCTACACCCCCGTTGACGCTGGGTCCGTTTTCCCTCTTGACCGATGGAGAGGGGAGGCTTATCTTCATGTTCTCGAACACGTGTTCGAGTCCTTGCCTGAGTCCCCAGTCTATTGGATGCTATTGATGGAACCGGATCTACGCGGATGAACCTTCAAACAGGACGGTGGTCGGATGTCCAGGCGCTACGGTGAGGAAGTCGCGATGCGCGCCGAAGCTCCCGACAAGGCGCCGTCGAAGTTCATCTGGCGGGGACGGATATATACGGTCCTGGGGGTCTTGGGCCACTGGCGGGAAACCCTCGCCGTGACTGCCGGCGGAAGTCTGCGGGAGACGGCTCACGAGTACTACCGGCTCGAAGTAGAGGCAGGAACGGCCGGCCATCGCGGCGTCTACGACGTGCGATACGACGCGCTCAAGCAAACCTGGATCCTGGTGCGGGTCTGGGACTGACGGGACAGGAGCCACCCCTTACTTCCCCATGTCTTTCGCTCATCTACACGTTCACTCCACTTACTCCCTGCGCGAGGGGGCATGCCGGCCGGCGGAGTTGGCCGCGCGCGCGGCGGAGTTGGGATACGAGCACGTGGCTTGCACCGACACCGATGGGCTCTACGGGGCCGTGCGCTTCGCCAAGGCCTGCCGGGATTCCGGAGTGCACCCGGTGTTCGGGGCCGAGGTTCACCTGGATCCCGAGCGCTGGATTCCGTCACTCGGTTTGCCCGGTGATGGGATTGCGACAAGGCGGACCCGCGGATCGGTTGGCCCTTCTGCTGGGGCTGACTTCACGGCGGGTTACAGAGCGGGCGGCTATTCACCGCCGGGGCCCGCGTCTGGATCCGTCGCGGGAGGATTCTCAAGGGCCGGTTCTCTCGTGGGGAGGTCTTCGAGGATCGCCTCCACGCCAGGTCCGGGCGCAGGTCCCGCTTACCTGGAACCGGGGCAGTGGGCCACCGATCCTGCTGATCCCCTTGCAGGACTTAACTGGCGACGGCTGCCTTCGGTGTTGCTGCTGGCACGCGACGCCACGGGGCTGGCCAATCTCTGCCGGCTCCTGACCGCGGCTCACCACGCGGGAGAGCGAGGAGATCCGCGGGTCACCCCCGAGATGCTTGCCGCGCACGGCGGCGGCCTCTACTGCTTGCTGGGACCTGATTCTCCACCGGGGCGACTCGCGGTGGCGCGACGTTTTGATCAGGCCGGCGCCGTGGCCCGTCGTTTCGCGGAGTGCCTGGATCAGAACGCGTGCTTCGTCGAGGTGACACATCACCTGGCCCGCGGCGACAACGTGCGCGCCGCTCGCCTGTTGCGCCTGGCCGAGGAAGCGGGCCTGGCGGCCGTGGCCACGAACTCGGTGCGCTACCTGGTTTCCGAGGACGCGATCCTGGCCGACGTGCTGGAGTCGATGCGCCGGGTGGTGCCGATGAACCCACGCAACTCGGGACGGGCAAACTCCGAGGCCTACCTCAAGTCCGCGGATGAGATGGCTCGGGTTCCCTTGTTTGCCGAGCGCCCCGAGCTGCTTGCGAAGGCCGGCGAACTGGCCGAGCGATGTGAGGTGGATCTCGGGCTGGGGGAGGTTCACTTTCCCGCGGCCCGGCTGCCCGAAGGCATGAGCCCGATGCGAGCCCTGGTCTGGCGCTGCCGGCAAGGGATCACGACACGAGGGATGAGGGGCAGCCACGAACTGGGCGAGCGGCTGAGCAACGAACTGGCGGTCATCTCCAAGCTCGGCTTCGCCCCCTACTTCCTGGTCGTGGCCGGCATCGTCGAGCGCATCCGCGCCGAGGGCATCCGCTGCGCTTGCCGGGGCTCGGGCGCCGGCAGTTTGGTGAACTATCTGCTCGGCATCTCGGGGGTGGATCCCATCGAGCACGGCCTGGTTTTCGAGCGGTTCTGCTCACTTCTTCGCCCCGAGCTTCCCGACATCGATTTGGACGTGGAGTCGGCCCGGCGCGAAGAGGTCTACCGAGACATCCTGTCCTCCCACGGCGAGGACCGCGCGGCCTGCGTCTGCATGGTGGACACCTACCGCGCCCGTCATGCCATCCGTGACGTGGGCAAGGCCCTGGGCTTGCCCGAGGTCGAGGTGGACTTCGTGGCCAAGGCCTTCCCGCACATCCGCGCGGGCGCCGTGCGCCAGGCCATGGCCGAACTTCCCGAGCTTCGTGGGTCCAACCTCGACGCCGGTCAACTCGAGACGCTCTTCTCCCTGGTGGAGCGGCTGGACGGTTTCCCGCGTCACCTTGCGCTCCATCCCTCGGGGATCATCCTCTCCGACTACGACCTGCCCGACCGGGTTCCCCTGGAGCGATCGTTCCAGGGCTTTTCGATGGCTCAGTACGACAAGGACGACGTCGAGGATCTGGGTTTGATGAAGCTCGACGTGCTGGGTGTGCGCATGCAGTCGGCCATCACCCACGCGCTCGCCGAGGTGCGCCGGGTCAAGGGAGTCGCTCTCGACATAGACTCCGTGCCCCGCGACGACGAGGCGACCTTTCGGCTCATCCGATCCTCGCGCACGCTGGGCTGCTTCCAGATCGAGTCGCCCGGTCAGCGCGAACTGCTCGGAAAGCTTCAGCCCACCTGGTTCGGGGACCTGATCGTGGACATCTCGCTGTTTCGCCCGGGCCCGGTGAAAAGCGACATGGTGCGCCCGTTCCTCGAAGGCAGGCTTGGATTTCGCCCGCCCGCCTACGCGCATCCGCGTCTGCGCGAGGTGCTGGGGGAGACCTTCGGGGTGATCGTCTACCACGAGCAGGTGATGCGGGTGGCGCGCGCGATCGCCGGCTACAGCCTGGCCGAGGCCGACCTGTTGCGCCGCCGGCTGTCCAACGATCCTGAGGTATGCGCTCGCTTGCGGGAGGAGTTCCTCGCCCGTGCCGAGTCGGGCGGTGTGCCTTCCTCGCAGGCCGGCCCGATCTTCGACGACCTCGCGGCCTTTGCCTCCTTCGGTTTCTGCAAGGCCCACGCAGCCGCTTTTGCCCTTCCCACCTACCAGTCGGCCTACTTGAAGGTCCACGAGACGGCGGCGTTCCTGGCCGGGGTGCTGACTCACGACCCGGGCATGTATCCGCGCCGGCTGATCCTCGAGGATGCCCGCCAGTTCGGGGTGCCGATCCTGCCGCTGGATGTGAACCGCTCGGCTCGCGAGTACACGATGGAGGAGGTCAATGCCGGGACCGATTGCCTGTATCGCCCGCCCGGCGATCGAACCTTGCCGGCGAAGGCGGCGAGGTGGCGAGGTGGCGGTCCGCCCGCCTCCGCGGATCTCGAAACCCGTTCAGGCCTTGCGGGTATGGACAGGCTGCCTGCTGCCATCGCGGGAGCACCCGTGGCCGATCCGCGCTACGGCATTCGCCTGGGGTTGCAGGACGTCAAGGGAATCTCCGATGCCGAGATCGAAGAGATCCTAACCAAGCGGCCCTTCGTGAACCTTGCGGATTTCTGTGTCCGGGCGACGGTGAGCCGCCCGGTGGCGGAGAACCTTGTCGAGGCGAGCGCTTTTCGCGACGTGGAGCGAGGAGTCAGCCGGCGTGATCTGTTCCTGCTGGTTTCCGAGCGCTGGCAGGCAAGGGGTTCCCGCCGATCCGCGAGTGGGCGCTCCACTTCGCGCCGATCCGTCGGCTCCGGCAATCGCACAACAGACGGCGCGGTGACGGATCCGCTGCCATTTCCCGAATTCCAGGATCCGCTGCCGGGGCTGAGGGACTACTCCGCTGAGGAAACCGTCCAGGCGGAACTCGAGGTGCTGGGGCTCGACGCCTCTTGCCATCTGCTCGATTTCTACCGGCCGCTGCTCGATGTCCTGGGGGTCGTGCCGGCGGTGCGCTTGCGGGATCGCAACCGTTCTGGAGCTCGCGTGCGGGTGGCGGGGGTGAAAGTCGCTTCGCAAACTCCGCCG
>JBBAAN010000113.1:0-7026 GCA_041658225.1 Actinomycetota bacterium
GGGCCCGCCGCCGGAGACGCCCATGATCGCCGCGCTCTCGATGCCTATCTCGTCAAGCATCGCCGCGTAGGCGGCCGCCTGCTGGATGGGGGAGCGGCCCGTGGTGACCGGGGTCCTCCCGTACCCGGGACGCGAAGGCATGATCACGTCGTAGCCGTCGGCCAGGTCCTCGGCCAGCGGCAGCAACTGGCGCCAGCTTCCCGGGATGCCATGGACCATGATCAGCGCCGGACCCGAGCCCATGCGGGCAAGTTCAATCGGCCCGCGGGAGGTTTCCAGCAGGCCGATCCGCAACTGCGCTGAAGGCTGGCTAAGGCTCATAGACATCGAGTCCGAATAGGTTCCCTCACCGCGCCTCCCGGTTCAACCCATCCCGGCCCGCCGGCCCAACCCGCTCGGGGGGGATGAGCGGGTCGGCGGCGAGTTCTGGGCGCGGCACCGGGATCGGCGACGGTACCGGCAGGATAGCGCATCCCCCGGAGGGTCCTTCCCGAGGGAGGTCGTCAGCTTTGTATGATCTCCGTACATTTACCCGAAGTCAAGATGAGCGGGGCCTTCGGGCCGCTCTTAGACCCGCCGGCCGCGACCGATCGTCGGGTTCGCGTGGCCCCCTTGGGCACGTAGGCGAGGATGGGCTCCCGAGGAACTGAGAACGGTGAATTGAAACGCCCCGGGCAGCGGTTCTCGCCACCCGGGGCGTAGTTCTGGTCGCTCATCGCGTCGGGACAGATTCCCGGCCGCGTCGGCTCTACTTGCTGGCGGGGCCGATCCAGACCGGAAGCGGCGCCTGGTCCGGGGTCTTGACCTCGGTGTAGTAGCGGATCATCCAGTAGGGCAGAAGGAAATCGATGCCGGGGGCCCGGTGAGTGAAGCCCTCGTAGCCATCCAGTTCCTGCGGTACGCGCTGCCAGAGGAAGTCGGTCGGCGGACGCTGAGCGATGGGCAGGGGCGTCGTCGCACGCATCTTGGTGGCGGTGCCGGGTTTGGAGACCGTCACGGGCTGGCCGGCGACGTCAAAGACGAGATCCGTCTGGTCGTTGGGGATGCAGGTGAGGTCCACGCCGCAACGGGTGCTGTTCGTCGTCGGGCCCCCGAGGTCGATGCGGGCCCGGTAGTCCAGCCAGTCGCGCACATGCTGGACCGCGGCGTCACGCCGGTAGTCCTCGCCGGTCAACGCGTAGGTGATCGCTTCGAAGTGGGCGTTGAGGTCGTCGCCGGTAGTGTTGTCGAGCACGCTCAGGGCCTGCCGGAAGATCTCCCGGACTGCCGGGTCGGACTCGAGGCGGATGGTGTTGAAGAAGGTCAGGTGGTGGAGGTTGAAGGGGTAGTAGCCGGAGAGGTCGGCGGCGTCCACCTGCATCGAGCCGGCAAGGATCGGTCCCTGGGTCGCGAGCTCTTCGGCCCAGACGGCTTCCCACTTGAGCTTGTCGATCGCGGTTGCTGTTTCCTCGGCGACGTGGCGGGCGGCCTGGATCATGTTCAGTCGGGCCAGGGGCACCTGGGGGAACAGCGGGCTGACGAAATTGTCGAAGTCGTGGCCGAACGGAGGTAGCGAGACATTCCCGTGTGGACGCGGATAGGTCCAGCCGTTCTTGACCAGGAAGTTGGCCAGGATCTGGACGTCAGAGGCGATCATGGCGCGCATGGCCGGGTCGTCGGCGGAAACCAGGTCGAAAGCGGTCAGCATGCCGAAGGTGGTGCCGGCGTAGGTGTCGCGGCTGGGCGCGGTCTCGCAGACGTAGGTCGTCTCGGGCATCTGCAGGTTGGCCGGCACGCCCGCATCGTTCGTCCACTGCCAGGGCCCGAACACGCGCTTGTTGGAGCTCATGTGAAGCCCCGAAGGATCGTCGTCGGGAGCACAGGAGCGCATCAGCATGCCGGGCTCGCCCTTGATGACGCCTCCGCCGAAGCTGATGCCGCCCGGGAGTTGGGCGGGATCGATCGAGGGGCTGAACTCGGTCTGCCACTCGCGAGCGATGTGGATTCGCACGTGGTTCTGGGCGACCATCTTGTCGATGCGGGTCTTGGCCTCGGCCTTCTGCGCCTGCCAGAAGGCGATCTCATCCTTGGTCAGCTTGGGCTTGAGGTTCTTGGGTCTGGAAAGGTAGTCACGGGCCGTGGCGTAGCGGAAGGATTCGGCTGCCAGGTAGGTCCCGCTCCAGAGTCCGGAGTCGCCGAAAGCGCCGACACCGACCACTTCACCCGGTGTCTTGCTAGTGTCTTTGTAGTCGATCTCCAGCATCAGGCCCCACCAGAAGTGGTCGTTGGCTTTGGTCTCGAGATCCGTCATCGCGGCGGTCATGCCTGCGTCGGAGCTCAGGGGGCCGGAGGGTTCCACGGGCTTGGGCCCATTGCCGTTTCCGTTGTCGCCTCCGCTGCCCTGCCCGTTCGCGGCCTGAGCCGACGGACCGGCAAGCACTGGGGCCGAGACCGCTCCGTGACGGCCGACGGCAGGCAACGCCTGCGCAGCCAGGCCGATGGTCAGGATCGTGGAGGTCACCGCCAGGGCGACGTTGCGGATCAGGCGACCGGTTACGCGCATACGACGTCCTCCTGGTGTGCCGGTGGTCGCTGGTGCGCGACCGCGCTGTCCCGACGGGCCCAATAGGCTGAACGCCCCGAACGGGGTGCCACTAGCTTTGTAAGATGCCCATACATTTGCTCGATGTCAAGGCAGGCCGGCCTCTTTACGCACAAGCTTTCCCAGCGCCGAGAAGTCCTCGCGGCCGTAGCCGGCTTCCGAGGCGGCCACCAACACTCTGTGGCACAAGGCGGTGGTGGGCACGGGGACTCCCACCCGGTGCGCGCAGTCAAGCGCGATTTCCATGTCTTTGGCCATCAGATCGGTCATGAACCCGGGCTTCCACCCGGTGGAAGCCGGACTGTCGGGAACGACTCCTTCGAAAGGCACGCGGGTGCGCACGGCGGTGCAGTCCCCCGTGGAATGGATCAGGACTTCGTGCAGCTTCGCGAGATCCACCCCCGACTTGGCCGCCAGTGTGAATGCCTCCGCCGTGCCCAGCATCTGCGCGGCGTAGATCAACTGGTTGCAGAGCTTGACGACCTGGCCCGTGCCGGGTCCGCCGACGTGCACCATCAACGCCGAGAAGGCTTCCAGGCCCGGGCGCGCCGCCTCGAGAGTCCGCGCCTCGCCGCCGACCATCAACGTCAGCGTGCCCCGCTGAGCCCCCAGCGTTCCTCCCGATATCGGCGCCTCCAGGTACTGCGCACCGGTGGCGGTAACTCGCGCGTGTTGCCGGCGCTCGACCTCGGGATCGATCGTGGAGCAGTCGACCACGATCTTGCCCGGGGCCAGGACGGGGAGCATCTTCTCGACGACCGATGCGACGTCGGGGGAGTCGGGCACGCAGATGATGCTGACTACGCTTGCGGCGACGACACCGGAGGGGTCGCCTCCGTCGGCGGCGCCGGCGTTCACAGCCGCCTCGATCGGACCGCGGCTTCTCGAAGCGACGGTGACGGTGTGACCCTTGGCCAGCAGGTTCATGGTCATCGGCAGTCCCATGGCCCCCAGGCCCACGAATCCCACGTTCATGTCGATTCCTCCCTCAAGAAGCGCGTCGCAGCGGGAGAAGGCGCTACGAGGGCCGACCGGCGCTGGTCCTCTCCTTAGCCGGGCCCGTGATCGCCTGAAGAACTGCCTCCACAACATCCCGGCCCAGGCTCATTGACTCCTCGTAGGCGGCCCGGAAGGGATGCGGAAGGTAGCCCTGCCACACCGGCGCGAGACCAGCCATGAGCACGCGCCCGTCGAAGGCTTGTTCCACGGCGCGTCCGAAGGCATGGAAGGCTTCGCCGGGAACCGACACCAGTCGGACCGACCCGAGGTTCCACTCCACCAGCTCGATGTCCACGTGGTCGTCGAGGTGCATCAGGTCCGCCATCAGGGGACGAGATCCCCCGAATAGTCTGCCCCCCGACGCGCGAGCGATGAGTTGGCGCAGGATGGCTCCCGCCAGAAGGAGTTGACCATTCATATTCTTGAAATCCCGCTCGCGCTTGGCGGGAGGGATGGGCACCCTGATCGTGCGCGAGACCGACGCCAGGGTCTCGCCGGCCGGTTGTGCGCAGTCCAGCGATTCCGCCACGACCACAGCCATCTCGCGGCCCAGGGACGCGGTGCGCTCGTAGGGGTCGGTGTCCTTGGCTCTGAAGTAGTCATTGGAGGGGTTGACGTCCCCGGCGGTGCCGATCATCTGGATCGCACAGCCCCCAGCGATGTGTTCCAGCGTGTCGCGGAACGGCCCCACCCAGTCGCTGGACACCTCCATCCAGCGCGCCCCCAACGTGACGGGGTGGACGGAGACGTTGGCCAGCACACCTATGCGGGTTCCGTTGGGCCGTCGCACGTCCAGCACCGCGAAGGTGGGCTCGTAGGGCAGCCTGCGGCGGTTGACGGAGAAGCGCTGCGGGAGGGGGGACCGCGCGAAGTGGACCTCGGCGCGCTCGGCGGCCTGCCTGGCTTGGATCGCCGCGGACACGCATCCATCCAGGACAACCCGCGCGTAGCTTTCCTGAACCGGCCAACCCAGGACTTCCGACCCGGCCAGGGTACTGGGGCCGGAGTGGGTGTGGATGCAGGAGACCAGCACTGATTCCCGTGGCAAGCCCAGCGCCTCGCCCACGGCGTCGCGCACCGGGTCGGCAAACTCCGCCGACATCGCGAGAAGGTCGCAGACGATGAGGCAAAGCGGGCAGTTGCCGTCATCCAGGTACAGCGCCCGAGCTTCCAGCTCGTCGTGGACCTTGGCGGCCGGCAGCTTGCGCTGGCCGAATCCCGCGAGACTCACGGGCATGCTCGGGGTGATGACGCCACGTCCGAACCCGGCATTCAAACTCATGCGGCCTCCATTGGGCACGTATCTGGGTAAGGAGAGCTGGGCTGGGAGAGAAGGTGAGCTGCGATCATCGGAATCACTCCGGCTTCATCGCCGAGCAGCGCAACTCCCTTGCCGTAGGCAAGAGGGTTGGCGCGAACGGGTGTTCCTCCGTCGATCGCCAGACGATCAGCGGTTGACTCTGTCGTCGGCAAGGCCGGATCAACCCAGCTTGAAGAGCGGCCTCAGGTCTTCCGCCCCGCTCTTGTCCGGGCCCATCACCTTCCAGTACTTCGGGAACTCGGGGAAGTCGTAGGCGGATGTGCTCGTGTTCCACTTGGCCACCGTGTAGTGGCTGTAGCCCTTGGTCTTGAAGGGACCCTGGGGGCCGGGGAAGGACCACGTTATGGGCACGTGGGCGTCCCAGTAGAAGTTGTTCTTGACGGAGTCGGCGCCCATCAGCAGAGAGTTTGCCGTCAACACCCCGGTGCGGGAGATGGCCCGGTTCATAATCTCGGCCACGGACAGCACCTGCGCGCAGGCGATCTGGGCGGCGGCTGAGGTGGACTGCCCGTCGTTGCCGTTGTACTGCTCGTAGATCCTCTGGCAGTTGCCCTCTTTGGGGTGCTGGCCCGCCGGGACTCGCGTCGATAGCCCGATTGCGTTCTTCCACTGGCTCTGGTCCATCAGACGCCCGGCAAGCTCGCTGTCGGCCAGGACCACGTAGGACGTCCAGGTCCAGGTCGGATACCAGGCGTTCTGAGTGGCGGCCTGGGTGAAGAAAACCATTGCGATCGGGTTGTTGGCCATGAACCAGGCTTGCTCGCACCCCTTGGCCTTGGCGCGTGCGGCTGCCGTGTTGGCTTGGGTCTGGGCGGTTGCCACGTCGTCCTGGTAGGAGATGATGTCCCGGAAAGTCATGCCGTACTTCTTCATCTTGTCCACGACGATCTTCTCGGCCGTGTTCCAGGTGGGGTCGTTGACGTGGATCAGGCACGCCGGGTGCTTGGGCGTGTCGATGTAGTACTTGCCGAAGCTCGCCCAAATGTCCAGAGTCGGCTCGATCGGCTCGGTGAGCATGATCCCGTTGGGGCCGTACCTGGCCAGGGAGGCGGGGTCGTCGCGCCCTCCGAAGACGGGGATCTTGCGGGCGACGATGGCGTCGGAGACGGTGTGCAGGCCGGGAACGGCCAGGAAGACCTTGTCCTCCTCTGCGAGTTGGACCGCCGCCGCGCCGGCCTTCTCCTCGCAGCCGCCGCCCCCGTCATCGGCTGCCACCCACTTGAGAGTGCGCCCGCCGATTCCGCCCTTCTCGTTGACGTACTTGACGTAGGTGTCGACGGACTTCTTGACGTCTCCGCTGACGCCCGAGAACGCGGTCTGCAGGGTGCCGGCGTCTCCGCAGCCGGAGATGTTGTAGGTCACCCCGATCTTGACTTCCTTGTCGGTGACTCCCTGGGTTTTCAGCCCGAAGTCGGGGATTGCCACCTTTGGGCTGTTCGAGGTCTTGGGGCTCGCGGTTTTGCCTCCCGGCGTCACGGACTGGCCCGGGGTGGCCGATCCGTCGGTGGGAGCGGCCGATCCGTCGGTGGGAGCGGCCGTAGCTTGGTCGAACAGCCCGGGCTGTTCGGAGGGCTCACCCGTCGCCGAGATGGCCGCTTGCTCGTCTTGATTGCGCTGATGGCTGACCTGACCCAACGAGGCGATTGCGGTCACCAGTACAACCGCAATACCCACCGCCAGTCCTTTGGCCCATCGCGCGTCGGATAGGAGACGGCCCAACCGCTCCAACATCTTGAGACCTCCTGCTTGACTTGGCTGTCTGCCTGGTCCCCACTACCAGCGGGTTCTACTCCGGGGTTGCCCGATTCACGTGGGAGCGCAATCTCGATGCCGTCTGGAGAGTGTGCGTTCGATATCGAGGGTAGCGCGTCCGACGAAAACCCCGCCAGTTGGGGGCGGATTCTGGTCTCTTGTCCGGGCGAACCTCTGGGCGATCCTCCTGGTCGACGGGCGCTTCCCGCTGGAAGAGCGGTGCTGCTTTCCCTCAGTGTTTCTCTAGGTGTCGGAAGGCCGGCGCTCAGGGTACACGAGGTGGCGCAGTCCCCACGCCGCGGCCGACTTGGCCTCCGACGGCGCCCGGCTGGGCTCGACGATCCGGCCGGGCAAGTGTGCCTGTACCCGCCCG
>JBBAAN010000114.1:0-6696 GCA_041658225.1 Actinomycetota bacterium
AACCCACCGCTCTTGAGGCTCTTGCTCGGGGAGCATTCCTTTCTCAGGACCTAGTAAGGCAAGGGGAAGAGGTAGACCTCTCATCGGAAACAGACAGTACTCAACGGGTCCCTTTCCTCGCTTCAACGGATTCCGCCGGTATCCTTGGCGTCTGGCAACACACCCGTCCTGGCAGGTCAACTGATGTTCATGCGCAATTGCTAGCAGCGGGAGACCATGCGACGCCAAAGGCGACGGTCCTGGTGTTGAACGAGGATGGCAGTTCCATACTGCCGTGGGACACGCTTGCGGGCCCGGCGGTATACGTCGAGGCGAGGATCCCCACTTTGGGCACGGGTCGCCCAGACACTATCAACGCCCTCATTACCGCCCAACAGAGTGGGAAGAACACAGTTGTGCCCCTTTCCTACCAGTCCACGGATGGCTTGAAGGACATCTACCGAAGCCAGCAACTTGATGTCTCTCAGCTGGTTGATAGGCCAACTGAAAGGACTGTCGCCGCCGTCGTCAATTTCGCGGTGGAGGATGAATACGATGTGGCCGTCAACTTCATGGAGATCCTGGGCGTCCCATCCCAACTGAGGCGAGGAATTGCCTGGGGCATGGGCTCCGAGAGCCAAGGTAGACCGCCCGCTAGCACCGAGTTCTTCAAGTCCGCCGGATATGAGAACGCCCGCGCTTCCCTCCCCGGATACAGAGGCTTTGATGACTTCTTCGTAAAGAACCAGGCGGAAGTACTGTTCTACATCGGCGAGGGGTGGCATCGAATCAACCGGCTCTTGCTGCTTGATAGCGCAGGCGACGTCGAAAAGTTGTGGAACGACTCTGCGTCTCCTGAGGAGGTCGGCGACGCCTGGTCCGACGTTGAGACGGTGTTCCTTCTTGGATGCAGCGTTTTGGACATCGACAACTTGGAAGGGTTGGCGGGATCGGACTATACCTCCCCGGGGAGGGAATGGGCTGAGAAGGTGCTTGGACCCGATGCATGGCTGGGCTTCCAGTGGGAAGCCCCTTTGGTCGGTCCCCAGCGCGGTGAACTAGCTGCCTACGAATTGGCCCAACGAATCGCCTTGGGTCCGACATGGATCAACGCGTGGCGGGGTGCGACTGGGTGGAACATCTTTCCTTGGCCACCGCACTCCTTCCCCACGGCGGTCGCCATTGACCTTTCAGGCGAGGGGGATTACTTCCATTGGCACCCTTGGATCGAAGAGCTGCCCGACGAACTCCAATGGTTATACACGTGGGAGAGGTGGCCGCGGTCCAATTGGGGGACAAGTAGCGCGGGCCTGGAAATCGCCGTCGCATCCCCTGTGGAAGTCCACGTTTACGACGTTGTTGGCCGCCATGTTGGCCCCAACGCGACGGGCGGCTATGACGCAGAGATACCCGGTTCCAATTCGTTCGTCGCTCCCGCTATGATCAACGATCAGAACGGAGAGGCGAAACGCGTTTCTATTCGACCCGCCGACGTGAGTTCCGTCTACGAAGTTCGCCTTATCGGAACCGCCGAAGGCGATTTCGACCTGTATGCCGAGATCCCAGACCGATCAAGCGGGCGGCTTCTAGGGGTCGCATACATAGACATTCCGGTCCTGCAAGGCACGCAGTTCAGCTTGAGTCTCGAACGTGATGCAGACCTCACACTCTGGCAGGACCAGGATGGCGACGGCGAGTTCGAGACGCCGATTAGCCCAACCAGTGTGTCCGGCCGCCCACTTGACCTGCCTGTGAATCTGACTCTGGAAGGAGTGGCCACGGAGTACGGTTCGTTTGAGTCAGACGTGATTGCCACTTTGGGCGCCTCCAGCCGGCCTGCTCCCAATCCCCTGACGAGGCTCGAATTTGACAGCGGCGCAGGCTGGCAGACCTATGGCACGCCGCTTGTCTTCTCGGGACCCGGCGAGCACCTACTGCGCTACCGCGGCCTGTTCGCAGACGCAAGCTATGATACGACGCAAGAAGTGGTGATTCGCATTGAGCAAAGCAACACGCCTCCATCTGCGGTTGCCGGTCCTGACCAAGTCGGTCTCGAGGGGAGCTGGGTGGAGCTATCCGGAGCGGAGTCCTCCGACCCAGATGGAGACGTACTCTCCTACCTATGGGAAATCGTGGCCTCGGACGGCCCTCAAGTCACCTTGCTGGAACCAACTGACTTGGCCCCGAGATTCCTCACCCTGGATAATGGCGCACACACACTGCGGTTGACCGTCGATGACGGTCACGGAGGGATAGCAAGTGACGAGGTCGGGGTCTTGGTTGAGAACGTTGTGCCAGCCATAGACTCAGTAACTGCACCCCTTGCCCCTGGTCGTCTTGGGGCTCTGAGCGAAGTTGCTGGCAGTTTCACGGACACTGGCACCAATGACACCCATACCGCGACATGGGCCTGGGGCGATGGGTCCACATCCGAGGGGTTCGTCACGGAAGACAGCGGATCCGGGACAGTGGTTGCAGACCACACCTACGCCTCCGCAGGCGTCTACACTGTGATGCTGACCGTCATGGATGACGACTCGGGACTCGTCTCCGCCTCCTTCCAATACATTGTCATCTACGACCCCGACGGTGGGTTCGTCACCGGAGGCGGCTGGCTCTACACACCCCAAGGCTCATACGTCGCGGATCCTTCCTCCACTGGGAAGGCACATATGGGCTTCAATGCGAAGTACCAACAGGGCGGTCCACTGCCGTCGGGTGAGATGCAGCTAACCCTCCAGGGCGCGCAACTCGCTTTCCACAGCGAGGACTACGAATGGCTTGTGGTTGCTGGGTCACGCGCTCAGATGAGAGGCACTGGGTCCATTGACGGCCAGGGCGGCTACACATTTATCCTGACCGTCGTCGATGGGGGCGGATCAGGCGGTGAGGATATGGTCCGAGTGAAGATCTGGCAAACCGGGTCGGGCGAGGTCGTTTATGATACACAGATGGGCGGGGCTGATGATGTGGACCCGACCTCACCATTGGACGGAGGCTCAATCGTCATCCACCCGAACTAGCAGGAACCTCTGCACGAAGGAGTTCAGTCTCGTGGCAAGGGAAGCAGACATCGCATCCTCTCTAACTCCGGTCACATCAGATGGACAGCTGAGGCACCTTGCCCGATTCCTGGCCTCAGTAACCACCTTGTTCTTCACCATTCTCACAACGGTCGGGTGCACCCGCGGAAGTTGGGGGCCTTCACGATTTGCTGAGACTCCGGAGCGCTACTGGACGGCCCTCGAGGCGTATGAGCTCATCAAGCCAGCCATGTTGGAATGGCACGAAGATGCATATGTGGTCAATCTATTCGCGCCCCTCAGGGATGAGAGACCGGGATGGGGCCTGCAGGCCGACGGCCGAGTGCCTGTATGGACTTTCATTGTTGTCTCTCCGTCTTCGCTCACGAAGACCGGTATCACCCTCGTACACGAGAACGAGATCACGATCGGGCTAGATGGTCACCCCGAGAGGCCCATCACAGCGCCTGGACTCCCGGTACCGATGGACCAGATTACAGACTCGAACCTGGCCCTCAAAACAGCGCGCGGCGCCGGCATTTCCATATCGCCCACTGGGATTACATTGGCCGACTACGACGCAGAGCTCGAGAAGGAAATCCCGTTGTCCTGGCTCCTGTTCTACGCACCTCTTGAGGGGGGCGAGCTACGGGTCTTCATCGACGCCCATACCGGCGAGCTCATAAGGAACGGCTTCGCCGACTAGAACCTGGCGAGGCCCAAATGGGGTGGTCCCGCGCCGGCCCTCCCTACGCTGATCGACTGCCCCTCACCGGAGGGTTCCTCTTGACTTGTCTCGCCGATCAAGGTACGGTGAGGCTCCTGGGGCTAGCACTCAAGTTGTGTCTGTTGCTTGGCCCCAGAAGACGGTCAAGGGTCTTTGTCGGCCAGGCAGCCCAGAATCTGCAGACCCTTATACGGAATCCGGCCAAAGGCGAGCAAGGGTCCCTGCGGTCGCCTGAGTCGGGTCCTGCAAAACCCCCATGCGTGGGTTCAAGTCCCACCGTAGCCTCCTGAACCGACACGCCAGCGCGCGTAGGGCCGCCTGTATGAGGGGGCCCTACGCGTCTCGGATCCATACTCCGACGCAAGCTCACCAAAATCGGATTGCCGGCATTGCGGCTGGATCGAAGGACCTTCTAGCCTCTCGTTTCCTGCCCGGATGCCCGACGCGCGCAGGATCAGAGCTGGGAGAATACCTTCCGGGACGCAGCGAGGGTCGCATCGATCTCCGCGTCGGTGTGGGCTGTGGACAGGAAGCCGGCCTCGAACTGCGAAGGCGCCAGATACACACCAGCCCCAAGCGTGCCCCGGAAGTACGCCCCGTACCGGGTGGTGTCGCAGGCGAGGACCGTCGCCCAGTCGCGAGGCGGCGAGGCCATGAAGAACAACGTGAACATCGTCCCGACGCGACTGGTGGCGACAACCACGCCCGCCTCCCTTGCTGCATTCCCCATCCCCTCCGTCAGCCGCTTGGCGCGCCGCTCCATCCCATCCCAGATCCCGGGCTGGGCCAGGATATCCAGGGTCTCGATCCCTGCCCGCATCGCCAACGGATTCCCGGAGAGTGTTCCGGCCTGGTACACAGGCCCCGAGGGGGCAATCATCTCCATGATGTTACGCCTGCCGCCGTAGGCGCCCACGGGCAGCCCGCCCCCGATGACTTTGCCGAGCGTCGTCAGATCCGGCCGGATGCTGTACAACGTCTGTGCGCCGCCGAGATGAACGCGAAACCCCGTCATGACCTCATCAAAGATGAGCAGTGTGTCGTGGCTTCGAGTGACCTCCCGCAACCCCTCCAAGAAGCCTGCATCGGGCGGGACAACGCCCATGTTGCCGGCCACTGGCTCGACGATCACCGCCGCGATCTCTCCCGGGTGACCCGCGAAGAGCCGCTCGACCGAGGCCAGATCATTGAAACTGGCCACCAACGTATCTGCCGCCGTGCCCTTCGGAACACCCGGAGAATCCGGAAGGCCGAGCGTCGCCACGCCTGAACCGGCCTTGACCAGCAGCATGTCGGCGTGCCCGTGATAGCAGCCTTCGAACTTGACGATCTTGTCTCGCCCGGTGAACGCCCGCGCCAGCCGGAGGGCGCTCATCGTCGCCTCGGTCCCCGAGTTCACGAAGCGCATCATCTCGAGCGAGGGCATGAACCCCTGGATCCGACGCGCAAGCTCGAGCTCCCACTCGCAGGGCGCACCGTAGGACGTTCCGTTGGCCGCAGCCTCCGCCAGCGCTTCGACCACTTGCGGGTGCGCATGCCCCAGGATGAGCGGCCCCCAGGAGAGCACGTAGTCGATGTAGCGGTTGCCGTCGACGTCATACAAGTAGGGCCCCTCGCCGCGGGCGACGAAGAGTGGATCCCCGCCAACCGAGCGGAAGGCGCGAACGGGCGAATTCACCCCGCCGGGGAACAGCGCCTGCGCCTCGGCGAAGAGCTGCCGTGAGCGGATCGTTTCCTTCACCGATTGACCTCCAGGGGAACGTCGGTGGGCTGCACGGCCTCGGATCTCGCCGGCGCAAGAGCGGCGCGGGCGGCCTCCTCGCCGGACCGGATGCAGTCCGGGATCCCGATCCCGGCATAGGCCGCGCCCGCCAGATGCAAGCCGGGTAGCAGCTCGAGCCGATCGCCGATCTCCCCCAGCCGCCCCGGATGACCCAGGTTGTATTGCGGCATCGAGCGCGGCCAGCGGGCGACGCGCACCAGGAGCGGCTCCGAACGGATGCCAAGGGTCTCCGCCACTTCGCGCCGGGCAACCTCGGCCAGCGAGGCCTCGTCCATCTCGGGATCGTCCATCTGCCCCGCCCGCCCGATGAAGACCCGCAGCAGGGCATGACCGGGCGGAGCCCGGTGTGGGAACTTCGTCGAGGTCCATGTGCAGGCCAGCGCCCGCCTGCCCTCGACCCGAGGGATCACGTAGCCATGGCCGTCGAGCGGCCGCGGCAGGTCCTCCGCGCGAAAGGCAAGCGAGACCGTTGCAGTCGAGACGTACTCCACGCCGTCCAGCAGCTCGGCCAGGCGGGGGTCGAGCACACGGAGCATCTCGGCCGCGGCGTAGGACGGCGCGGCGAGGACCACCGCCTGTGCCGCGAGCATCTCTCCCGAAGCCGTTCCGACAATGTAACCGCGATCCACACGGTCGATCCGCGTCACGGCCGTGTTCAAGCGCAGGTCCGCGCGCTTCAGCCGCACAAGCAGCGACTCGACGATCTCGCCCAGACCGCCCATCGGCGTCAGGAAGATCGACCCCCGCGGGGCGGAATCCGATCGAACGCTGTGGGTCTGCGCTTGCCGCAGCGCGCCCCGCGCCACGCTGCTGTAGCGCCGCTCCCAATCACGGAGAAACGGGAACGTCGAGAGCAGGCTCAGCCGCTCTCCATCCCCGGCGTAGATCCCGCTCATCAAGGGCTCGATCAGCCGCTCATAGGCCTGCCGACCGAGGCGGCGCGAGATGAAGGCCGCCAGCGATTCGTCGTGCTCCGCCTGGCTCGACGGTAGGATCCAATCGAGCGCCAGGCGCAGTTTGCCCAGCGGCGAGAGCAGGCGCGTGCGGATCATCGGAGCGATCCGCGACGGGACCATCATGGCCAGCCCTTCGGGCATTTCGATCAGGCGGCCGCGGAACAGGACAAAGACCTTCCGGCGCGCCATGTCGGCGCCCTGCAGCCGATCTTCGAGGCCGAGCTCGCG
>JBBAAN010000115.1:0-6601 GCA_041658225.1 Actinomycetota bacterium
CGCCCGGATGAGCTCTTCCTGGACGCCCGGCAGACGAAGACTGCAACTGTCGCGGTTCTCCCCGACGGTCCCCATCGCGAAGATGCCGGCCTGATCCCCGACCACGACCACCGCCACGTCGGCACCCCGTGCCGCGGCCACCGCCTCGGCGAAGAGCGCCTCGTCGCGCTCGCCGACCACACCGCATCCGGCCGCGAATCGCACTTCGGTCGCAGGTCCGACATGAGAGCGAATCCCTTCCAGAACAGTCACGACCGGCACGGCCGTCTCGGGCTCGATGCCGCCCTCGGCAGCCGGTCCGCCCGGTTCGTTGACCCCCTTGGCCACGAGTTCCAGGGAGTAGGACTGCACGTCGAAGCTGTAGTCGCCGAGGAGTGCCCATTCACGGTCGGCATTGGGGCCGATCACAGCGACACAGCCGAGGTTGGGGTTCAGGGGCAGCAGTCCACTCTCGTTCTTGAGCAGCACGATCGAGCGCTGGGCCAGGCGCCTGGCGAGCGCGCGGTCGGCCGGGGTGTCCAGATCAACGGCGGCTCCAGGGTCGACATAGGCGTTCTCGAACAGGCCGAGCCTGAACTTCCAGGCGAGGACGCGCTCGACCAGCCGGTCGATCTCAGCCTCCTCGACCAATCCCTCGGCCACGGCCTCGATAAGCGGTTGCGCGTAGGCGCTCTTCAAGGGAAGCTCGGTGTCCAGACCGGCTTTCACGCTCAGTACGGCGGCTTCCTTCAGGGAAGCCGCGACCCCGTGGAGCACCTGTGTGAAGTTGATGGAGAAGTAGTCGGAGACCAGGGTGCCATCGAAGCCGTACTCATCGCGCAGCAGACCGGTGAGGATCTCGGGTGAGGCGATCACGGGAACACCGTCGTTCTCGTGGTAGGCGTTCATCACCGACCATGCGTGCGCTTCCTGGATGGCGGTCTCGAAAGGAAACCCGAAGACGTCCCGCAGCTCCCGCTCGCCGATGCGCACGGGTCCGATGTTGCGGCCTCCTTCCGAGAAGGAGTAGCCGATGAAGTGCTTGAGGGTGGCCATGACGCCGGTTGCCGGGTCGTCGCCCTGAAGGCCCCGCACGAAGGCAGTGGCGATGCGGGCGACCAGGTACGGGTCCTCACCGAAGGTCTCCTCTATCCTGCCCCAGCGCGCGTCGCGGGCGACGTCCAGCACCGGGGAAAGGCCCTGATGGATGCCGAGGGCTCGCATCTGCCTGCGTATCGCCGTGGTCATCTGTTCGATGAGATCCGGGTCCCATGTGCAGGCGTTGCCGATGGACTGCGGAAAGATCGTGGTGCCGTGGGCCTGCACGCCGCTGAGGCATTCCTCGTGCATGATCGCGGGGATGCCGAGCCGGGTCTCCTCCACGAAGTGGTGCTGGATGGCGTTGACCAACTCGGCGCCTTCACGCGGGGCGATGCGCGCGGAACCGACGGGACGTGAGACCTGTCCGATTCCGTTGCCGGCGGCGGCCGCGACGAGGTCGAGGGCCACGCGTCCGTCCCTCATGCAAAAGGAGGGCATGACCGAGGTCATCTGGTCGACCTTCTCCTCCAGGCTCATGCGTCCCAGGAGGTCCGCAACGCGCTCCGCAACAGGCAGGCTCGCGTCGCGATAGGGGAGAGCGGCGTCCTTGCTGGTCTCGGTCACGTGACGATCACTCCTTTGAGAACGTTCGAGGATGTTGGGCCCTGGCATCGTGACGGCGAGCGTCGGGAGATGGGCGACACGCGGATATCGAAGTATTCCCCAACCAGCGAGCAAGACACCACCCACGTCGGCGGATCCGCACAGAGGGCAGGTTCGTCCCTGCTGCGATGAGCACGGCAAAGGTGGCCGCCGGGCCGCGCGGCCGGATCCGCGCGGCGGGCAGATTCATCCTCTGGAGGTCCTCTGTGTCGGCGCCCGGGAAGGAGGAAGTCCTCCGGATGGCGAATCTTCGGGCCAAGGCAGGGAATGGTTCGGCAACGGCGTCGGTGAACGGCCCCGCGGTGGTCACAGGGCTACTCCTGCTGCTGCGGGGCAGAGGATCGGGCGAAGACGGAAAGAGGGGATGACATGAGGCACGCCAGGTTCGCTGCGTTGATCGTCGCGATGGCGGTGAGCACCCTGATGGCCTCAACGGCCGGCTCGGGTGCCGCGGGGCGCGACTTCGACAACCCCACCTCTCACGACACCGGTCAGCAGTTCGCGACCGGCAACGTCCAGCGCCAGGACACGCCCAACGATCCCGAATTCGATCAGGCCGAACCCGACGACCCGGAGGGTGCTACCGTCACGGACCTCTACGCGGAGAGGTTCGACCTGTTCGGCTTCCCCTCGCAGCTCACTCGCAACACCGCCATATACAAGGAAGGCCCAAACGCGGGTCAGCCCGTGGTTTCCGGGTTCAACGCGGCCGGCGCGTGGAAGCAGACCCGCGGCGACTCTTCGGTCTTCATTGCCATTCTGGACACCGGCGTCAAGTGGAACCGGGCCGGCTTGCGCAACAAGATCCACCTCAACCGGGGCGAGCTGCCGCCCCCACAGGACGCCTCCGGCAAGACTCATCCGTCGGCGGCCCTCGGCGGATACGACCTCAACGGCAGCGGCGTGCTGGATGTCGACGACTACGCGGCGGACCCGCGCGTCCTCAAGGTGAAGCCCGCAGGCCAGGCGAAGATCGCGGGGCTGGAGCTGATTCACGTTTTCTCCGACGGCCGTGACGCTGATGGCAACGGGTTCGTCGACGACATCGCCGGCTGGAACTTCTTTGACAACACCAACGACCCCACCGACCGGTCGAGCTACTTCGCCGCCGAGAACCATGGCAGTGGGCGAGCTGAGGAAGCGGTGGAGGAAGGCAACGAGGGGTCGGGCAGCATCGGTGTGTGCCCGAAGTGCCAGTTCATGCCGGTGCGTACCTGGGACACGTTCGTTTCCGACGGGAACACCTTCGGCATGGGCATCCTCTTCGCGACCATCAGCGGCGCATCGGTCATCGAGGGCGCCAACGGCAGCGTCTACCACTCGGCGTTCACCGAGGCAGCGTCCGAATATGCCTACCAGCACGGGGTCGTGCAGACGTTCTCAGGCGATGATTTGAACACCGCCAACCACAACTACCCGGCGAACTACGGTCACGTGATGCTCATCCAGGGCACCGCCCCGGACACGCAGACGCTCAGCTACGACTTCGGCCCCGAGGGCAAGCAGTTGATCACGACTCTGGGCGTGCCCGTCGGGTCGGAGATCCCGACCATGACCTACTTCCGCGGCGCGAACACCACCCAGTTCGGTGGGAAGAGCTCGATCGCCATGACGGGCGGGACGGGCTCGGAGAACACCGGCAAGGCATCCGGCGCGGCCGGCCTGGTCATCAGCGCGGCCCGCCAGCACGGCATCGCCCTGCGCCCCGACGAGACGCGGGCCATCCTGGAGCAGACCGCCGAGGACATCACCGCCGGGAACACGATCGGGGTCGGTCTGCCCGACTTCGCGCAGGAGGGCTGGGATCCGCACTTCGGTTGGGGCCGGGTCAACCTCGGCAAGGCTGTGTCCTCCGCGCTGAGTACGGCGACCATCCCGCCGGAAGGGGCCATCTACGCGCCCGACTGGTACGCGCCTTTGACCGGCGCGAGCGTGCACGTGACGGGGTTGGCGCGTGCGCGATTCGCCTCCGGTGGGCAATTCCACTACCGCGTCGAATGGGGGGCCGGTCAGGCGCCCACGAGCTGGACCAAGGTCAAGGAGGGCTACGCCTCAGGTTCCCTCACCGACCTCGGCACCATCGATCTCGCTTCGGTGCGCTCGGCCCTGGCTTCGTTCACTCCTCCGACCGACCTGGGCGGGCCGGTCTACTCGCCGACATCACCTCACCCGCTCGCAAGCGAGTTCACCGTCCGGCTGACCGTGACCGCGGCCGGGCAGGGTCGCGTCGCCGGGATCGACCGCCGCGTGTTCTCCATCGTGGACGATTCGACGCTGCTCGCCGGCTACCCGAAGAAGATGGGATCGGGAGGAGAGGCTCCGATCCGATTTGCCGATCTCGAGGGGGACGGGATACAGGAGCTGATCGTCCCGACAGAGGACGGCACGGTCCACGCCTACCGGCCGGACGGCAGTGAGCTTCCGGGCTGGCCCGTGCACACGGGGCTTCTGTGGCCGATCTCCGGACACGAATCCGCTCCCGGATTCAAGGATGTGCTCAAGACCGCGCCCCCACGAGAGCCGCCGCGCGCCCCGGCCATCGCGGACCTGGATGGCGACGGCACCCTCGAGCTGGTCACCGCGGCCGGCACCCACGTCTACGTCTGGGAACCCAACGGCAAGCTGCGTGCCGGTTTCCCGGTCTCCTCGTCATTCTCTTACTGCGGCCCGTCGCTGCAGAGCCAGCCTTTGCGCCATCCGAAGTGCGGCTTCCTGGCCTCGCCCTCGCTCGCCCGCCTCGAGGGCGGCACGACCCTCGACATCGTGCAGCCGGCGCTTGACGGCCACCTGTACGCGTGGCGGCCGGACGGAACGGCCGTGCCCGGCTACCCGATCGCGCTGGTCGATCCGTCGGTGCCCGCCGACCAGCGGATGATCGCTGAATCGATCAACGAACCGGCGATCGGTGAGCTGGATGGCGACGGCAAGGACGACATCGTCGTGGCCGACAACGAGGAGTACGGGGCGACCATGGCGCCGGGAGACCTGGCGGGCCTGCTCGCTCAGGGAATCAGCGACCTGGCGGCTCAGGCGCTCGGGGGCTCGACCCGTGTATACGCCATCAATGGAGAAACCGGCCGGATCATGGCCGGCTGGCCGATCAAGCTCAATGGGGCCATCCAGTCCACCCTGCCGTTCATCGGCCCCGGCCACAACCCCTCGATCGTGAACCTGAGCGGGCAGCCTGTCGTGGTCGTGTCCTCGACGGGAGGTTCCCTGGCCGAGTACGGAGTCGACGGGACCGAGTTGCGCGCCGCCCAGCAGACCCCGGGCGTCGGGGCCAACTCGAACGCCACCGACAAGGCCGGCGGGCTGAACCTGTTCGAGTCGGCCGCTATCGGCGACATCTTGGGCACCGGGACCCCGGCTCTGGTCAAGTACGAGCTGAGCCTGGGCGGTGTTGCCAACCTGGCGCTGGCCGGGCAGAACTTCCCGTACAACCACCTGATAGGCGCCTGGGATGCCGGCACGGGGGCGCCGCTGCCGGCGTTCCCCACGATCACCGATGACTTCCAGTTCCTTTCCTCGTCCACGGTGGTCAAGGCTGTGCCTGGGAGCACGAACCAGATCGTCGCCGGCACGGGGCTCGGTCTGCTGCACGCCTATGACGGTCTGACCGGTCAGGACGTGGCCGGCTTCCCCAAGCGAACCGGGGGCTGGCTGTTCTCGCCGGCGGCGTTCTCGGACGACGGGCGGGTCGCGGAGATCACCCGAGAGGGTTTCCTGTTCGTCTGGAAGACGGAGGCACCGGCCTGCCAGACGGAGTGGCCGTCATGGCGCCACGACCAGCAGGGCAGCGGCAACTACAACCGGGACGGCACCCCGCCCGGTGCGCCCCGGGGCATCAAGCTCACACCTCTCGGCGGCGACCGGTATCAGCTCTCGTTCGGCGCGCCGGGTGATGACGGCTACTGCGGCGCGCCCGCCAAGTACGTGAGTCGGGTCGACGGCCGCGTGGTGGACCTCGGACTCGGCGGTCCCGCAGCCGGAGGATCGGCATACACCAGAGAAGTCAACCTGCCGAAGGGCGTCCGCTCCATCCGTGTCCACGCGGTGGACGAGGCGGGCAACTCCGGACCAGGTGCGGCGATAGACATGGTCGTTGCTGCCCCGGTCGGCGGCGCGCGCCACCTTCCGGCCACGGGATCCAACCAGACGTCGATCGGCATTGCCCTGTGGCTTGTCGCGGCGGCGTTTGGGTTCGGGGCTCTGGTGCGGCGCCGCTCCGGGAGCCTCGGCGGCGTCTGATGCCGAAGGACCGCTGCCGCGCAGCACGCGGCAAGGGCGAATGGCAGAATGCAGGAGCGCTGAGCCGGTTGCCAGCGGACCATGCGTCGGTACCCTCAACTCGCCACCTTTGGCGGCTGCCATGAGTGATCCACGAAGTGCGCTCCCCTTCGAGCGTGGACGGACCAGAGAAGAAGTGAGGGGGTAGTCGGCTTGATCCGTGTGGGGATGGTGGGTGTCGGGCTCATCTCGTGGTTTCACGAGAACGCCTACGACCAGGCGGGCAACGTGGCGAAGATAGCGGCGGTCTGCGACATCGACGTGGAGCGCGCGAAGCAAAGAGCCGAGCGCTGGGGAGCGAGCGTCTACGGCGACTACCGTGATCTGCTGGCCGACGACGGGGTGGACGCCGTCGACTTGACCGTCCCGCACCATCTGCACCATGAGATGGCGCACGCTGCCTTGTCGGCGGGCAAGCACGTGCTGGTGGAGAAGCCGCTCGCCGCGACGGCCGCTGAAGCCGAGGACCTGGTCACCACGGCCCGGGGCAACGGGGTCACTCTCGCTCTGGCCGAGAACACTCGTTTCATGGAAGCCTACCTGGCCGTTGAGCGGCTCCTGCGCACGGACGGCCTTGGCGCTATTCGGCTGGTGCGGACATTCATCGCCGGGAGCGAGGTTGCCCGGCTTC
>JBBAAN010000116.1:0-6463 GCA_041658225.1 Actinomycetota bacterium
ACTTCTCCGCCAACCACCCGATGGCAACGGTGGTGTCCAATCCCCCCGAATACGCCAGTACGACCTTGTCCTTCAAACCGCTCCTCCTCCTCGATCGAGGGCCGGTGCCCCCGCTTGTCGCCGAACTTGTCTAGTACTGTCCCGCCAATTTGCGCAGTTCCGAAGCCAGGCGCCGCCCGGCAATCCCTTCGCGTGCGATCACGAGGATGGTGTCGTCACCCGCCACGGTCCCCAACACTTGATCCAGAGCGGCGGCATCCAGCGCACTGCCCACCGCATGCGCCGCCCCCGGCGGGGTCTTCATCACCACGAGGTTGCCCGAGTGATCGACCTCGAGCACGAACTCCGCCAGCATGCGCTCCAGACGAGCTCTGGGCGGGGGCCCGGGGGACTCCGATATCGCGTACACCATGCCACCGAGCGAGCCGCGCACCTTGACGGCGCCCAAGTCCTCCAGATCCCGCGACAAGGTCGCCTGGGTTGTGCGCACTCCATGTGCGGCCAGCAGCCGCGCGAGTTCGCGCTGGCTTGTGACCGGCCGCTCCCGCAGAAGCTGCACGATGTGTCGCTGGCGCGCCGTCTTCTCCTGCATCTACAACTCCTTGCCGCCCACGAGCCAGGCCAGCAGGGCCTTCTCGGTGTGGAGGCGGTTCTCCGCCTCATCCCAAACCACCGAGTGCTCGCCGTCGATGACGGAGGCTTCGATCTCCTCGCCCCGGTGGGCCGGCAGACAGTGGAGCACCAGCGCATCCGGCTGCGCCTGCGCCAGCAGCGCATCGTTCAGCCGATAGGGGTGGAAGACCGTCGACCGCGCCTCCGCTTCGGCCTCCTGCCCCATGCTCGCCCAGACGTCGGTCGCCAGCGCGTCCGCCCCGTCCGCGGCCACCAGTGGGTCGTGCCCGATCTCGATCGAGCCCCCCGTCTGCGAGGCGATCTGCTCCGCGCGCCGCACCACCTTGGGGTCCGGCTCGTAGCCCACCGGCGTGGACACGGCCAGGCGCATCGCGGACTTCGCTCCCGCGAGCAGCAATGAGTGCACCACGTTGTTGCCATCTCCGACCCAGCCCAGCTTGCGTCCCGACAAGCTTCCCCAGCGCTCCTTCAATGTCATCAAATCGGCCAGGGCCTGGCACGGGTGGGAGAGGTCCGAGAGGGCATTGACCACCGGGATCCGGGCGGCGGCCGCCATTCGCTCCAACCGTTCCTGGGCGGTGGTTCGCAGCACGATGGCGTGACAGTAGCGCTCCAGCACCCGAGCGGTGTCCTCGATCGTCTCTCCGCGGCCGAGCTGCATCTCGGATCCCGACAGCGCCAGGGGATTTCCCCCCAGCTCATATACCGCCACCTCGAATGACACCCGTGTGCGTGTCGAGTGCTTCTCGAAGATCAGGGCGATGGTCTTGCCGGTCAGATCCCTGCGCACAACCCGGTCGGCCTTGAGCGAGATCGAGAGATCGAGCAGTCCCGACAGCTCCTCGCAGCTCAGGTCGTCGATCGAGAGAAAATCCCGCATGTCCACCCTCACCTCCCGGGAAGTCCGGTCAGCGCCGCAATCCTGGCCGAGAGCACATCAAGGTCGAAGGGCTTGCCGAACACGTTGGCCGCCCCCAGCCTTTCCCGCAGCGCCGGCAGAGCTTCCTCCTTGCCGGTTATCACGACCACGGGAATCCGAATGCCTTCCTCCTCCATCTGGTCCAGCACTCTCAGGCCCCCCACGTCCGGCATCATCACGTCCAGCACCATCAAGTCCGGCCGGCGCATGGCCACCTTCGCCAGTCCCTCGAGACCGTCCTGTGCCAGGATCACCTCGTAGCCATCCTCCTCCAGGACCGTCTCGAGCAGCTTGCGGACCGAGGGGTCGTCCTCCACCACCAACACAACCGGCACGAGCTTCCTCCCTTGTCGACTGACGGCTCCCGCGAAGCCAGTTACGCCCTTGCCGCCCGCTCCAGCACTCCGGGAAGCCGATCGAGCAACGCGTCGACATCCTCGCGCCCCACGACGAGAGGAGGCGCAAGACGCAGCGCGTCCGGCGCAACGTCGTTGACGACCAGCCCCGCTTCCAGGCCTTCCTCGACCGCCCGCCGGGCGAAGGGACCGGCCAACTGCAGGGCCCGCAGCAACCCCAGACCCCGCTCGCCAACCGCATGAGGCGACCCTTCGCATAATCTCGCCAGGCCCTCCCCCAGGTAGCGGCCCATATGCTCCGCGTGCTCGACCAACCCCTCGTCCCTGATGACGTCCAGCACCGCCAGTGCACCCGCACATACAGCAGGCCCGCCGCCGAACGTCGTGGCGTGATCCCCCGGTGCGAACACCTCCGCGAACTCATCACGCGCAACACACGCGCCGATGGGCAGCCCACCCCCCAGCCCCTTCGCCAGCGTGATCACATCCGGCACGACTCCGAAGTGCTGAAAGGCGAACCAGCGTCCCGTGCGCCCGATGCCCGTCTGGACCTCGTCGAACACCAGCAGAGCCCCGTGCCGATCACAGGCCGCCCGAACGGCATGGAGGAACTCCCGGCCGGCCACCCGCACCCCGCCCTCGCCCTGAACCACTTCGAGGATCACGGCAGCCGTGTCGTCGCTCACCACGGCGTCCAGCGCCCCCAGATCGCCGAAGGGCACCACGTCGAAACCATCGGGCATCGGCGCGAACGGCGCCTGCTTGGCCGGCTGTGGTGTGGCCGCGAGGGTTCCCAGCGTGCGGCCGTGAAACGCGCCCTGAGCGGAGACCACCCGAAACTTCGCGGGATTGCCGGAAGCTTTCGCGCACTTGCGGGCCAACTTCAGCGCCGCCTCGTTGGCCTCAGCGCCGGAGTTGGCGAAGAACACCCGGCCCCAGCCCAGCAACTCCGTAAGACGTTCCGCCACTCGCAGTTGGGGCTCGGTGTAGAAGAGATTGGAGACATGGACGAGCCGGCCGACCTGCGCGCAAACCGCCTCGACGAAGCGCGGGTGGGCGTGACCTATTGCCGTGACCGCTATGCCGGCCAGGAAGTCCAGGTATTCCTTCCCCTCGGCGTCCCACAGCCGACAACCCTCGCCGCGCACAAAGGCAACCCGCAGACGCCGGTAGGTCGGGACGTGCACGCGCGACTCGAGCTCGACGAGCTCGCCGGTAGTCGTC
Source organism: Actinomycetota bacterium (assembly GCA_041658225.1). Lineage (GTDB taxonomy): Bacteria > Actinomycetota > CALGFH01 > JBBAAN01 > JBBAAN01 > JBBAAN01. The sequence goes on from JBBAAN010000116.1 coordinate 3,133, forward strand.
ACGGGCTTTCCCATCACGGCGTCACCATCGTGCCGATACCCTCGTCGGTAAAGATCTCCAACAGCAGCGCATGCTCGACGCGCCCGTCCAGAATGTGGGCCCGAGGGACCCCGCCCTCCACCGCTCGCACGCACGAGGTCACCTTCGGAACCATGCCCTCCGAGAGCTTCCCGCTCGAGCGCAGAGCGCCCAGGCGCCCGGCGTCAACCTGAGAGAGAAGGGAGCCCTTCTCCTCGAAATCCTCATACAGCCCCGCCACGTTCGTCAGGTAGACGAGCTTGGCCGCCCCCAGAGCCACCGCAACCGCCCCGGCCACCGTGTCGGCATTGACGTTGTAGGACGCACCGTCGCGCCCGCGCGCCACGGAGGCCAGAATCGGGACATAGCCACGGTCCAGCAGGCCCTCCAGGACGCCCGTCTTGACCTGCTCGACCTCGCCCACGAAACCCAGGTCCTCACCTTGCGGACCAGCGATCCTCCTGGCCACCAGCAGGTTGGCGTCGTCGCCGGACAGCCCCACCGCCAGGTCTCCGTGGCGATTGACCAGCGACACGATCTCCTTGTTGATCTGGCCGACCAGAACCATCTTCACGACTTCCATCGTCGCGGCGTCGGTGACCCGAAGACCCCCCACGAACCTCGACTCGATACCCAGCCGCTTGAGCGTGGCCGAGATCTGAGGGCCCCCGCCGTGCACGACGACGGGCCGTATTCCCACAAGTTGCATCAGCGCGATATCCGAGGCGAACGACGCAGCCTCGTCGCCATCGGCCATGGCGTTGCCGCCGTATTTGATCACCACCCTCGCACCCTGGTACTCACGGATGTAGGGCAGCGCCTCCATCAGCACGCGGGCCTTCTCGATCGTCTTCTCCATCGCTCCCACCCTAGGTCGAGTACGCGGAGTTGATGCGCACGTAGGCGGCCGTGAGGTCGTTGGTCAGCACACTCGCCTCCGCGTGCCCCGCTCCCAGATCCACCGTAAGCTCGATCTGGCGACCACCCAGGTACTCACGCGCCTCGCCCTCGTCGAACTCAACCGCCTGTCCGCCCTGCGCCACCATATGGGGCCCGTATCTGACCGAGACGGCGCCCGGCTCGTAGGCCGCGTCCGAGGTACCCAGGACGGCAAGCACTCTGCCCCAGTTCGGGTCGGCACCGTGGATCGCGCAACGAAGCAGTACGGAGCCCGCGACCGTGCGCGCGGCGGCGAGCGCGTCGGCCGGGCCGGCGGCTTTGACGACCTTGACGTTCAGGATCTTGGTCGCCCCCTCCCCGTCGGCGACCATCTGTGCCGCCAACGAGGAGTTCACCGCCGCCAGGCCCGCGCCGAATGCCTTCAGCATCTCGGGTGAGGTCCCCACAGCGACACCCGACGCGCCGCCGGCCATCGCGATCACCGTGTCGTTGGTGGACATACATCCGTCGATGCTGATCCGATTGAAAGAGTGCTCCGTCGCCCGGCTCACGGCTGCCGCGAGCGCGCGCGGGCCCACCTTTGCGTCGGTCGTCACGACGCAGAGCATGGTGGCCATCTCGGGAGCGATCATGCCGGCGCCCTTGACCATCCCTCCGATCCGGAAGCTACCCCACGGGCCCGACACTCTCACCGCGGCCTCCTTGGGCACGGTGTCCGTGGTCATGATGGCCGCCGCCGCCCGGCCGCCGCCCTCGCAATCCAGATCGGCCACCACCTTGGGCAGGGCCCTCTCCAGTCGCCCCATCGGAAGCCGGCTGCCGATCAGCCCGGTGGAGCAGACCGCGACCTCCTCGGTCGCGCAGGCCAGCAGATCTCCGACGAGGCCGACCGTGCGCCGCGCGTCGGCCAGTCCGCCCTCCCCGGTGCAGGCATTGGCGCATCCCGCATTCAAGATCACCGCGCGCAGCTTTCCGCAGGCCAGGTGCTCCCGGCTGACCACCACGGGCGCCGCCGCGAAGCGATTGCGCGTGAACACCCCCGCGGCCGGGCAGGTCTTGTCGGCCGCCACCAAGCAGAGGTCGTCCCGCCGCGACCTGCGGATGCCGGCATGGGCCGCGCCGGCAGAGAACCCGCTTGCCGCGGTGACCCCCCCAAGGATCTCGGTGATCTGCAAGCCGCCCTCCTAGGGATACAGACCGGCCGCGGTCAGGCCGGCAGTCTCGGGAATGCCCAACATGAGGTTGGCGTTCTGGATGGCCTGACCCGCGGCGCCCTTGCCCAGGTTGTCCAGCGCCGCGAGCACGATCGCGCGCCCCGTTCGGGAATCCGAGCGCACCGTCACATGGCAGGCGTTGGAGCCATTCGTTGCCTTGGTCTGGGGCAGGGCCCCGACCGGAAGCACATGCACGAACGGCTCGGACTCGTAGGCCTGCATCAGGGCCTCCCGCAACGCGCTCTCCCCGACCCCAGGCATCATCTGAGCGGTGGAGGTCGCCAGGATCCCGCGCGCCATCGGCACAAGATGAGGAATGAAGCTTATGCGCACCTCTGCGCCGGCGGCACCCGATAGCTCGGCCTCCATCTCACTCACGTGCTTGTGCCCGGTGATCCCGTAGGCGGAGTAGTTGCCGTCGACGTGCGCGAAATGCAGACCGGGCGCCGGGGCGCGCCCCGCCCCGGAAGTGCCGCTGGCGGCCTGCACCACGATGCTCCCCGGGTCGATCAATCCCGAACGCACCAGCGGCACGAGCCCCAACAACGTTGCGGTCGGGTAGCAGCCGGGGTTCGCCACCAGGGTGGCCTCGCTCACCTTCCCGCGGTACAACTCGGTCAGACCATAGACGCCCTTGCCCAACAGTTCGGGCGCAACATGCTGCTTGCCGTACCAGGTCCGATATGACTCCGCGTCGGCGAGGCGGAAGTCCCCGGACAGATCCACCACCTTCGCTCCCAGCGCGAGCAGCGACGGCACCACCGCCATGCTCTCGCCGTGAGGCAATCCCGCAAACACCAGCGCGCAGCCGGCGAACGCGCTCGCATCGAACGCCGCAAACGTCCTGCCGGCGTATGGGATCAGGTTCGGATACAGCGACTCCACCGTCTTGCCCGCGTTGCTGCCGGCCGAGACCGGACCCACCTCCATCTCCGGATGACCCGCCAGCAGACGCAGCAGTTCCGCCCCTGTGTAGCCAGAACCCCCCACCACACCGATCAAGTGCTTCGCCATGAAAGAGCCACCTCCGGTCGACTGCATGAAGATACACAACGCCGCATCAGCATGCAACCACCGCAATGGCTGGGGCGATCGAATGAGGGCGTATTTGCGGGGGCGAGCACCAGGTGTGGTGCGCCCGAATTCGCCGTACACACAGAGGGCGCGGGTGCGCCCGAAGCGCAAGGCGCGAGGAGGGC
>JBBAAN010000117.1:0-6440 GCA_041658225.1 Actinomycetota bacterium
AGATTGAAGATGCGCGTGCCCTTGTAGACCATGACGAAGGCCACGGCCAGCAGCCCGTAGGCCGCCCCCGAGAAGATCCCGATGACCAGATACGCAAGCATCGTCCGCCTCAGAAGCTCGAGGTGAAACCGGTGATCTGCCGCCAGCGTTTGGCCTGACCGTCGGCCCGGAACACCGCCGATGTGCTCGCCCCGCGGTGGTTCGTCGCCGTATAGGTGATCGGGTGCCAGTAAGGCTTGTTGAACGTCAGGTGGTTCAAGGCATCCACGAACGTGGCGCGCGACAGGTCTTTGCCCGCCTGCTCTATCGCCGTGCGCACCAGGTTCGACCAACCCCACATGATCAGGCCGATGTCGTCGGCCGTGGAGTTGGGCCGGTACTTGCGCATGACCGCCTTGAACTCATCGGCCGCCGCGGTGTCGATCGAGGCCCAGGACGAGAGCACGATGGCCTGGTCCAGGGCCATGCCGGCCGACTCCAGCGCCATGTTGTAGTTCCACCAGGAACCGCCGCCCAGCCAGATGGGGTGGTAGCCCTGGCCCTGGGCCTGGACCGAGATCTTGATCGCGTCCACCGGAGGCATGGACAGCAGCACCGTCTCGGCCCCGGCGCTGACCAGCTTCTGGATGACGGCCGCCCAGTCGGGCTGCTTGGGTACACAAAGCTCGACCGCCACGACGTCGCCGCCGCCCTGCTTGATCGTGGCTATGAAGTTCTCCTTGGCGGAGATCTGGTCGTTCTGGTAGACGACCGCGGCCTTCTTGGCCTTGGAGGGATAGTTCTTGAGGACATACTGCGCGAGGTAGCGACCCTGCAGGTCGTCGGGGATCGTGCCGAAGTAGGAGTAGGGACGGCCGTTGAGGATCTCCGGATAGGTCCCGCGCATCAGGTAAGGGACCAGCCGCTCGTTGAATTGGCGGGCACAGGCGTCTTGGGCCGCCGGCATCGTGTGCCCGATGACGAACAGCGGGTTTGCGTCGGCGAGCTTGCGACAAGCCGAGGCGCCCTTGGTGGCGTCGTATCCGTCGTCCTCGATGAGGAACTTGACCTTGCGGCCGGAGGGGCGCACCTCGGTGTTCAGATATTCCTGGATGGCCTCCAGGGCATCGAGCCAGTTGGTCGGCATCGGCGCCGCGCCGGTCTTGGGAACGTGGAAGCCGATCAGGATGGTGTCGCCCACCACCGTCGTGGACAGGGGGCTGGTCTTCGTTGTGGTTCCAGGCTTGCCGGTACTGGTGCCGCCCGTGGGAGCCGCGGTGATTTGAGACCCCGCGGTTGTCGCGGTCCCGGCACCGCCGGGCTGCTCCGGCAAAGCGGTGCTCGCCGAACCGCCGGGCTGCTCCGCCCCCGGCTGGACCTCCTGGTATTGCTGTAGGGAGCGTAGGTAGGCGTCCCGATCGACCCTGCTCCCGCAAGCAGTGCCAACGAGGACAACAGCAAGGACCGCAGAGAGTAGAGATGCCGTGCGCCTCATGGGGAACCCCCTCTGCAACGGTAGTTTCGGCACGCCCCGCTGCGGTGGCGGGAGTGTAGCGTCCGTCACATCGTACTAGCAAGCTACTATCAGGAGCGGTCTGCTGTGCCCGCTATTGCGCTCAATCGCCCAGATGGAAGCCCCTGAGCGCCCGCCGGACGATAGACTTCGGCTCGAGCAATCGGTCCGGGCTCTCCGCCGCCCGCGGCAGCCGCAAGTGCCAGGGAAGCCGGACCTAGGAATCTTGACAGGGAGGGATCCGATGCACACCGTGCTCCATGGGGATGCTCCGTCATTCGTGGTCGAGGCGGTTCGCATCCTGCGCGACCCCAGCCTGTTCAACTGGTACACGGTCACGTTCCTGGGGGTCGTGCTCTACGTCTACGCCGGCGAGATAGAGAAGCGCAACTGGAACGTGGTGCTTGCGGGGCTGGCGTTCTGGCTGATGGACTGGATCAACGAGATCATCAACTCGCTCTGGCTGCACTTCACCCACTACGCGCCCATCTGGACCACCACCGGCGACACGAGCTACCAGATTCTCGTCGGGCTCAACATAGAGATCTGCTTCCTCTTCGCGATCACGGGGGTCCTGGTCGCCAAGCAGTTGCCTCCGGACGCCAAGCTCAAGGTCCTCGGCATCCCCAATCGCTGGCTGTTCGTCGTCGGCTTCTCATCCTTCGCCGTCTTCGTCGAGATCCTGCTCAACCAGACCGGCTACTTCGGCTGGGCCTACCCCTGGTGGGACTGGCCGCACTTCTGGCTCATCATCCCGTTCGGCTACGGGACCTTCCTGGCAATGACGGTGTGGGTGCACGACATGGCCGAGCGCGCCAAGCAGCTAAAGGTCGTGGGCAGCCTCGCCGGAATAGTCATCGCCGCCCTCGTTGCCTTCGGCCCCATCCTCAACTGGATCTAGGGACTTGACCCGTCCGGCGGACCCGGCGGAACCTTCCCGGCCGCACCATCGCCGCCGGATCCTGCTTTGGACCGCGGCCGCGCTGGGCATCACCGTCGCCCTCGCCGCGGCGCTCACTATCCCTAAGCTCGCGGATGAACCGGAAGAGAAACAGGCATCAGTTGCCATGGCGACGCCGGCCGATACGTTCGCCGCTCGATCGCCGGGACCCGGATCTTTCGAGGAGACGCAGGGCGAACCGCCGGTGCCGTACGTGGCCGGCAAGGTCCTGGTCGTGCCCGGCCGGGGCAGGTTCGAACTGGCGGCACAGGCTTCGGGTTCCATGATGCCCTTGGGCGCACCGACGGTGATCTTCTCACCGGATGAGGAGATGCTCCTCTACCCCACATCTTCCTTCTATGACGTCTCCCCATCCCCGACCAGGTGCGACGTCCCAACCGGGTGCGACGGTCCGGGCGAGCCCGTAGCGCACACCCCGTCCCTGCGGCTGTTCGACCTGAGCGCGAACCGCGACACGCTCTTCGAGGATGGCGCACGATCGGCCGCCTGGAGGCGTGATGGGGCGATCGCCTACGTCAAGGGCATTCATCGGGAGATCGACCCCGAACCTTCTCCCGGAGAACCCGCCTATCCGGGTCATGTCTACGTCCGCAACGGCCCTTCGGGCCCACCCGTTCGCTGGACCACCCGCGCTGATGAATACACTGTGATCGCCTGGGCTGGGGACAGCCTCGTCGTCCTTCTCCCCAAAGGGACCAGCCAGACCCTCCTTGTTCTCGACGGTCCCGGCAGGCAGCGGACTCTCGGCGAATGGGAGTTCCCGATGGGCATCAGCCCAGACGGCCGGACCATCCTCCTTCTCGCGGGAGCGGCGCTCGACACTCCCTCAGTCAAGCTTGTGCTCAAGAGAGTCGCGGATGGCGGTGTCGAAGCTTCCGTTGATCTGGCAATGCTCGCAGAGAAGCACCACCAGTACTTGCTGCATAGCTTCATGGCCGGCTCTTGGGTCGGCGAGCGAGCAGCCCTGGGAAACGGCGACGGGATCGGTGTCTTCCGTACCAGCGGCGGGACGATCGAGCTGGAGAAGGCGTTGGCGTTCGATCCAGGGCAGATGTCGGACCTGCTGGAAATGGGCCTCTCCGGAGATCTCCGGACTGTTGCATTCGCGGGGTTCTCGCCGGCCGGGCCGGGTGCTCCTGAGTTCGCTTCCGGCGCCCAGCGCCTTGGGTGGTGTGAGATCAAAACCTCCCGCTGCAAGGCTCGAACGCTTTCCCGCGGCCAAGGCTGGGTCTACTTCCCGGCGAACATCTCCCGCCCCGTGTAGGACAAGCCGTCGACTGCCTGTTGATAGTGAGACCGGCGAGTCTTCATACTGTGGTATGACCATGTGCGCAAGTGGCGGGAGATGAGCCAAGGTGGGGAAAGCGGTGAAGATTGCCATTAGTCTGCCTCCAGAACTCCTGAAAGCGGCCGAGCGTGAACGCAAGGCCAGGAAGCAGACACGCAGTGAGCTATTCCGGAACGCGCTGGAGTCCTTCCTTCGCTCCGAGCACGAACGGAGGGCCTCGGAGAGATACGTCCGGGGATACCGAGACATGCCGGAGACCGAAGAGGAAATCCAGGCAGTCCACCAGGCCGGAATCGCGGCGCTTGCCCGGGAGTCCTGGGAGTGAAGCGGGGGGAAGTCTGGTGGGCCGACCTGCCGATTCCGCTGGGCAGGCGGCCGGTGCTTCTGCTCTCCCGCAACGACGCCTACGCCGTTCGCACCCTCGTGACGGTGGCTCCGCTGACAACTCGGGTTCGGGGCATACCCACGGAGGTCCCATTGGGTCCCGAAGACGGCGTCCCGCGACCCTGCGCGGCGAACCTTGACACCATCACCACGATCGCCAAGTCCGCCCTCTCCCGTCGCCTCACGCGCCTGAGTGCCGACAAGCTCAGAGCCGTCGACACCGCAACCCGCTTCGCCTTAGGGCTGGGAGCGTAGAGGTCGCATCAGTCGTTCATGCGGTAGGCGCCCTTGAGGGCGTACACATGCTCGTTCCACACGCGCTCGAAGCGCGTTTGATCCACGACCGGCTTGCGAATCATCTTCAGGCAGAGCTCCATCTGGCGAGCCGAGCTGCTGGGCTTGGAGTAGAGCTGGAGCGCGTACTTGGAGAAGTCGCGCACCATGAAGTCGAAGATTTGCTCCAGCAGGTCGCCCTCGATCTCGTAGATGGGCGCGTTCTCGACGAGAAGCTGACCGTAAGCGACCAGCGTGAACAGCTCGCCCATGGTCAGCAGGAAATCGATGTCCTTCTTCTGATCGTCGTCGGGGGTCGCCGTCGCGAGCCAGTCCCTGAGTACCTCGATCTGCTCCTTGAACACGCCAACGTTCGGTGAGTCGACGCCGTCGTAGGCCAGGTGGTAGTCGTGGAACTGGATTCCCCCAAGCCCCTTGGTCGGTCCCTGGCGGAACAAGAAGTCGTCGTTGGCCGCCTCGTCGCGCTTGCCGATCACCGGGAACACACCCGGGTTGAAGAAGTAGTTCGGCATGAACTTGATGATCAGTGCCATGTTCACGTGGACGGTGCCCTCGAGCTTGGGCAGGGCGCGGATGTCGCGCGCGGCCATCTCGAAGTAGGTGTCCTTCTCAAATCCCTTGGCGGCTATGACATCCCAGAGCAGGTTCATGACCTCCTCGCCCTGGGTGGTGACCTTCATCTTCACCATGGGGTTGTAGAGCAGGTAGCGGCGGTCCTCCGGTGAGGCCGCCCGCATGTAGTCGGCCGCGCGAAGCGAGAACAGCTTCATCGCCACGAGCCGGCAGTAGGCGTCGACGAAGAGTTGACGGATGTGAGGGAACTCGGTCACGAAGCGCCCGTAGAGATTGCGGTTGGCGGCGTGGTCGATCGCCTCGTAGAAAGCGTGGGTGCACATGCCTATCGACGCCCAGCCGAGGTTGAACTTGCCGACGTTGACGGTGTTGAGAGCCGAGTCCCAGGCATCCCGGCCCTTGGAGAGGATGTCCGCTTCGGTGATCGGGTAGTCGTTCAGGGCGTACTCCGCCACGAAGTTCTGGGAGTTGACCACGTTCTTCACGCACTCGAAGCCGGGCTCCTTGGATCCGACCGCGAAGAAGACGTAGTCGCCGCTGTCGGACATCTTGCCGAAGGTGGAGACCAGGGCCGCCTCGTTGGCGTTGCCAATGTAGTACTTGCGCCCGTTGGCCAGGTAGGTGCCGTCGGGCTGGGGCGCCAGCGACACCTCGGTGGAATAGAGGTCGGCGCCGTGCTCCTTCTCGGAGAGCCCGAAGGCGAAGATCCCGCCGTCCTTGAGCAGTTGACCCGTCGTGTGTTTCACCGCCTCGTTGGAGCCCATCCAGATGGGGCCGAGCCCGAGGATGGACACCTGCCAGGTGTACCAGTAGGCCAGCCCGTAGAAGGCGAGAATCTCGTTGAACTCACAGTTGCGCCAGGTGTCCCAGCGGGTGCCCTCCTCGCCGTAGCCCGAGGGCGTGAGGAGCGAGGCGAAGAGACCCTCCTCGCGCTGGAACTCGAGGAAGTCCGAGTACCAGACCCTCTCGTGGTCGTCTTTCTTGAGTCTTCCGCGCCCCTTGCTCTCGAAGAACTCGATCGTCTTTCGCATCATGTCCCGCGAGGCGGAGTCGCCCGGGTACTCGCGCTCGTGCTTCTTGGGATTGAGCAGGATCATGCTTGCCCTCCACGTCAGTTCTTGCGGGCAAATCGTGGCGCAGCACACCCACTACGGTTGCCCGCAAGGACATCCACCCCTGATGCCGGTCTTGGAAAGCTAGTCGCTGCGCAGCATACCGGCGTGGACATTCGGTGGGAAGATGCTCCAACTGGCGTGGAGGAGCCCGCCACGGACTACCGGTCTTGGGGGTCGGCTCCGGCGGAACCGGCGCCCCCCCCCAGTCGCGACAAGCTCATCGTCACCGCGCGTCACATGCCAGACCATCGGGCCTTACGGCATCAGGTCGCATGAAAACGGCGACGCGCACTCCGCCGCAGCGTGGCGGACACGTTCGAGCACGCTCGGCTA
>JBBAAN010000118.1:0-6408 GCA_041658225.1 Actinomycetota bacterium
GGTCGGGTCATTCTCATGCCGCAGCACTTCATGGTGCTGGTGGCCGGCCCGATCCTGGCCATCGGCCTGATGCTCTTCCTTCGCCTCTCGCCCTACGGCGTGGCGCTACGGGCCGCGGCCGAGAACGCTCCGCGGGCAAGGCTGCTCGGCATTCCCGTCAAGCGGGTGTCCACCATGGCGTGGGTGATCGCGGCCCTCCTGTCGGGTGCCGCCTCGATCCTGCTCGCCCCGATCATCGGCTTCTCCGCCACCGAGGCGGTCGGGCTTCCCATCCTCATGCGCGGTCTGGCTGCGGCCATGATCGCGCGCATGGAGTCGGTCGGCGTTGCCTTCGGCGTGGGGCTGGGCCTCGGGGTGCTGGACCAACTCGTGTTCTTCTGGACCGGTCGCAGCGGGCTGACGGACCTCGTGCTGCTGATCGCCATCCTGGCCGTGCTGCTGGGCAGGCGCCGAGTCACGCGGCGCACGACCTCCTCCGAGGAGTCCTCGTGGGAGGTGGCCGAGCCGGTTCGCCCGCTCCCGGTCGAGATCGCCAGACATCCCCGCTGGCGCGTGCTCTCACTGGCAGGCGTGTTCGTCATGGTCGCCGCGGTTCTCGCTTCCCCGTACGTTTTCGGGGCCTCGACGACATTCCTGCTGGCCACGATCTTCCTGGTATCCGTGGTGGCGGTTTCCATGACCGTGCTCACGGGATGGGCGGGGCAGATGTCGGTGGGCCAGTGGGCTCTGGCGGGGATCGGCGGTGTGTTTGGATCCAAGCTCGTGACCGGGCTTGGCTGGCCTTTCTGGGTTTCCCTGGTGGTGGCGGCGATGATGGGCGGCCTGATTGCCTTTATCCTCGGGCTTCCCGCGCTGCGGCTGGAAGGCGTCGCGCTGGCGGTGGTGACCCTCGGCTTCGCGGTGACCGCGGCCTCCTGGCTGTTCGGCCAGCCCTGGTTCTCAGGCAACGGCTTTCTGCCTCGGCCGGAGTACCTGACGACGCGCGGCTACTACTTCGTCGCTCTGGCGCTGATGGTCCTGACCGTCCTGGCCACGCGCTCCTTTCAGCGAACCCGCATCGGGCGAAACATGATCGCCGTGCGCGACAACCCGTCGCAGGCATCCGCCTTTGGGGTGGGGGTCTCGCGCACCAAGCTGACGGCGTTCGTCATGTCGGGGGTATTCGCGGCGGCGGCCGGGTTCCTGTGGTCCTCGGGCGTCGGGGTGGCCAGCGGTCCGGTATTCCCGCCCGTGCGTTCGCTCTCGATCGTCTCCGCCGTGGTCATCGGCGGCCTGGGATCGGTGGGAGGCGCGATCCTCGGTGCCTTCTACATGCTCGGCATCCCCTACTTCGGCACGCGCATCTCGCCATACATCGGCTTGCTGTCCACCGGTTTCGGCCTGCTGGCGCTCGTCCTATTCCTGCCGGGAGGCCTGGTGCGCTTGCTCTTCAGCGCGCGTGACATTCTGGCTCGCCTCGTTACGGGAACGGACCCGCGTCCAGATGTCGTTCCGGTATCGGTGGGGGAGTTGGAGGCAGCTCGTGCGGGACTCGGTCCGGCCGCGGATTCGTCCGTCGAGGTGGGTATCGAGGCGGTGTCCCGATGAGCGAGCGCGGCAAGCAGCCGTCAATGCTGACCTATCTGAACCCCGCGAACTGGCGCAGACTGATGTCCGTCTACATGGGCGGCGAGGCGCTGCTTCCCATTGCCGTGCTGTTCGTGCTCAATGCGGTGGATGAGTTCGACCGTACGACGTTCACCGTCCTGAGCCCGGAGATCACGAAGCATTTCCATATCAGTCTGGGCGCCTTCGGGACCCTGAGCATCATCCTTCGACTGCTGTCTCCGGTGGTCGCTCTTCCGATCTCTCGCCTGGCCGACCGCTGGAAGCGCATGCCGCTGGCAATCGCGGGAGCCGCGGCGTGGGGCGCGATGTCGGTGGGCATAGGCCTGGCGCCGAGCCTGATGATCATGATGATCACCAAGGCCGGAGCGGACTTCGGCAAGGTGGTCAACGAGCCGGTCCACTACGCGTTGATAGCGGACTTCTACTCACCGAACACTCGAACCAAGGCCTTCGGTCTTCACACGCTGGCCAACTACGTGGGAGCGTTCGTGGCGGCCGTGCTCGCGGGGATCCTGGGAGAGCTATTCGGCTGGCGGGTTCCGTTCTTCGTCCTGGCCATGCCCACGTTTCTGGCTGTTGTCTTCGCCCTCCGGCTCAAGGAACCTGTGAGGGGGCGGTTCGAGCCCGTGGAGACCCCGGTCATGCCTCCTTTCCGGGCCACCGCCCGGCGGCTTTGGGCAGTGCGTTCCCTTCGCTACCAGTGGCTCGGCACGATGTTCGCGGCCGGATCGGTTTTCGGCATCGGCCTGCTCCTGCCCTTTTTCTTGGAGGAAGAATTCGGGGTCAAGCCGGGCCTTCGGGGCGCCCTGGTAGCCGGTGCGACGGTGCTTTCGGCGTTCGGGGTCCTTTTCGGAACGGCCATGGTTCAGCGGCGCATCAACGTCCGACTGAGCAACGGTTTGAGGATGATTGCCTGGGCCGGGTTGGTGGCCGGGATTGCCTTGGCGCTGGCGTCGATCGCGCCGACCCTCTGGATCTTCACGATCTGTCTGTACGTTATCTACGTCGTGTTCGCTCTCGTTGTCCCCGGGTTGGCATCCATAGCGGCGGACGTGACGCCTCCCGAGGTGCGCTCGACCATGTTCGCCATCGGCGGACTGATCGCGCTTCTGGGGGGCTCGGTCTTCTCGATCGCCGGGTACGTGATCGGCGACGTGGCCGGAACCAGATGGGCCATCGCCCTGATGTCGCCGCTGTTCCTGGCGGGCGTCGCGTACTTCTTCAAGGCGACCAAGTTCCTGGACGACGATGCCGAAAGGCTCAAGCCCGAGCACGCCGCCCGGGCGGCGGGGCACGCGACCGGCGGGCCGGTCCTACTCGAGATGTCGCAAGTCACGGTCTCTTACGACAAGGTGCGCGTGCTGTTCGGGGTGGACCTGGAAATCCGACGTGGCGAGATCGTGGCATTGCTGGGCACCAACGGCGCCGGCAAGTCGACGACGCTCAACGCCATCTCGGGCATTGTCGAGCCCGACGGCGGCAACATCTGGTTCGAGGGCGAGCCGATCACCGGCGAGGCTCCCGAGCGTACGGTCGCGCGCGGCATCGTTCAGGTCCCGGGTGGGCGAGGTATCTTCCCCGGCCTGAGCGTGGAAGAGAACCTCAGGATGGGTTGCTTCCTCATGCGCAAGGACAAAGCCCTGGTGGCCGGGCGCATGAACGAGATCCTGACACTCTTCCCAAAGCTGGCCGAGCGCATGAGCCAGAAGGCCGGCTCGCTCTCGGGCGGTGAGCGCCAGATGCTCACTCTGGCGCAGTCCTTCCTGCTCAAACCCAAGCTGCTGTTGATCGACGAGCTCTCCCTGGGCCTGGCCCCCACGGTGGTCCAGGAACTTCTCCAGGCCGTCCGCGGATTCAACGCCTCCGGCGTGACCATCGTGCTGGTGGAGCAGTCGGTAAACGTGGCCCTGACCCTGGCGCATCGCGCCTACTTCATGGAGAAAGGCGAGGTACGCTTCTCCGGGCCCACTTCCGAGCTGCTCGGCCGGCAGGACCTGCTTCGCTCGGTGTTCCTCAAGGGAGCCACCGCTGGCATCGGCAGCCGCTCGAAGGCCGGCGCTCGGCCCCAGTAGCTCACGGCCGCCTGGCGGCCACCCATGACGGACGAAAGTGGCACACTTACGCGGCCGCCGGCGCCATATCGGCCCTCGCTCGCGGGCGCACTTCCAACTCGGCACGAGCGGGTTCCCGACAAGCGGGAGCCTCTTCTCACGGGGGTGGGCAATGCCTGGTCTGTCTTCGCTTCCCCGCCTTCGTCCCGGAGTCCGGCGCAAGCGCGCTTCGACCTGGGACCGCACCGGCGGCAACACCGACTCGATTCTCATCTTCCCCGGCACGACCGCCGTGCTGGCCGAGGATTCGGGGCCCGGCCAGGTCACCCACATCTGGACGACCGTGATGTCCCCGGATCTGTACTGGGGACGCAACCTGGTTCTTCGCGCCTACTGGGATGGTGAGGAGAGCCCGTCGGTCGAGGTTCCCTTCGGGGACTTCTTCGGCGGTATGAACTGCGTGCCAGCGCCCTTCACCTCGGCCGTGCTCTCGATAGCTCCGCGGGATGCATCGGCCATGAACTGCTGGTTCCCGATGCCCTTTGCCGACGGGTTCCGCATCACGCTGGAGAACCAGGGCGATCTTCCGGTCTTCGCTCTCTACGCCTACGTCGACTACGAGATTTGGCCGGAGTCAGACCCCACACTCGGCCGCTTCCACGCGTGGTGGAACCACAGCCGCTGCCGGCAGGTGATCCCGGAAGGGCTGTCTGTCTACGAGCCCGGCCTCAACACGAGCGACAAGGACAACTACCTCTTCCTGGAGGCCAAGGGCCGCGGCCACTTCGTGGGAACGACGCTCGGGATCTACTCCGACGAGGGCGGATGGTACGGCGAGGGCGACGACATGATCTTCGTCGACTCCGACTCGTGGCCTCCCGCGCTGCACGGCACCGGCACTGAGGACTACTTCGGCACGGCCTGGGGCCCGGCCACCGTCTTCAGTCATCCGTACAACGGCCAGCCGGTCGCCGAGCGGGAGGACTTCGCCGGGTTCACCACCGTCTACCGATTCCACGTGCCCGACCCGGTTCCGTTTGAGCAAAGTCTGCGCGCCAGCATCGAGCACGGGCACGCGAACGATCGGGGAGACGACTACTGCTCGGTCGCCTACTGGTACCAGCTCGACCGGACCGAACCACTGCCGGTCTTGCCTTCAGCGGCCGACCGGCGCCCGCCCTGGCCCGAGGCCTGGCGCCGGCGGGCGGAAGCGTTTCATGCGATCTACTCCGACCTGATGGGTCACCTAGAAACCCTGGCCGATGCCGACGAGCGCGGTCGCTATGTGCTTGGCGTCGTCCGGGCGGCCCACCTCGTGGCCCGAGGCGACTGGGAGGGGATCGATCAGGTCTGCGCCTGGCTTCGAGGCGATCCCACCCCGGCCCAGGTTGCTCCAACCCGGGCCGCCCCCGCCCAAACTCTCACCAAGGCCCCCGCCCAGGCCGTGCCCGCGGCCGGCGCCGCAGTCGAGGCCGCATTCCCGACCGTTCTCGAGGAGCTTCGCGTCCTGGACGACGTGGCGCTGACCGTTCGCCTGGAGACCGTGGACGCAAACGAGATCGTGGACGCGGTTCTCGGAGTCTGGGTGGCCGACTTCGACGCCGCGGAGGCCCGCGGGATGGACGTGACTTTCGGATTCCGCCTGGGCTGGAAGGGGGAGGAGTACCCGCGTCAACTCATCGTGCGTGAAGGCCGCTGTGACATGCGTCGGGGCAGCGAGGGCTATGAGCGCATGGCGATGGCGAGCGACCTGGTGAGCTTCCTGCGCTTCACACTGGATCAGCTCGACGCCTGGGAAGCTCTGTTGCGCGGGCGGATTCGGGCCACGGGTGACAGCGCGATTGCGGTGCGCTTCCCGGCTCTATTCGGCCGCAAGACCATCGGCTGGTAGCCGGGAGCCTGCTAGCTGGAGCGAGCGGCGAGCAGCGGGCTGCGACCGAGGATGACGCGCAGGGGGACGCGTTCCTCCCGTATCGTCGAACGCAGGAACTTCTCCTCTGCCATCGCCCGCTCGTACACGTTGACTGTCGAGCGCGCGATGCTGGCCCAGGAGTATTCGGTGGTAAGTCGCCGCCGGGCGTCCATCGCGATGCGCCGCGCCAGTCGGTGGTCGGTGAGCACCCGACGAAGGGCATCGAGCATGGCCTCGGGATCGCCGGGCGCCACGCGCAGACCGGTGGCGCCGTGGCTGACGAGCTCTCGAAGGCCTCCGGTGTCTCCCACGATGAGGGGAGTCCCCGCGGCCATCGTCTCCAGGGCCACCATGCCGAACGGCTCGTACAGGCTTGGCACCACGGCCAGGTCGGCGGCTCTGTAGTAGTTGGCCAGCTCCGATTCGTTGAGGAAGCCCAGGAAGCGCACGTGCTCGCCCAGCTCCAGACGCGTGGTCAGCTTCTCCAATTCCTCGCGGTGGGTGCCTGAGCCGGCGATGTGGAACTGGACGGGCATCTCCTTGATCAGGGCCGGCAAAGCCTCCAGGACGGTCTGCACGCCCTTCTCGTATTCCAGTCGCCCGGCGAAGAAGACCAGCTTGTGGCCGTCGGGAATCACTGAGGCCCGGAAAGCCGCCAGGTCTGACTTGACCTCAAAGGCTTCGAGGTCGACTCCGTTGGGGATCACGTCCAGTTTGGTGGGCGGAAGCTGGAAGATGTCGCGGACCTGGTCGCGCATGTACTGGCTGCACGTGATGGTGCGCCGCGACTCGTAGGTGAGCCACCACTCCACCTGATGGATGAGCTTGTTCATCGGC
>JBBAAN010000119.1:0-6351 GCA_041658225.1 Actinomycetota bacterium
CACCGGAGAAGCGGCAAGCGGTGCGCGAGCTCACCGTCGCAGGGGTGTCGGCAAGGAGAGCGTGCGCGATCCTGGGCACATCGCGCTCCTGGCTCTCCTACGAGCCGGCGCCACGCGACGACGAGGCGCTGATCGCCGCGATCAACAAGATCCGCCGGAAGAAGAAGCGCTGGGGCTACAAACGCGTGCACGCCCGTCTGCGTCGGGAGGGCTTCAATGTGAACCGCAAGCGAGTTGAGAGGATCTGGCGCGAGCAGGGCTTTACCCTTCCCGCACGTCGCCCGCGCAAGAAGGTCAGGACCGGAGAGAGCCTACCGGTCAAAGCGGAGTACTCAAACCACGTGTGGACCTACGACTTCGTCTTCGACGCCACCGCGGGCGGCAGGACGCTCAAGGTGCTCTCGGTCGTCGATGAGTTCACGCGCGTGGCGCTGGCCGTCGTGCCTGGGCGCTCGATGACCGCCTCGGTCGTAAAGAAGGTACTCACCGGTCTGTTCGCCGACCATGGCACGCCGGGGGTGATCAGAAGCGACAACGGTCCCGAGTTCATTGCCGCCGAGATCGTCGTCATGATGAGCAGCTGCGGCGTCTGTCCCAGCCGCGACGACGCAGCTCGGGCGGGCGCGATTAGCCGGTTAACCGTGGCAGAACGGCTTTGGCGAGTCGTTCAACGGCCGGCTTCGTGACGAGTGCCTGAACCAGGAGGAGTTCTGGAGTCTCGCGCACGCCCGCGTCGTGATCGAGGGCTTCCGCATGGAGTACAACACCGAGCACCTGCACAGCTCGGAAAGCCGCAAGTTCACGATTACTGAAGGGTGCTGTGCCCGGAACTCAAGGGTGGTCAGGTTCCCTTACGCACTCGAGGAGGTGCGTGTTCGTCGAACTCCTCTGCCCGTGAGGTGCAGAAACCTGATGTCTAGGAACTGTCTAATGAAGCGCCTTCCGCCAGCTTTCGCCGGACTGCATCTCACCAGTCACAAGCACGGGAATCGGCCTTGTCTTGAGCACAGGATTGCGTTGGCTTTCGTCCGTTTCCATCACGTCACGGACTACGGATCTGCAGGTTGGGGGTTCGACTCCCTCGCGGCGCGCGACACGGCGCGCGAGAAGATGCGCGCTTGACGCGGCACACAGACCCGATGTGTCGAGACATCGTGGACGCCCATTCCCCCCGGCTTTGGAGCCACGCCGTGCGACTTCCCCCGTGCCGCTATCACACGAGAGCCCATTGCGTCGGCCGGCGCGGACATGCCCAATTCCTGGCGCAGACGGCAGCCCGCATCAACGCGCAAGAGTCAGCCGCCGACGATCCCTTCGCGCTTCTCTTCTTCGTACAGACGCTCGACGACGAACTCCTTGAGCAGAGTCTGGTACCCCGTGCCTCGTCGAGCTGCAAGCGCCTTGACCCGGCGCAGAGTCATCTCGTCGAAACGCACGGCGATCGGGCGCGTGCGAGGCCGAGGTGCGAGCAGTTTCCTGTCCGCGTCGGGCTTCATTGCGGCAAGCAGATCATTGCTGAGTTCGTGGCTCGCCCAGAACGCCGACTCTTCCGCCTCCGAGGCGAAGCTGGGCACCTCATCCCACTGACGGATGATCTTCATGCGGCGCCTAGTCTTGGCCATAGCTGCCTTCCTCACTCGCGGTAGCGACGTTTCTCTCGTTCGGTCGCGTCTCGGGCAGTGACCACACATATGTGCCGTCCGCGCCGCGTGTAGACGACGAACAGCACTCGCCTGCCTTCGGTGGCCCCCAGGTAGGCCCACCGCCGTTCGTCGGTTCCCCGGTAGGCAGCCGCACCGATGCGGTCGGGGTCCGAGAGGGCCTGCTCGACCTCAGTCAGCTCGACGCCGTGCTCACGGACATGCGCTTCGTTGTGCTCATCCCAGTCAAACAGCGCTTGATCCCCCCTCGGAGATGCAACGACAGTATATGCGATGGTATTTACCGCGTCCATCGGCCTCATCGAGGATGACCGAGCCAATCACGGGGCCACATCCGGCCTGCATTCTGTACTGGGCTGTGCTGCCATTGGGTGGACCTTCCACACCGGACGGGCCCGAGGATCTGGACGTTGGGGGTTCGACTCCCTCGCGGCGCGCAACCCTGAGCAGGGCTCTTGTGTTTTCGGGCCCTCCGAAAACCTTTCAGAATCTCGGATCTTCTAAGAATCTCCTAATGAACGCTTCCAGAAGGCGTGGGGTTTCTTCATCCGAATCCGCAGGTCACAGGCTGGATCGGGTATTTGTACCCCACGAGGTCGAAGGCCTGCGAGTGGTGCGGCTTCCGACAAGAACTCGCCTCCACAAGTCGTAGCTGCAGACCCAGTGCCGTGCACTTCAGGGCTCAATCACCGGGACCTGGCAGCGATGCAGCGGCCTGCGCGGACACCTGTCCTGGAACTGTCTAATGAAGCGCCTTCCGCAGGCTTTCGCTGGATTGCATGTCGCGAGTCGCAAGGACGAGAATCAGCATTGTCTTCAGCACAGGACTGCGTTGGCTCTCGTCCGTTGTTCTCACGGGTCGGAGGCGGTGGTTAGCGACACCCACGGGGAGACCGCATGAAGGATCTGGACGGCAGACACGTTGTGGTAACCGGAGGCTCGTACGGCCTCGGCAAGGAGATCGTGAGAGGGTTCCTGCGAGAGGGCGCGAACGTCTATGCGATCGCGAGGGACGGCGACAAGCTCGCCGCGGCGGTCGACGAGCTACGAACCGACGCTCGAGCGCGGCGTACCGTCGAGGGAGTCCAGGCCGACGTTTCGGACCGTGCAAGCATCTCCTCCGCGGTCGAAGCGATCGCCGCGCGCGCGGGCGGCCTCGATGTGCTGGTGAACAACGCGGGTATCGTGATCCCCGGCTACTTCGAGACGCTCGATGTCGCCGACTTCGAGACCGTGGCGCGCACGAACTACTTCGGTGCCGTGTACGCGACCAAGGCGGCCCTCCCTTATCTGCTGAAACGGACTGCCAGCGCCGTGACGTTCACGTCGTCCATCGTCGGGCACAAGGGCGCCTTCGGGTACTCGACCTACAGCCCGACAAAAGCGGCGCTGATCGCTCTCGCGGAGGTGGTGCGCAGTGAGCTGAAGGCGAAGGGGGTGCAGGTAAGCGTTCTCTGCCCTCCCGACACCGACACGCCGGGACTCGCCGCCGAGCGAGAGATTCGCCCGCACGAGACGGAGGCCTTGGCGGGGTCGGCGAAGCTCATGTCCGCCGTGGACGTCGCAGCCTGCTTCATGCGCGGTTTCAAAGCGGGAAAGTTCATGATCATCTGCGACACGGTCGGGAAGCTGCTGTACCGCTTGAACGGCGTGTCACCGCGCGCGGTCGACCTCTTCATGGACGCGACGGTGGCGCGCGCGCGCAAGGCACATCCCGAAGGGGTATGAAACAGGCGGGGAGGCGGGGCATGCGCGTGCGGCTTCCCTATTCGAATCCTCACACCGCAGCCTGAACCTCGTGCGCATGTCAGCTCCGCGACGCTCAGCCGACTGCGGAAAGCCGCTCCACCGGCTTAGCAGGCCGACTTCGAGCGAGATCGTATGCGGTCTGCAGGTTGATCCAGAACTCCGGCGTGGTGTTGAGAGCCTGCGAGAGCAGCCAAGCCGTCTCCGGCGTAACGCCACGCTTGCCGCGGACGAGCTCGTTGATGCGCTGGACCGGCACGCCGAGATGCGCTGCGAAGGCCACCTGAGAGATGCCGAGCGGGGCGAGGAACTCCTGGCTCAGGATCACTCCGGGATGCGTGGGGATGCGATTCTCAGGGATCACCGTCGACCTCCCTACTTGTGGTAGTCCATCAGTTGGATCTCGTGGGCGTTGTTGCCATCCCAACGGAAGACGAGCCGCCACTGATCGTTGACCCGGACCGACCGGAAACCCTTCAGATCGCCTTTCAGGGTCTCGAGCCGATTGCCCGGTGGGGATCTCAGGTCGAGCACCGCGGCGGCAGCGTTCAACCTGTCCATTTTGACCAATACGATCTCGACGATGTCTTGCGGGAAGCGGCGTGCACGACTGGTCGGGCGGTTGTGGTACAGGTCCTCGGTCGCACGGTCACCGAACGAAACGATCATCGAGCCTCCCCCGCCACGGCTTGACTATAACGCTATCACGGTTACCGTGCAAGCATCAGTCGGCAGCCGTCGGCCGAGGCAGCCGTCGCCCGCATAACTCGCACGCCGCAACCTGAGTCCGAATCGCCTCCAGGCCCGTGGCGTGAATTCGGGAATCCTGGAGACTCTGGTAGGCCCGGTGGTTCTCCGATCGCACCCGAGCCGGCATTGGCGTGGCGCTCAGCTAGAATCCCGGTGTGAAGTGCGGGCAGGCATGTAGGGGGGGTCATGACCGGATCGGCACAGAAGGCACCCGTCGGATCGAACGCCAAGGTCGGGTCGGGCACCAACGTCCTCGCCGCGGTTCTGTTGCGTCTGATGGCACTTCAGTTCAACCTGCGTCCGTCTCTGCGACGCTACCTGCGCAGCCGTGACGGCTGGATCGACTTCTCCATCGGCTTCCGGACCGAGTCGGGCTCGGTGGCTCAGACCCTCGAGTTTCGGGGCGGGCGGGTCAAGGTCCGTGGCGGCGTGCATTCGCCCACCACCACACTCATCTTCCACGACGATTCCGTGGTCAAGGAGATGCTCTCCTGCCCGCCCAATGAGGTACTGCTCCTCCTCATGCGCGGCCGGATGCGATCCAGCGGCAACCTCGTCCACCTCTCTCTGTTCAACTTCTACATGTCTCTGGTGATGAGGAAGCGCCAGGCCAAGATGCTGTGGCGCGCACGGATTGAAGCCGCCGCGGGGGGAGGCTCGGCGAGCGGGGAAGTGGCTTCGGCCACCGGCGGCCGTCCGCGGATCACCGACCGGCTCACCGCTTCTCCCGCCGACGCGGTTCGCTGCCTGGAGGAACCCAACATCGCTCGCTACTGCCTCGATGACTTCCCGCGCCTGGAGCGTTTCCTGGAGTTCCACTTCACCACGAAGCCTGAGATCTGTCCCGAGCGCCCCGCGCTTCTCACCCAATGGCACCGCGAGAACGGATTCGAGACCGACCAGCAGGGAAAGCCGTGGAACCCGGTGCTCCGTCAGGCCCTTGCCTTCCGATACCTCATGGAGAACAGGCAGCCGATCATCCGCTCCGGCGATCTGCTCGGCGGGACGACCACGTCGAAGGACATCGGCGTGGTGATCTACCCGGACGCGGTCGGCACCCTTATCTGGGGAGAGCTGCTGACTGCTCCCGACCGGCTGCTCAATCCCTACGTCATCACGCCGGAGACCGTTCGCGTCCTCCACCAGGATGTCTTTCCTTACTGGGTGAACCGCAACTTCCGTGAGTGGGTGCGCGCCCGCCACGGCGAGCCCGTCTGCCAGCAACTCGACGACCGCTTCGCCGTCTACTTCGCATGGAAGACGGCGGCCCTGTCCCACACGATTCCCGACTACCCCAAGCTGCTCGGCATCGGCGCCCGAGGCATCATCGCGGAGATCGACAGGGAGCTTGCGGCCGATTCCGCCGCCGAGCCCTCCGTCTTGACTGAGGCAGGACTTGCCGGCCGCTCCGAGCGGCCTGCCGGCGACCGTGTCTTTTCGGCGGGAACAGAGCCAGCGGCCCGGAGCCACGTGCAAGGCAGTGGCGAAGCGAAACGCGACACCCTGGAGGCGATGAAGCAGGCCCTCGAGGGCCTGGTGACCTACGCTCGCAACGTCGCCGCCCAGGCCCGCCGGGAAGCAGCCGCCTGCGCCGATCCCACCCGCGCGGAGGAGCTTCGCGCAATCGCCGAGGCCTGTGAGCGAGTGCCCGAGCACCCCGCGCGCAACCTGCAAGAGGCAGTGCAGGCGGTGTGGCTCGGATGGGTCGGCCTGCACATGGAGAACACCAACGCGGGGCTGTCGATTGGGCGCCTCGACCAGTGGCTCCAACCCTACTTCGAGGCGGACATGGCCCAGATCGCCGATCCGGGCGATCGAGAGGCTTACGTGCGCAGGGCGATCGAGTTGGTGGGCTGCTTCTACCTGCGCTGCACCGACCATTTGCCGCTGGTGCCCGACATCGGCAACTACCTGTTCGGCGGAAGCTCATCGGACCAGGCGATCACGCTCGGCGGTATCGCTCGCGACGGATCTTCGGGCGTCAACGACATGACCTACGTCTTCCTCAAGGTCACCGAGATGCTCAAGCTGCGGGATCCGAATGTGAACGCCCGATTCAGCACCGAGCACAACAGCGACGCCTACCTCCGGCGCCTGTGTGAGGTGAACCTCGTCACCGCCGCGACACCCTCCATGCACTGCGACGAGGCAGTGATGGCTTCCATCGCCCCGCTGTGGCACGAGCCTGAGATCA
>JBBAAN010000120.1:0-6351 GCA_041658225.1 Actinomycetota bacterium
GGAGGAGGCCCGCGTCCCGCCGGTGGCGGATACGGAGGAGGCCCGCGTCCCGCCGGTGGCGGATACGGAGGAGGCCCGCGTCCCGCCGGTGGCGGATACGGAGGAGGCCCGCGTCCCGCCGGTGGTGTTCCGGGGCGTCCGGGTGTGGGTGGTGCCAAGCCCGGCGGTGGGCCTCACCGCGCCGGTGCGTCCAAGCGCCGCAGCAAGAAGCAGCGCAAGGAAGAGTTCCTTCAGGCGATCCCCGAGCCCGTCGTCAAGGGCGAAGCCGTTGTGGTGGAAGGCGGGCATCTGAAGGTGCACCGGGGCATCTCGGTGCAGGACTTCGCCGAGAAGTTAGGGCTGTCTACGGCCGAAATCGTCCGGGTCCTTTTCGGACTGGGCGAGATGATCACTGCCACGCAGTCCATGAGTGACGAGGCCCTCAACGTACTGGCCGAGGAGCTTGGCTACTCGGTCGAGATCGTCGATCCGAGCGAGGCCGAGGAAGAGGAAGAGGCGATTGTCGAGGAGGAGCCGGAAGAGGACCGCCCCGAGGACCACGCCTCTCGTCCGCCGGTCGTGACGGTGATGGGCCACGTCGACCACGGCAAGACCATGCTGCTGGACGCCATCCGCAAGACCGATGTCATCTCCACGGAGGCCGGCGGAATCACCCAGCACATCGGCGCCTATCAGACGAAGGCGAGCGGTCGCACGGTCACCTTCATTGACACCCCGGGCCATGAGGCCTTCACGGCGATGCGGGCCCGCGGCGCCAAGATCACCGACATCGCCGTACTGGTGGTGGCGGCGGACGACGGGGTCAAGCCGCAGACGATCGAGGCGATCAACCACGCCAAGGCCGCCGAGGTTCCGATTGTGGTGGCGGTCAACAAGATCGACAAGCCGGAGGCCAACCCCGCGAAGGTTCGCCAGCAGTTGACCGAGTACAACCTTCTCGCCGAGGAGTTCGGCGGCGACACGGTGTTCGTGGACATCTCGGCCAAGCAGCGAACGAATCTCGAGAAGTTGCTCGAGATGATCCTCCTGGTCGCCGACTTGAAGGAGTTCAAGGCCAACCCGAAGCTGCGCGCGCGCGGAGTCGTGATCGAAGCGCACCTGGACAAGGGGCGCGGGCCGGTCGCCACCGTGCTGGTGCAGCAGGGCACACTCCGAAACGGGGATGCGATCGTTTCCGGTCGTTCCTTCGGGCGCGTGCGCGCCATGCTCGATGAGAACGGCAATATTCTGCATGAGGCTCCTCCCGCCCGTCCTGTGCAGGTGTTGGGATTCGGAACGGTGCCCGAAGCGGGCGAGGAGTTCCGGGTCACCACGGATGAGAAGGTTGCTCGCTCGATCGCCCAGGCGCGCGAGACCCGGTTGCGCGCCGCGCGGTTCGTTTCGGTGCGCGGACGTCCGACCCTCGATGATCTGTTTGCCCGCATCAAGGAGGGCGAGCTTCAAGAGCTTCCCGTCGTCGTCAAGGGCGACGTCCAGGGCTCGGTCGAGGCGCTGGCCGATTCCCTGAGCAAGCTCGAGGTCGAGGGCGTGCGGCTGCGAATCCTGCACCAGGGCGTGGGTGCGATAACCGAGAACGACGTTGCACTGGCGGCGGCCGCGAATGCCATCGTCATCGGTTTCAACGTGCGTCCGTCGGCGCCGGCCCGCGAGATGGCCGACCACGAGGGTGTGGACTTGAGGCTCTACCGCGTCATCTACCAGGTGGTCGAGGACGTGGAGAAGGCCCTGAAAGGCAAGCTGGCGCCTGAGTTCGCCGAGGTCTCTCTCGGGCAGGCGGAGGTACGGGCCACGTTCAGGACGCCCAAAGGGATGGTCGCGGGCTCCTACATCACAACCGGAGATCTCACCCGAGGGGCGAACTGCCGGGTGGTGCGCGACGGTGTGGTCGTGCACGAAGGCAAGATCGGTTCCCTGCGTCGCTTCAAGGAGGACGTCCGCTCGGTCCAGCAAGGCTTCGAGTGCGGGATCGGGCTGGAAGGATTCCAGGACGTCAAGGAGGGGGACGTCATCGAGGCCTTCGAGATGAAAGAGATCCCCAGGGACTAGCCGCCGGCCGCCGGGGCCGGTCGGCAGGGACTCTCGCTTGCCATGATCGTCGGTGTGCTGCGCTTGTCGCTGAGACTGCCCGACTGCGACTCCCTAAAGGAGAAGCGGTCGGTAATCGGCACGCTTTCGTCCGCCCTGAGGAGCAAGCTGGGGGTCGCGGTGGCCGAGGTGGACCACCAGGACTTGCACCGGCGAGCCACGTTGGGCGTTGCGGCGGTGGCCGACGGGACGTACCACGTGCGCCGGGTCCTGCAGTCGGTGGAGCGAAGGGCGGAATGTCATCCGGGAGTCGAGGTCCTTGACACTCAGGTGGAGTTGTTCTCGCCCGAGGAATGAGGTGTTCGAGATGCCGGGCGGTTTTCCCAGGGCGATGCGGGTCGCGGAGGCCTGCAAGGAAGTGCTGTCCGAAGCCTTGCGCAGGGATATCAAGGACCCGCGAATCGGGTTCGTGACGATCACCAGGGTACGGGTCTCTCATAACCTTCGCCATGCCGACGCGTTCTACACGGTTTTCGGTGATGAGTCCGTGAGGAAATCCACATCGGCCGGGTTGCGCCGCGCGACGCCGCATCTGAGAGCGGCTCTGGCGCATGAGCTGAAGCTACGTTTCGCCCCCGAGTTGAGCTTCGCCGAGGACCCGGAGCCGGACGCCGAAGATCGCATCGAGCGGTTGCTGGCCGGGGGGCGGCCCGCAGGCTCGGGGGCCTTGGGGCAGGAGGGGCAAGGCGAAGGGTAGATCCCGGGGGCGAGTACTTTGGGGCGATAATGCTGAGGCGCGGTAGTGTTCCGCCCGCTGCCGCCGGCTTGGTCCCAGTTGCTGCGCGTCGGCCGACTTGGGCGACGCGCAAGGGAAAGGAGTTGGCCAGTGCCGATCCCACCGGCGACTTGGCACTTGGCCGTGGAGACGATTCGTACGGCCTCCACGGTGTGTATGACCTGCCATGTCGACCCCGACGGAGATGCCTTGGGCTCCCTGCTGGCGCTGAATCTCTATCTGCGCGGCCAGGGTATTCCGACGGTGGCCGGCTGGAGCGAACCGATGGTGGTCCCCCACCACTACGACTTCCTGCCCGGGCTTTCGGGGCTGAGCGCGCCCGAAGAATTCCCCGAGTCTCCGGAAGTGCTGGTGTCCTTCGACGCGGGCAGCATGGATCGGCTGGGATCCCTGGCACCCAACGTGTCCAGGGCACGCACGATCATCGTCCTCGACCATCACGCCTCCAGCACTCACTTCGGCCACATAAACGTGGTCGACCCCCACTGCGCGGCTTCGGCCGTACTCACCCACCGGCTCATTCGCGAGATGGGCGGACCCCTGGACGCCGACATCGCAACCTGTCTGTACACGGGGCTCATCACCGATACCGGCCGATTCCAGTATCAGAGCACGACTCCGGGCATCCACCGGCTGGCCTCGGAGCTGCTCTCGTTCGGCATAGATCACGCGGAGATCGCCCGACGGGTCTTCGAGACGCATTCGCTGGGCTACCTCAAGGTTCTGGCCGGCGTGCTGGATCGCATCGTGCAGGACTCCGAAGGACGGCTGACCTGGAGCGTGGTGACCCAGGCCGATCTGAAGAGGTGCGGGGTTCGGGTGGAGGACACCGAGGGTGTCATCGACGTGGTGCGCACTGCCGAGGAGACCGACGTTACGGCCGTCATCAAGGAGACGGTCGACGGGCACTATCGAGTCAGTCTCCGCTCTAAGGGGAAGGTCAACGTGGGGCGCATAGCCGAGACCATGGGCGGTGGCGGGCACGCCAACGCGGCCGGCTTCACGGCAGCATCTCAAGATCTGGACGCTCTGGTGGCGACCCTGCGTGCCCTCATCCCGGCGTGAGCCACCCGCTCGAACCAGGCGCGCCGCGCATCGCGCCGGCTCGGCCGGACGGCCTGATCGTGGTAGACAAACCTCCCGGCATGACCTCCCATGACGTGGTCGCGCGCGTGCGCCGGTTGCTCGGGGTCAAGCGAGTAGGACACGGCGGCACCCTGGATCCGGCGGCGACCGGGGTGCTGCTCGTGGGCGTGGGGCGGGCGACCCGTCTTCTCACCTTCCTACTGGAACTACCCAAGACTTACCGCGCCACGATGCGCCTGGGCGTTACGACGACCACTCTGGACGGCGATGGCGAGGTCGTCCTGCGGCGGCCCTGCCGAGCGGGGGGAGAGGATGTTGCGCGGATCCTGGCTTCCTTCGAAGGTCGGGGGCAGCAGGTGCCGCCCATGGTGTCGGCGGTGAAGGTCGGGGGAGAACCCCTGTACCGCAAGGCCCGCCGAGGCGAGGTCGTCGAGCGCGCCGCCCGCGCGATCGAGATCTATTGCTGCCGGATGGAGTCCTTCGCGGCCGGGGATGAACCGGAAGCCACGTTTCTGGTCCGATGCTCCAAGGGCACCTATGTGCGAGCGATCGCGGCGGATGCCGGCGAAGCGCTGGGCTGCGGAGCCCATCTCATCGCCCTGCGCCGCCTGGCCATCGGCCCCTTCGAGTTGGAAAGGGCCGTCGACCTCGAAGCCCTGGCGAAGCTGGCCGCGACTTCGGAGCCGATCGGCCTGTCATTGGAGGAGGCGGCGGGCTTCTTGCCTCGCAGGGACGTCGAGGACGATGGGGTACGCTTGGTGTGCACCGGCCGGCCATTGCCGGCATCGGGGATCGTCGGTGCTTACGGCGTGTACGGTCTTTCTGGCAAGCTGCTGGCAGTCTACGAGGCCGCCGGGGACTCCGACCGGCCCCGCTGTGTCCTGGTGAGCGATGCGAACCTTTGAGGGGATTGTCGAGGTTCCCGACGGATTCGGTCCGAGCGTGGCGACCGTCGGGATGTTCGACGGCGTCCACCGGGGGCACAGGGCGCTCATTCGGGAGGCGGTGAGCCGGGCCGGCGCGGCCGGCGCGGTGTCGGTGATGGTGACTTTCGATCGTCATCCCCTCGAGGTCCTTCGTCCCGGCGAGCACCCGGTCCTGCTGACCAGCCTCGCGCGCAAGGCGCGCCTCGTGGAGGGACTGGGTATTGACACGTTATTGGTGCTGGCCTTCACCGAGGAGTTCTCCCGCCTTTCCGCCGCCGACTTCGTGCGCACGGTCCTGGTGGATGCCCTGTGTGTGCGCGGGGTCGTGGTTGGGGCCAACTTCCGTTTCGGTCACCGGTCGGCAGGGGATCTCGCTTGCCTGGCGGATATGGGATCGCGCCTGGGTTTCTCGGCCGTCGGGGTGGACCTCGAGGAGTTGGGGGACCAAACGATATCGTCGACCCGGATCCGCAGGATGATCGAAAGGGGTGAGGTGGAGGCTGCGGCGAAAGCCCTGGAGCGTCCTCACTGCATCGATGGTGTCGTCGTCAAGGGCGACGCTCGAGGTCGGGTCCTGGGGTTTCCGACGGCAAATCTCCAGGTCGCCGAGGGGCTTGCGGTTCCTGGGCCCGGCGTCTATGCGGGGCGTATGGAGGTGGGCGGTACCACGCTGGCTTGCGCCATCAGCGTCGGCACCAACCCGACGTTCGGGGGAACCCAGCGGCGGGTCGAGGCATTCGTTCTGGACTTCCGGGGCGAGATGTACGGAGAGGTGGTGGCGCTGAGCTTCGAGGCCCGGCTCCGCGAGGAGCGGACTTTCGCCGACGCGGATGGTCTGATCACTCAGATTCGCCGGGACGTGGAGGCAACTCGGGCCATCCTGGGCCCGGAAGCCACGCCCCGACATCGACGGCAGTCGAAGCCGAGCGGTGAGATCGGGGCTACGCTTTGAATCGGTGCCGGCCGATAGACTGGGTGAGCCCGCGGGGCAGCGGCTAGGCGGTGGAAGGGGACGAGAATTTGACAGAGGGGCGGGTCCTGGTCGTCGATGATGACGACGATCTCCGGCGACTGCTGGAGAGTCTTTTCACGCTGGGGGGGTTCGATACCCGCAGCGTGGGAGACGGGGACAGCGCGATCGCGGAGACGCGGGTGTTCCGGCCCGACGTGGTGATCCTGGACATCATGCTGCCCAGCGTGGACGGCTTCGAGGTGCTACGGCGCATACGGGAGGACCCGGACACGGAGGGCACGCTCGTGGTCATGCTCACCGCTTTAGGTAGTGACGAGGACGTCTGGCGGGGCTGGCAGGCCGGTGCCGACTCCTACGTGACCAAGCCCTTCGACATCGACGACTTGCTGCGGATCGTGCGCCGTCTGCTGGAGGAGGGCTCGGGACTGTCGGTCGGCGGAGCCACCTAGCATCCCCCGCAGCCCCTCGCCTGGCCGTGCGGGCGCCGGCATGCTAACGTGTGCCCTCGGGTGGCGGCCGCTCGGCCGCGACCGTTCGGGGTGCGG
>JBBAAN010000121.1:0-6291 GCA_041658225.1 Actinomycetota bacterium
TACTTCCCCGCCGAGCACGCCGGACGTCTGATGTGCGTGGGTTGTGGGCGTTGCCTCGAACTGTGCCCGGTGGGCGTGGACATCCATCGCTCGGTTCACGCGGCGGTCGAGTCGGGCAAGGCGGGGGAGGAGTCGAAGTGAGCGCGGCCAACCCCCTCATGCCTCACCTGATGAGGATCTCCGAGGCTTTCGAGGAGACACCCGACGTGAGAAGCCTGCGCCTGGACTTCATCGATTCCCAGGCGAGCCATGCCTGGCAGTGGCAGGCGGGCCAGTTCGGCCAATTCTCCGTCTTCGGTTCGGGTGAGTGCGTACTGACGATCGCCAACCCGCCCACCCGTCCCGGCCACGTCCAGTGCACCTTCAGGCGGATGGGCAAGGTGACCACCGCGCTGCGGGATCTGTCCGTGGGGCAGGTCGTGGGCTTTCGCGGCCCCTACGGCAACTGCTTCCCGGTGGAGGCGTGGCGAGGCAGGGATCTGGTCTTCGTCGGCGGCGGCATCGGCATGGCTGCCCTGCGCTCGCCGCTGTTGCATGTCCTGGACAGGCGTGAGGACTACGGGGAAGTGCTGGTAGTCAACGGAGCGCGGACCGCGGCCGACATGGTCTACAAGCAGGAGATGCTCGAGTGGGCGAAGGCGGACTCCGTCAAGGTGGTGTGCACCGTGGACCCGGGTGGGGAGACTCCCGGCTGGGACGGAGAGATCGGGCTGACCCCGGAGGTCTTCGAGCGGCTCGCTCCCAAGGCCAACGGCAACGTCGTCGTGACCTGCGGACCTCCCGTGATGGTGGCGTTCATGCTCGCGGCATGTGAGCGGTTGGGGTTCGCTCCGGAGAGGGTCGTCACCACGCTGGAGAACCGGATGAAGTGTGGGGTCGGCCAGTGCGGGCACTGCAACGTGGGGCGGGTCTACGTGTGTCGGGAGGGACCGGTCTTCAGCGCCGCCGAACTCAAGGCTCTGCCGGCGGAGTACTGATGACAAGCGATGAGAGGGAAGGCCTGACCATGGAGAAGGCTCGGGACGCTGAGGGATCCACTGAGGTGGAGGAACCCACGGACGCCGAGGGATCCACGGACGCCGAGAACCACTGGACCTCCGAGACGGTGGACGAGGTGCTGGAGCACCCCGTGGAGTGGGCGCTGCGCAAGGACCGCCTTCCTCACATCTGGTGCCCGGGCTGTGGCATCGGCAGCTCTCTCACGTGTTTCGTGGAGGCGATCGGAGAAGCGCAGATCGACCTGGACCGGCTAACGGTGGTCTCGGGGATCGGATGCACCGGAAGGGTGGCCGGCTACGTCAACACCGACAGCTTCCACACCACCCACGGCCGCGCCATTCCGTTTGCCGCGGGAGTGCACACCGCCAACCCGGACCTGGAGGTGGTGGTGTTCTCCGGCGACGGGGATCTCGTGGCGATCGGCGGCAATCACTTGATCCACGCGGCGCGCCGCAACATGGACATGACTGTGGTGTGTGTCAACAACTTCAACTACGGGATGACCGGCGGGCAGGGCGGACCGACGACCCAGGTGGGCGCGAAGACCACCACCACCCCCTACGGCAGTGTCGAGCCGGCCTTCAACCTTCCACTGCTCGTGGCCAGCGCCGGGGCCACCTACGTCGCGCGCTGGACGGTCCTGGACATGGGAAGGCTCCGGCGGTCGATCGTGGAAGCCTTGGGGCACAAGGGGTTTGCGTTCATCGAGATCATCTCGCCTTGTCCGGTCTACTACGGGCGCAAGAACCGGCTTGGACAGGCGGTGGACGAGCTGCGCTACTACCGGGAGAACACCGAGGTGCGCAACTTCGCCGCGCTGGAGGAATGCGAGCTGAGCCTGGGCGGGAAGATCGTCGTGGGCAAGTTCGTGCAGAAGGAGCGCCCGACCTTCATGGACCTGTTGAGAGACAACGTCTATCCGAAGGCCCAGGCCCGTGCGGAGAGCTGAGCGGGCGCGGGTGATAACCGCCGGGACTCCGGGAGGAGACGCCTGAAATGACGGCAGAGAAGGCAGCAAAGACCGCCAAGACCGGGGTGGCTGCGAAGACCGCGCCGGCGGGCCTGGGCGGCAAGGAACGCATCGAGATCAAGCTGGGAGGATTCGGGGGCCAGGGGATCATCCTCGCCGGGCACATCCTGGGGCATGCCGCCTCGGTCCACGCCGGGCGAAACGCCGTGATGGCCCAGAGCTACGGTCCCGAATCCCGGGGCGGCGCCTGCATGTCGGAGGCGATCATCGCCAACGGGGAGATCGCCTACCCACGAGTGGGCACCCCCGACCTGATGGTGATGATGTCCGACGCGGCCTATCGCAAGTACGCCTTCGAGCGAACCGACGACTGCATGCTGATCGTCGACGAGGATCTTGTGAAGGTGGACGAGGCCCCGGGGCGGGGCGGGGCCGTCTTGAAAGTTCCCGCGACCAGGCTGGCGGAAAGCTTGGGGCGGCGAATGATGGCCAATATCGTCATGCTGGGATTTGTCTGCCGGGCGAGCGGCGTGCTTCCCAAGGAGGCCATGGAGCAAGCGGTCGCCGCTTCCGTTCCCAAGGGCACCGAGAAGGCGAACCGGAAAGCCTTCCAGGCGGGATACGTCTGCGCGGATGAGCTTCTGTCGGGAGTAAACAAGAGCGGGGAAGAAGCCAAGGGATGAGCCTGCTGCTCACACCGGGAACGAAAGACGACCTGACTCGTGAGGTCGCGGACCTCTGCGAGCAAAACCTCTATGCCTGCTATCAGTGCGGCAAGTGCAGCGCCACCTGCCCCTTGAGCTTCGCCATGGGTATCCTCCCGCACCAGGTTCTGCGCCTGCTGCAGCTGGGCCACGGGGAGCGACTGGTGGCCAGCCAGGCCCCCTGGGTGTGTGTGGGATGCATGAGCTGTGCCGCGCTCTGCCCCAAAGGTCTGGATCTGTCGCGCATCATGGAGGCGCTGCGGACGGTGCGCATGCGCCGGCTGGAGTCGCCGCTGCGAACCACTCAGCGGGACGGCAAGTGGCTTGCCACCCTGCCTCAGTCGGCCGTGGTGGCCGCGATGAGGAAGGTGTCCCGGTGAGCGACCGAAACGGGGGCAAGCCCGTGATCACCGGAGTAGGCACCGGCCCGGACACCTCCGCAAGCCCGAGCGACTCGACGGCGGGTGAAGCCGCCGTGTACGGCTACTTCCCGGGCTGTGAGCTGCGCACGCGTTCAACCGCCCTTGACTCCAGCGCGCGCCAAGCTTGCCGGGCCCTGCGGGTCGAGCTTCGCGAGATGAAGGACTGGACTTGCTGCGGCGGGCTCGCTCCGCAGGTGAGGGACGACTATGCGGGATTGCTCGCCCCGACTCGCGTGCTCGTCGAAGCCCGCGCTCAGGGCTACGAGGAACTGGTGACCCTGTGCGCGTACTGCTTCAACACCCTGAAGCGCGCGCACTTCATGCTGGAGCACAACGCCGATGCCCGCCGGCACGTGACGGCCTTCCTCGAGTTGGGGGAGCTGCGGCCGGCCCGGGTGCTGCACCTGCTCGAGGTGCTTCGCGATCGGGTGGGAATCGAGAGGATCGAGCAAGCCGTGAACAGTCCGCTCCACGGGCTCAAGGTGGCGCCCTACTACGGCTGCCTGCTCTTGCGTCCCGCTCAGGAGATCGGGCTGGACGACCCGGAGGACCCCAGCGTGCTGGAGGAGTTGTTGGGGGCCCTGGGCTGTGACGTGACGGCTTTCCAGGCCAAGTCCGATTGCTGTGGTTCCTACCACATCGTCACCGATCCGGAGTCGGTCGCGCGATGCGCCGACACGGTATTGGATGCGGTAGCCGAGGCCGAGGCCGCGGTTGTGGTCACTTCTTGCCCCGTCTGCCAGTTCAACCTCGACTGGAGAGGATCTCTGGCCGGCAACGGGCGCACACCGGTGGTCTACTTCACTCAACTCCTGGCGCTTGCGCTGGGAGAACCGATCGAGCAGTTGGGCTTCGACGAGTCTGCGCTTGCGGCCCTGGCGCTTCTGCCCGCGCCGCGAAGCTCAGACGAGCGGAGTCAGGAGGAGAGATGAACCCGGAGAGCACGACAGACCTCACAGGGACCGGCGTCTCGCCCGATTCGGTTGCCCGCATCCACATCATGGGCAAGCGGCACGAGGTCCCGGCGGGACTGACCATCCTCAAGGCCATGGAGCACGCGGGCTACCGGTTGGTGCGGGGCGTGGGGTGTCGCGGAGGATTCTGCGGGGCGTGCGCCACGGTCTATCGCAAGGCGGGCGACTACCGTCTCCAGGTAGGACTGGCTTGCCAGACCAGCGTGGAGGACGGGATGTACTTGACGCAGATCCCATTCTATCCTGCCCCCAAACCCCTGTACGACATACATGAGCTTGCACCCAGCGCCGCGACGCTGATCGGCTTCTTCCCCGAGATCCTGCGCTGCATCCAGTGCAACACCTGCGCGAAGGTCTGCCCTCAGGGCCTGGAGGTCATGCGGTACGTGGCGGCAGCCCAGCAGGGGGACTTGAAAAGGGTGGCGGAGCTGTCCTTCGACTGCATAGCCTGTGGGTTGTGCGTGTCCCGCTGTCCCGCGGAGATCGCCCACTACCACGTCGGGTTGCTCTCCCGCCGGCTGCACGCCGCACACCAGATTCCGAGAGCTTCGCATCTGGCGGATCGCTTGAAGGAGATCGAGGTAGGAGCTTTCGATGAGGACCTCGACGCCTTGTGCAAAGCGGACCGGGACACCCTGAGGAGTCTCTACACCCAGCGGGTGATCGAACCGGAGGAGGAGATCGTGGGCTCCTCGGCTGCCCGCGCCGGCAGGGGGTAGGGATCCTCTCGGCGAACCGTGACGGCCGGCCGGAGCATCAGGGAACCGACGCAAGGGGGCGAGACATGAGCGGCGAGCACACCGAGTTCGACGCTACGGTCGAGGCGGCGGTCGAAGAGACCATGGAAACCATCCATGCCCAGAGTGCCGAGCTTCGGGATACGCTCGCCGGTCTCCAGGGCGCGCTGGCAACTCCCGCTGCCGAGCGAGGATTCGAATGGGCCCAACAGGCTCGGGACGCGTTGCGGGGCGTCCGCGAGGCCTTCAGCGATGACGCGGAAATCACGGAAGCGCCGGGCGGGCTGTTCCAGGAGGTCCTCGCGAGGGCCCCTCGGCTGGGGGGGAAGGTGCGCAGCCTTCGCGGCCAGCAAGCTGAGGTCTCTTCCTCGATCGACCAAGAAACCGAAGTGTTGAGCCGGCTTCAGCCCGACGATCCCGAAGAGCGGATCACCGAAGTGAGCCGGTCCCTTCTGTCGTTGGTGAGCGTGCTCATGCGCTACCGGCAGAGCGAGGCGGACCTGATCTACGACGCCTACCATGTGGACATCGGAGGCGAAGGGGCCTGACAGACAGGGCGACGCGCGCATTTGCGCAACGCGCAAGTGCCCAGGACAATCGAATGCCCCAGCGACAACGAGAAGAGAAGCCATGCGAGCAAACCCCTCCACTCCCAGGCGTCGCAATCGCCACACCTCACGGCTGCTCGCGGGACTGCTGGCCTTGGCCGTATTGGCCGCGGGCTGCGGCGGCGGGCCAAAGCGCCGCGGCTCGCCCTCCGGCACAGGAAACCCGACCGAGCCCGCGGCAACCGTCTCCGGGGCCCCGGCCTCGGAGACCCCAAACCCCTCCGGCACCACCGTCCTCTCCGAGGGCAGCGGGCGTGGTGAATCCTCCGGCCCCCGGTCTGGTCCCACCGCGCCCGGTTCCCCGACCGGTGAACGTGGGGTGACGAAGGAAACCGTCAGTGTGGCGTGGATGGACGTGTCCAAGTCGACGTACGAGGCGGCCGCCCAGTTCGGGACGTCCTCCGGCACGACCAACAGCTACCTCTACTACTTGGCCCCCTTCGTCGATGAGATCAACGCCACGGGCGGAATCAACGGCCGCAAGCTTGTGGTCAATGTGATCGAGTACGACCCCAAGAACCGGGACGACCAGTTGGCGGCGTGCGTGAAGGCCGCCGAGGACACGAAGGTCTTCGCGGCCCTGACCGGCTACATGTCCACAGGTGAAGCCTGCCTGGCCGACAAGCAGGTCCCGGTCATCACCTACAACTCCGTGTCGGCCGATAGGCTCTACCGGCAGGAGAAGGGGTGGGTGCGGGAAACGGCCATGAACCAGGATCGCCTGGTGAAGAACCTCGTGGACTGGCTCCTCCAGGCCCGGGTGATCACTTCCAGCACCCGAATCGGCGTGTTGATGCTTGAGAACCCCGAGTACAAGCAGGTGGCCGAGAACGTTCTCCTACCCTACTTGGCGAGCAAGAAGCTCTCGGTCGCGGCG
>JBBAAN010000122.1:0-6273 GCA_041658225.1 Actinomycetota bacterium
CACGCGGCGAACAACGACGCGCTCGCCAAAGCCATGATCCAGCCGACGCTGGATGCGATCGTGGGGGCCCTGCGGTCGGCCGGTGTCACGTTGCGCGCGATCGACTCATACGGGGAAAAGGACTTGCGCGAAGCCTCTGCCCTGGAGATCGACATCGCTTCACCCGCCGGCAACCTGCTCATCTCGATCGGACACGCCGAAGCCAGCGCGGCTTCGGTGGGTGGGGCTGCCTCGGCTACCGAGACGGGAACGGTTCCCGCAGCCGGATCCTACGAGCCGGCTCCAGCGGGGTCCGACGTGCTTCCCGGCTACATCGAGAGCCCGGTGGGCGACGACGGCAGCTACTCAGGGGTTCCCTCTTCCATATCCTCGGCGGACTCGCAGACCCGGCGCGTGGTGGCGGGTCCTCGCGTGCTTCCGGCCTCGACTGCCCGCTCCGTCCGCACGGCCTATCTGCTGCTGGTCGTTGTGGGCGGGTTGGCCGGAGCTCTGATTCTGCCCATGTTGGCCCGGCCCGCGCCTCGGCGACGGACCTAGCGCGAAAGGAGAACGGCCCGTGTTCTTGCGCCAGTATCGCGTGGCCATAGGGGTTGGCTCGGTATTTGCCGGAGTCGTGGTGGCCGTTCTCGGCTACCTTGGCGTGAGCCGCGAGACCGAGGTCGCTTTCCAGCTTCCGTACTTCGCCAGCGCGGGCGTGGGGGCCCTGATGCTCCTGGGCTTCGGGGCGGCCGTGCTGTTCACCTCGCAGTTCGAGAGTGAGGCCGATCGCCTGGACGATCTCGAGCAGGCGGTGCGCCAGCTCTCGAGTGAAGTGGCCCGATTGGCCGACGAGCTGACGCCGGTGCGCGGCAACGGCGGCAACGGCCATCCGGCCAAACAGGAGACGCCGCGCGGCCGGGCCCGGGCGGGCTCGAAGGCGGAATCCCGCTAGGATGTCCGACGCCGCCTGTCCGTCCGACTCCCTCTGCCACGTGCGCACCATCCGCATGGAGATCCACGACCTCGGCGATTCCCGTATGCGGGTCACCGGCAGCCTCGACGACGAGCGAACCGGCACCGCCCCCGGCGTGCTCGATCTGGTGGTTCACGGTATGCGCATGAGTTGGGACGTCCGGGTGGACGACCTGGTCATCGAGGCGGTCGACGCTTGGATGGAGCACCAACCGCACGCCGAGTGCTCCGACATCGCGCCGGCCATGCAGCAACTCGTGGGGTTGCCGGTTGCCCGAGGGTTCACCCGCGAGGTCTTGTCGCGTCTTGGCTCCATCAAGGGATGCGCCCACATGAGGCACCTGGCCCTGGCTATGGCGCAAGCGGCGGTGCAGGGTGTCTACGCCGTTGCGCGACACCAGAACACGGACTTGGCCGTAACGGAAAACGACGACGTGTCGTGGTTGAGCTTGCTCTCCGGCACCTGCCACGTGTGGTCCGAAGGGGGCCCTGGGCCCCGCAAACTGGCGGCCGGATGGCGCCCGGGCAAGATCGAGATGCCGGTGCCCCGCTACGAGGATCTCTTCGGAGAGTAGGGAAGTTCGGTATCTCCGAGCTTCTCGGCAGCCGTCTCGATCGCCTTGGCAATCCCCGAGGCGGAAAGCCCGTACTTGTTCAGCAGCATGGTCGGGGCGCCGTGGGGCAGGAAACGATCGGGCAGTCCCAGGCGAGACACGGGTACCTGCACGCCCGCCGCGGACAGTGCCTCCAGCACGGCCGAGCCGAATCCCCCCGTGAGCACGTTGTCCTCGACGGTGACCACCGCCCGGTGCTCGGCCGCCATCTGGGCAAGGCGCGGGTCGAGGGGCTTGACGAATCGCGCGTCCACGATCATGGGGTCGATCGCCATCCGCTCGCCCTTGCGCCCGGCCAGTCGCTGGCTTGCTGCCATCGCCTCGCCCACGCAGCGGCCCACGGCCAGCACGAGTACGCCGGAGCCTTCGCGCAGCACTTCCCAGGAGCCGATCGGCACCGGGGCGGAAGGGGTGTCGGGCGGGGCGTTGGTGGTGCCTTTGGGGAAACGGATGGCCATGGGGCCGTCGGTCCGGGCAATAGCGGTGGCGAGCAGCCGGCGCAGTTCGCTTGCGTCCCGCGGGGAGGCGACCACAAGGTTCGGCATCATGCGCAGGTAGGACAGATCGAAGGCGCCGTGGTGCGAGGGGCCGTCCTCGCCGGTGATGCCGGAGCGATCGAGCACGAGGATGACCGGCAGGTTGTGCAGGCATACGTCCATCAGAACCTGGTCGAAGGCCCGTTGCAGGAAAGAGGAGTAGACGGCCACGACCGGGCGTTTGCCGCCCATTGCGAGTCCCGCGGCCAGGGTCACCGCGTGCTGTTCGGCGATGCCCGCATCGAAGACCCTCTCCGGAAACACCGCGGTCATCTGCGCCAGCCCCACGGGAGCGCCCATGGCCGCGGTGACGGCCACGAGGTCCGGGTGCTCCTTGGCCTCGCGCAGAAGCGCCTCTCCGAAGACGTTGGTGAAGGAGACCCCGTCGCTCGGCCGGTTCACGCGCCCGGTCCGCGGGTCGAAGGTGCCCACCCCGTGGTAGCGGTCGGTCTCATCGTTCTCCGCCGGCGGGTAGCCGCGACCCTTCTCCGTGACTACGTGCAGGACAACCGGGCCCCTGATCTGACGCACGCGTATCAACGCCGTCTCCAGGGCCTGGATGTCGTGACCGTCTATGGGGCCCGTGTAGCTGATGCCCAGGTGCTCGAACCAGACCTGCGGCGCAAGCAGCTCCTTTAAGCTGGCCTTGGCTCGCTTGGCCGCGCTGGCCAGCGGACGGCCGACTCCGGGGACGCTGCTCAGCGCGTCGCTGACATCTTGCTTGGCGGCGTGGTAGCGAGGATCCAGCCGCAGTGAGGCCAGATGGCGCGCCAGACCTCCCACGGTCGGGGCGTAGGAGCGGCCATTGTCGTTGAGGACGATGAGCAGATCCGGTTTGCGCGAGCCAATTGCGTTGAGGGCCTCGTAGGCCATTCCGCCCGTCAACGCCCCGTCGCCGATCACCACCACCACACCGCCGTCGCCGGGCTTGCGGGTTTCGGTCAGGCCCAGCGCGTAGGACAGGGAGGTCGAGGCATGGGAGTTCTCGACCAGGTCGTGCGGACTCTCCGCGCGGCACGGGTAGCCGGAGAGCCCCCCGGCCTGACGTAGGGTGGCGAACGCCTCGCGGCGACCCGTCAGCAGCTTGTGCACGTAGGCCTGGTGGCCGCAATCGAAAATGATGCGATCGTGCGGGCTGTCCAGGACGCGGTGCAGAGCGATGGTCAACTCGACCACGCCGAGGTTGGGACCCAGGTGCCCGCCGGTCCGGGAGACGGCGTCCACGAGGAAGTTGCGGATCTCCCGGGCCAGCACCTCCAGCTGGGCCGGATTCAGCCGGCGCAGATCGGCCGGCGACTGGATCTGCTCCAGGATCACGCCTTCTTCCTCCCACGAACCAAACGCCCCGGGGCTGGATCGTGTGCGGCCGCCCGGCGCAAGACCGCGCCTGGGATGGGCCGCCGCCCGGGGGGCGAGCCCCGAGTGCTCACCCCCGCAAGTACGGTGGCATTCGAGCGCCCCCGCATCCCCGATGGCTGCGTTGCTCGTCGCTTGCGTACCGTCAAGGTACGCGGCGCTCCTCGCGCCTTGCCCTCGGGGCGCGGGAGCACTCTCGGTGCGCACCGCACCTGCGGGGGCGAGCATTAAGAATACGCGCTTGTGCGTTTGAGCGGGACCGGGGGCCCCTCAGTCGGCCAGAGCCTGGTCGACGGCCTCGACGGTGCCGGCATCCAGGGGGGTCTCGGTGGCGTCGACGTTCTGGTCGACTTGCTCGACGCGGGTCGCACCCACGATGACGCTGGAGACCTCCTCGTTGCGCAGGCACCAAGCCAGGGCGAGCCTGGCCAGCGGCCAGCCCAGTCCGTCCGCGATCCTGCGCAGCTTCTCCACCCGAGCGAGGTTCTCCGCCGTCAAGAGCGGGCCCATGAACATGTTGTCGCGCTCGCGGGCGGCCCGGCTGTCCGGCGGGAGGTCATCCGGAGAGCGGTACTTGCCACTCAGCACGCCCTGGGCAAGTGGGGAGAAGACGACGAGACCCAGCCCCTTCTCCCGGCAGGTAGGCAGAACTTCCTTCTCGATGTCGCGGTGCAGCATGCTGTACTGCGGCTGGTTGGACACCGGCGGGTGCCAGCCCTCGCGAAGGCACAGAGCCACGGCTTCCTGGATCTGGGCGGCCGTCCACTCCGAGACTCCCCAGTACAGGATCTTGCCGGCGACGATCAGGTCCTCCATCACCCGGCACGTCTCCTCGAGAGGTGTCTGCTGGTCGTAGCGATGACACTGGTAGAGATCCACGTAGTCGACGCCGAGGCGCGCTAAGCTCTGGTTGCACTGTTCGGTCACGTGCTTGCGGGAGAGGCCCCAGTCGTTGGGTCTCGCTCCCATCGGGAAGAAGACCTTGGTGGCCAGGACGTAGGAGTCGCGCGGGTAGCCTTCAAGGGCTTTACCCACGACCACCTCGGCCGCGCCGCGGTGGTAGACGTTGGCCGTGTCGAAGAAGTTGACGCCCAACTCGTAGGCCCGGTGGATGCAGACCGCGGAGGTCTCCTCGTCCACGCTCCCGCCGAAGGTCAGCCAGGATCCCAGGCCGACGTCGCTGACCCTCAGTCCCCACTTGCCCAGATTGCGGTACCTCATTGGTGAGGCCTCCTTCTCCCGGTTGTCCGGCCGTCGAAGCGCAGGTACGACATGGGTTTCCAGTCGGCGAGATGCCGGGATCTCGGACACGCCATGCGCCCCGGTTGTACCCGATAGGTGCCGGAATCGCCAGCCCCCCTGCCGGTCCGCCCGGATCCGACGCCGGCCGCTGAGCGGTGCTCGCCTGCCAAGTGCGGTGGCATTCGAGGGCCCCCCATCCTCGATGGCCGCGTTGCCGGTGGTGCTCCGCAAGAAACCTGCCGGCCGGTGACTAGCCCGCTTGTGTCTCGGAAAATGACGCGCTCGGGGGATTACGTAGGTAGCGCGAGTGGCCGAAGCTGTGTGTTGAAGGCGGATGCGCCGAGCGTGTTCGGCGGGACCGCAGGCGAGAAGGGGGAGATCCCGATGCGCAGACTGATTGGAGCCCTTGTGATGGCGGGCGGGCTGATGGTCATGGC
Organism: Actinomycetota bacterium; assembly: GCA_041658225.1. Classification (GTDB taxonomy): domain Bacteria; phylum Actinomycetota; class CALGFH01; order JBBAAN01; family JBBAAN01; genus JBBAAN01. Next base: position 5,137 of record JBBAAN010000122.1, read on the forward strand.
CGCGGGTCCGGCGGCCCTGGCCGCCGATGGAGACGGAGGTTCCGGGCTTATCACGGCCACGATCACCGCGGGCAGCATCGGGTCGAGGTCGGTCACCTCGGTGGCGCCGGTCGTGATGACGTCGCTGCTCAACGCCTCCCAACTTACGGCGAGCTACGCAGTCCTCGTCACGGAAACGGCCCGCACCGGCACCGACCCCTGGTCGGTCACAGCGGTCCTGGCGGCGGCCCTGTCCGACGGGCTGGGCCACACTATTCCGACCAGCAACATGGCGGTCTCGGCACGCAGCGTGTTGCGGGTCTTGGGCGGTGGCACGGCGACTGCCCCGGCAGGAAGCGAGGATCTGTCCGCGGCCAAGACCCTGTTCAGCGTGACGGGGCAGGACCCCTTGTCGGTCTACACCGGGACTTACACGGGTAGCGGTACACTGACGTTGACCGTGCCCAACGCGACGGCGGTGGGCGTGTACACGGGTACGCTCACGGTGACCCTCGTCCAGTGAAGCGCTGAACGCGGGGCGATCACGGGGGGGTTGGCGGGCTGAGAGCGAAGAGGGAAGCGGAGAAGAGACTCCTCAGGAAGTTCTGGCCGGGCAATGTTGAGGCCTTGGATCGGACGGGAGCTGTGGTCGCCCGAAGGGCGGCCGCGGCTCTTGCCCTTTTGTCCGTGATTCTGGTCCTGAGCGCTGCGGCGGCGGCACCGGCCTCGGCCAGCTACCGGACTGCGGCTTCGCCCGCCGCTAGCCCCGCTTCCGTCCACGATCGAGTCGCGGCTTCACCCGCCCCAAAGCCTGCCTTGGCCGGCTATCGGCTGGCCGCTTCCCCCACTCCAACGCCCGGCTCCACCGAGATCCCCTCGGTGGGTTTGGCGCCCACTGAGTCCAAGCCCGGCGACCCCAATCGAGGTCAGTGGTTCGTGTTCAGCCTGGCGCCCGGCGAGACCGGACGCACCAAGGTGCGCATGGTCAATCCGGGGCGCGTGGGGCAGACGGTGAAGATGTACGGCGCGGACCTGAACTTCGCCGCCGACGGCACGCCCTCCGTCAACGACGGGGCGCAGCGCGACGTGGGGCTCTGGGTGGCATTCGAGCAGGCCAGCGTGTGGGTCCCCGCGATGAGCGCTCAGGAGGTGCCGTTC
>JBBAAN010000123.1:0-6236 GCA_041658225.1 Actinomycetota bacterium
CCGGGAGAGAACCTGCATGACCCTCTCGATCTCTTTCTCGCGACCTATCACGGGATCAAGCTTGCCCTCTCTGGCGAGCTGGGTGAGGTTGCGGCCGAACTGATCGAGTACCGTGGAGCCCTGAGGCGCCGCTTCCCCGGCAGAGCCGCCCTCCTTGGCCCCGGCGTAGCCGGACAGGAGTTGGATCACCTGCTGGCGGACCCGTCCAAGGTCGGCGCCGAGCTTGACCAGCACCTGTGCGGCCACGCCCTCACCTTCGCGGATCAGGCCCAGCAGAATGTGCTCGGTGCCGATGTAGTTGTGGCCAAGCTGGAGCGCCTCGCGAAGGGAGAGCTCCAGCACCTTCTTCGCCCGGGGAGTGAAGGGGATGTGGCCGGTCGGAGCCGTCTGGCCCTGGCCGATGATCTCCTCGACCTGGGCGCGAACGGCCTCGAGCGAAATACTCATCGCCTCGAGCGCCTTGGCTGCCACGCCCTCGCCCTCGTGGATCAGACCCAGCAGGATGTGCTCAGTGCCGATGTAGTTGTGGTTGAGCATCCTGGCCTCTTCTTGAGCCAAGACGACAACTCTGCGAGCCCGGTCGGTGAAACGTTCGAACATCTGTGCGCCCCTATCTGAAGCGGCAGGAGAAACGCTTGCCGCGACCCCAGTATACCCTCCACCCCATTCCCTCGACCCCGCCGATCGCGAAGCCACGGGCCCCTCCAACGAGCCATTCAGGCCGGCCGTTCCGCCAGTGCCACATCTGGGCGCTCCGCCTCCGCCGCCGGTCTGACCCCAGCGGCGCCCGCAGAGCGCCGCCACCCCTACTAACGCGTGAGGCGGGAAGGCTGTTCCGGGTGAATCGTGAATGTCCGAAGTCGACCCGCCCGGTCAGTCCTGGGGAGCGGCCGGATCTCCCGATCCCTCGGGTCTGAGCAAGGGAAAGAGGATGACATCGCGTATGGAGGGCACATCGGCCAGAAGCATGGCCAGCCGGTCCACCCCGATGCCGAGTCCCCCGCAGGGTGGCATCCCGAACTCCAGCGCCGCGAGGTAGTCCTCATCCACGCTCATCGCTTCCTCGTCGCCGGCCGCCTTGGCGCGCGCCTGGGCCTCGAAGCGCTCGCGCTGGTCCAGCGGGTCCACCAGTTCGCTGAACGCGTTGGCCAACTCGCGCCCGGCCACGATCAGTTCGAAGCGCTCTGCGACGTAGGGGTCCGAGCGGTGACGGCGAGCCAGCGGGGATACCTCGATCGGGTAATCCAGCACGAAGGTCGGTTGGACCAGGTTGGACTCGACGTACTTCTCGAAAACCTCGACCACGAGCTTGCCCACCCCGAAGCAGGCGTCGAAGGGAACCTCCAGCGCCTCGCAACGGCGCCGGGCCTCCTCGAGAGGCATGGCGTAGTCGAACCCCACCCCGGTGGCCTCCGTGACCGATTCGAGCATGGTGACCTTGCGGAAGTCGGCGGAGAGGTCCATCTCTTCGCCCTGGTAGGTGATGCTCAACGTGCCGCACGCCGCAAGGGCCGCCGCCCGAACCAAGCCCTGGGTCAACTCCAGCATCCCGTGGTAATCGGTATAGGCCTGGTAGGCCTCGAGCATGGTGAACTCGGGATTGTGACGGACGCTGATGCCCTCGTTGCGAAAGGTGCGATTGAGCTCGTAGACCCGGCCCATCCCGCCGGCGATCAACCTCTTCAAATACAGTTCCGGCGCGATGCGCAGGTAGAGGTCCATGTCCAGCGCGTTGTGGTGGGTGACGAACGGTCGGGCCGCGGCGCCACCGGCCATCCGCTGGAGCATCGGGGTCTCGACCTCGATGAAGCCTCGCGCCTCCAGGTGCTCGCGAAGTGCCCGCACGACAGCCGAACGCACGGCCAGAACGTGACGAGCGGCGGGATTGACGGTGAGGTCCACGTGCCGCTGCCGGTAGCGCACCTCCACGTCGCGCAGCCCGTGCCACTTGTCCGGAAGCGGGCGGAGAGACTTGCCGATCAGCTGCGCACGCTCGGCCTTGATCGAGAGTTCGCCCCGGCGGCTGGACACGACCTCGCCGCGCACCCCCACCCAATCGCCCAGGTCCAGATCCCCGAAAGCCGCAAGGCCCTGCTCGCCCAGCACATCCTCGGACGCCATGATCTGCATTTCGGCATCGCCTTCGCGAAGGACGGCGAAGACGAGCTTGCCGTGTCCGCGCCTGGCCACGAGCCGGCCGGCCGCCGACACGACGACCCCGGTCGAGACGCCCGCCTCCAGACTGCCGTACTGCCCACGGATCTCGGCAAGCGAGGCGGTCGGGTCGAAGCGCACCGGGTAGGGCTCGATCCCGGCGGCACGCAGGGCTTCCAGCTTGCCAACCCGCCGCTCGCGTTCGCCGGCGGGAGGCTCACTCTGCTGGGGGTCTTGGGTTTCCTCGCTCAAGGCTTGCCTCTCATTGGCAGAAACGTCGCGGCCGACTCTACCGCAGGTCGGCTCACGCGGGCATTCCCGAGTTGGGGCAAACCGCCGACACCGCGCCTGGGTACTCGCTCCCGGATGGCACGGGCAGACTCTCGCGGGGCAGCACCCACAACGCGGTCAACGGGGATGCGGGGGCGCTTGAATGCCCCCGTATTTGGGGGGGGCGAGTATTCAGGTTGCCGGGGTGTTGCGCTCGAAGATCAACCTCAGCCCCAGCAGCGTCAGCCACGGCTCGTGATGATCGATGCAGGTGCACTCGCTGATGACGGCCGGCGCCAGCCCGCCGGTGGCGACGACCTCCGCCTTACCGCCCATCTCATCGATGATCCGGCCGACCAGCCCGTCCACCTGCCCGGCGAAGCCGAATATCACGCCCGACTGCAGGCTCTCCACGGTGCTCTTGCCGATCACACTGCGCGGGCGGATGAGCTCGATAGAGCGAAGTTGCGCGCCGGCGCCGGCCAGGGCCGCCGTGGATACTTCGATGCCCGGCGCGATCGCGCCGCCGAGATACTCGCCCTTGGCCGAAATGGCGTCGAAGGTAGTCGCGGTACCGAAGTCGACCACCACGATCGGTCCCTCGTAGAGGTGAAGAGCGCCCACCGCGTTGGTGATGCGGTCGGCGCCGACCTCGCGTGGGTTATCGATGAGGATCGGCACTCCCGTCTTGATGCCGGGCCCTACCACCACGGGGTCGAAGTGAAAGTAGCGCGTCGTCATCTCTCTCAGGGTCTGCGTCACCCTGGGCACGACACTGGAGATCGCCACGCCGGTGATCTCCCGTGAGAAGGACATACCCTCCAGAAGCAGGAACCCCTGGATGATGAGGGCAAGTTCGTCCGCCGTGCGTTCGTGTTCGGTGGAAACGCGCCAGTGCTGGATCAACTCCTCGCCCCGAAAGACCCCCATCACCGTCTGGGTGTTACCCACATCAATTGTGAGCAGCATGGCCGCCTCCCGAATCAACAAGCTCCACATCCAGTCCGAGATCCAAGGCCGGCGCGGAGTGGGTCAGGGCCCCGATCGCCAGGAAGTCCACGCCCAGGCGCGCGATCGCGCCCGCGTTGTCCAGCGTGATTCCGCCGGAGGCCTCCGTGCGAGCCCGGCCACGACAAAGCGCCACGGCCTCCCCGATCGCCGGCAGATCGAAGTTATCCAGCAGGATCAACTCCACCCCGCACGCCAGCGCCTCCCGGACACCCTCGATACTCTCCACCTCGACTTCGAGCCCCATCGTGGGCGCCATGCGACGCGCGCGAGCCACCGCCTGAGTCAAGGAACCGTCTGCGGCGATGTGGTTGTCCTTGATCAGCAGCGCGTCCCAGAGGCCGTCGCGGTGGTTGTGGCCTCCGCCGCAACGCACGGCGTAGCGCTCGAGCACCCGCAGGCCGGGAGTGGTCTTTCGGGTATCGCGGATGATCGCGCCGGTGCCGGCAACCGTCTCCAGGAAACGCGCGGTCAGTGTGGCGATGCCGGAGAGATGACCCGCGAAGTTGAGCGCGGTGCGCTCGCCCGTGAGTATCGGAGCCACCGGCCCGCTGACTCGTGCGAGCACCTCCCCCGGACCGATGGGCCGCCCGTCCGGGACAAGGGATGTGACCACGATCTCGGGCGAGAGCGCCGAGAACACCGCCGAGAAAACGCACAGGCCGGCGAGCACGCCGGGCCGACGTGATACCAACAGCACGGTCCCACAGAGGTCCGGCGCCACGATGGCCCGAGTGGTCAAGTCGCCGCCGGCTCCCAGGTCCTCCGCAAGAGCCACGCGCACGACCCGATCCATCGCTTCGGCGTCGGGGGGCGCGAGTCCGGCCACGCTCATCCCGCAATCCCCTCCTGCTCAACCGGGATCGATGTGATCGGTTCGCCGGACAGGCTCAGCCCGTCCGGGCCCAGGCTCACGACGATTCGCTTGCGGAACGCCTCGCGGGTGGAAGGGAAGTCCTCCCTCCAATGGCAACCCCGGGATTCCTCCCGAGCGACGGCCGCCGTGACCAATGCCAGGCCGACCAAGCGCAGGCCGTCTGCCTCCAGGGCAGCCACCGGGTCGGCATCGGGCCGGCAAGGCCCGATTGCCTCGATCTGCCGGTGAGCACGCTCCAATCCGGCGGCGCATCGCAAGATGAAGGCACCTTCCTGCATGGCCTCCTGGACGCGAAGACGAACGTCTTTCGGCTCGAGCCCATCCGGCGACGCGTGCGGCGCGGGGCGCAGCACGGTGCCCGCAGTGGGCGGCCCGGCCAAGTGCTCCCCGAGCGAGTGAGCGATTCGCCCCGCGAACACCAATCCCTCGAGCAGGGAGTTCGAAGCCAGACGGTTGGCGCCGTGGACCCCGGTGCATGCAACTTCCCCACAGGCGAATAGCCCGGGCAGGGAGCTTGCCCCCCAGAGATCGGTTCGCACCCCGCCGCTCGCGTAGTGGGCCGCGGGTGAGACGGGAATCCAGTCGCGGATGGGATCGATGCCGACCCGGCGGCAGTAGGACAGGATCGTGGGGAATCGCCGCTCGAGAGTTGCCGGCGCGATCACGGTGGCGTCCAGGTAGACCATCTCCGAGCCCGTTTCGGCCATGCGCTCGGCCATCGCCCGGGTGACCACCGAGCGGGGCGCAAGATCCTCCCGGGGATGCACCCCCTCCATGACACGCGAACCCGAGGCGTCTCGAAGCACGGCGCCCTCCCCTCGCATCGCCTCGCTGATCAATGGGCGAGGCGAGACGGGAACGTGGAGAGCCGTCGGGTGGAACTGCACGAACTCGAGATCGGCCACGCGCGCTCCCGCGCGCAGGGCCGCGGCCACGCCATCGCCCGTGGCCACGTCGGGGTTGGTCGTGCACTGGTAGAGCTGGCCGAACCCGCCGGTCGCCAAGATCACGGCACCCGCCAAGACGGCGCGCACGCGGTCCCGCATCAGCACAAGAGCTCCGGCACAGCGACCGCCGGAGTCCCGCAGGAAATCGGCGAGGAAGGCATTCTCCCAGACCTCGACGCCGGAATGTCGAACCGCCTCGATCAGGGCTCGAGAAACCTCCGCCCCCGTCGCGTCACCTCCCGCGTGAATCACTCGCGGGCGGGAGTGGCCTCCCTCAATTCCCAGGGCAAGCTCAGAGCCTTCGTGGTCGAACCTCGTACCCAGCTCGATGAGTTCCCGCACGCGGGCCGGGCCCTCCTCGACCAGGATCCTCGCGGCTTCCGGGTCGCAAAGACCCGCACCCCCCTCGATCGTGTCGGCGAGATGGCGCTGCGGACTGTCTGAAAGCCCCATGGCCGCGGCGATGCCGCCCTGCGCGTAGCGCGTGGCGGAGTTGGAGAGATCGTTCTTGGTGATGACCAGAACGCGGCCGTAACCGCGACAGGCCAGAGCCGCCGACATGCCGGCAATGCCGCTGCCCACCACCAGCACGTCCACGGAATTGACGGGAAGGTCGCCCAGGGACACCCACGCCGGGGCTACCAGCGAATCATCCACAAGGTCCCCTTCGGGGCTGGACGTCCGGGTTGGGTGACCTACGCGGCTACGAGGCCACTTCCTTGAGGACACATCCGCACTGCCCTCGCCCCCCGTCGATACGCAGGATCCGGTTGGAGGAGTCCACGTGGACGACCGTGGGCTGCCATGCCTGCGCCTCGGCATCGGTCATCATCGCGTAGGTGATGATGATGACCTTGTCTCCCGGGTGGACCAGGCGTGCCGCCGCCCCGTTCAAGCAGATGACGCCGCTGTTTGGCTCTCCCGGAATCACGTAGGTCTCGAGCCTGGCACCGTTGTCGATGTCCACCACCCAGACTCGC
>JBBAAN010000124.1:0-6210 GCA_041658225.1 Actinomycetota bacterium
TAAGCGCCTCCTCGCGCGTCTCTCCCGCCGCGACGCACCCGGGGAGATCAGGCACATGGGCACCCCAACCGTTCCCCCCGCGCTCTAGGACCACCGTGTACCGCATCGCCTAGGACTCCTTGAGGCCCGCCTGCTTGAGAACCGAGTTCAGTGTACCCCTTGGCACGTCGCTGCTCGCCTTCCCGGCGATCGTCACTAGGCCGGGCCTCGTGGGGTGTTTGAACTGGCGGTGGCTGCCACGAGTTCTCACAAGACGCCAACCATCACGCTCTATCAACCGGATAAGCTCAACGACCTTCACGTGGACAGCCTACGCCCCCATAGCGACTCGCGCGCTGAGCCGCCGAGGAGGCCGAATTGGTAGCCTCGACTGAGGATGCGGGCACCAGGTGGCGGAGAGAACTGATAGAGAGGGCGCTTCCATGCGGTCATCCGAACGTTGTTCACCATCATCGTCCCAAGGACGACGAGCGCAGAGACGCTGCCGCTCGTCGCATGTCAGGGGGCGTTGATGACCGTCTCAACCCGCGAGATCACGCCGTCGGAGATCGCCGCGGTGCCTCCCGCGGCCACCCCTCCAAGGACGCGCGAGCGGTTGGAACTGAGCAGCGACTCCGTGGCGGCGGGCAGGTTGGAGGTGGTGGTGAGCACCAACGGGTTGTGCGCCAGGGCCCCCAGGGCCCCCAACCCCAACGCGTCGGGGAATGCCTCGCCGGTGGCCAGACCGAACGACTCCGCGCTCAGCCCGAAGGAAGACAGCCCAAGGCTTGCGGCCGCGGCGGCCGTGGCGTAGCGGTCGGCTCCCGCCACCCTGGTGGGTGAGGGCAGCTTCGCCACGACGGAATCGGTAACCGCCGCGCTTCCCCCCGCGACCAGTGTCTTGGAAATAGCCAAGTCGGTGAGAGCCTGCTGCGTGGAAGCGGGCAACTCGTCTTTCCGTGTCAGCAGTATGGGCATCCCGCCGGCGCCGGCGATCGGCCCGAAGGCCAGGGCGTCGGGGAAGGCCTCGCCGGTGGCCACGACCGCTGTGCCGTTGGAGGGCGTTCCGACCGTGCGCGCCACGGCAGCGGCCGTCTCGTAGCGGTCGGCGCCGGAGAGCACGCTCACCTGCAAACCCTTGTCCGTCAAGGCTTTCCGGACCTCAGGGCCGACGGCCGCATCTCCGCCCAGAACCCAGGCCACCTGCGCTCCGAGTCGAGTGATCTCCTGGGAGACCGCCTCCGGAAGGAGCGTGGGCTTCGTGAGCAGGACGGGGGCCTTGAGCTTGCCGGCCAGGGCGGCGCCGGCCAGGGCGTCCGGGAATGCCTCCCCGGTGGCCACGATCACGTCATGGCTTCCGTGCGGCCAGCCGTGGGCGGAGACGGCCACGGCCGTGGCGTAGCGTTCGGGGCCCGATATGCGCTCGACCTTCTTCTGAGTCAGGTTGGCGAATCGAAGCATCGCCCGCGTGACGGCCTGCGCCAGGCGATCCTGGAAAGCGGGATCGTCCAGCAGCCTCGCCTCGGCGTCGTTGGACAGGAACCCAGTCTCCAGCAAGGCCGCCGCCATCGTGGTCCAGCGCAAGACGTAGTAGGTGTTGGTCTTGACTCCTCGATCCTGAGTAGCCCCGAGCGCGGCCACCTCCTGTTGTACGTAGCTCGCAAGGGTGTAGCCGGCAGTCGTGGTCGAGAAGGCGTAGGTCTCGGTTCCCGTCACGGCCGAGTCGGTGAAGGAGTTGGCGTGGAGTGAGATGAAGGCCCTGGATACGGGCGCCACCTGGGTCTTGCCGTCCTCCCCCACACCGTTGGCCAGGTTGACTCGAGCCTGTAGATCGTCACGGGAGTTGAACGACCCATCGGCGGCCAGGCTGCATGAGCCGCCCGAGTCACAACTCCAGGTCGGGATATCCCGCGGAGGATTCAGCGCGCCCGTGTCGGAGTCGCGAGTCATCTGGACCTGGAAACCGGCCTGGGTCAGTCGGTCCCTGACCTTGAGGGCGGTCTCGAGGTTCACGTGGGTTTCCTTCAGGGGAATGCGCGGGTTGACCGCCCCGGGATCGCAGTAGACACGCGGTGGGGTGGGAGACGAAGACGTGGAGGGGGACGGGGAGGCTGAGGCTGAGGGTGAGGAAGCAGAAGGCGAGGGTGATGCCTGCTCGCACGCGCTGGCGTGGCCGGGGTCGACGGTCACCAGGAAGCCGGCAGGGGCTGTGAGGCTCGGACTCGGGCTCGGCGTGCTCGTGGAAGTGGACGTGCTGGCGGGCGTGGCCGTGCTCGTGGGCGTCTCGGCCAGGGCAGGGCCGAAAGCGTAGGCTGTGGCAAATACGAGCGCACTCGCCAACGCGACGGCACACCTTGCCACAGCAAAGCGACCGGCGGAGCGGCGCGGGCATACCTCGCTCAAGCGCAAGTCCTCCCTGTTGACCCCTGAAGCCTTATCATCGGCCAGTCGTCCTCGTCGGTGGTTCCCCTGTGTTGGCTGCGAGGGCTTCACATCACCCTCGACCTCACCCCGTCCCCTTCGGCGATTGCCACAACTTCACCTGCGCGTCTGATCCACACCGGCGCAGGTCTATCGGTGACACTCTGCCCTTCTCGTCGATCGTAGGTTGCCCCCACTCGAGAAAGCCCGGTGTCCCAAGCAGTTTACGAGGCATCGGGGGCCTGGGTGATAGTTTCGGTCCGGCGATCTGACCCCACACACTCACGCAGAGGCGGCGCTGCAGGCGGCGGCCTCACGATAGACATCGAGAGTGAGTCGTGCGGTGGCCTCCCAGGTGAAGGCGGATGCCCGCTCCAGGCCGGAACGCCGAAGGCGCTGAGCCGCCGCGGGGTCGGCAAGAACGCCGGCCAGTGCATCGGCCATGCCCTCGACGTCCTCAGGATCAACCAGCACGGCCGCTTGCCCGGCGACCTCGGCCGTGGCGCCCACGTTCGAAGTGACCACAGGAGCCCCGCAGGCCATGGCCTCGATCACCGGCATGCCGAATCCCTCGTACAGGCTGGGATAGGCCATCGCCGAGGCTCCGGCCAACAGCAGAGGCTTGTCCGCCTCGTCCACGTAACCCAAGCGGCGCACCGGCGCCTTGGCCCCTGCCAGCGCGGTGTCGAGGGCCTCCCTGTCCCAACCGGGCGCACCCGCCAGAACCAGAGTGTGGGGCAGCGACTCGCGAGTGACCGCGTGGTCGAAGGCCTCGATCAGACGGGGAATGTTCTTTCGCGGCTCCAGGGTCCCGAGGAACAGAAGGTAGGGGCCTTCCACCCCGTGACGCGCCAGCGCTCCCCAGACGGCGGCGGGATCGGCGAACCCACCCGGCGGTCGCACGTCGGACGGGGCCCCAGATAGCGCCACATCGCACTTGGCCTCCGATGGCAGCACACCTGAGGAGGCCCCCGATGTCGGCGTGCCGGGCAGGGCCCCCAACGCAAGAGGACGGAACCGCGCGTGGTCCACGCCGTGGGGAACCACGCGCACGCGGCCGGGGTCGAGCCCCAGGATCGGCACGAGGTCGTCGGCCGTCGTCTGGGAGACCATGATGATCCGCTCGGCCCGGCGGGCCGCCTGCCGCATGGCACGGCGGAAGAACTCGACCTTGGCACGCTCGTGGTAGCGCGGGTGAGTGAAGAAGGTCGCGTCGTGGAAGGTGACCACACGCTTGGCGGCGCAGACCAGTGGAACAGTGTAGTGCGGGCAGTGCAGGACCTGGGCGCCCTCGCGGGCGACCCGCCCCGGCAACACGGCTTGCTCCCAGGCCAGGCGCGCCGCGCGAGAGGGCAGCCATGCCGTGCGGGCGCGAAGTCCTTGCGCCCCTCGGTTTCCGGCGGCAATCGCGCCGGGCACGATGTCTGAGTCCTCGGGCTTGACGAAGACGACCACGGACTCGTCTTCGGCGAGCACCTTGGGCAGGGCCGAGATGAGGCCGGACAGGTACAGGCCCACGCCACCACGGTTGGGTGGAATGGATGTGGCGTCCAGAACGACGACCAGGCTCCGCGCGGCACTCATGCGAGTGCCTCCTGGTAGGCCTGCCATGTGAGCCGCGCGGTGCGCTCCCAGGTGAACTCGGCCGCGCGTGCCGGGCCGGCCGCGGCCAGACGCGCGCGCAGATCCTCGTCCTCCAGAAGCCGGCCCAGGCAATCCGCCATGACCTCTTCTTCCTCGGGATCGGCATAGATCGCCGCCTCGCCGCCCACTTCGGGAAGGCTTGCCCGGTCGGCCGCAAGGCAGGGCACCCCGTGTGCCATGGCCTCCAGCAGCGGCAACCCGAACCCCTCATGAAAACTCGGCAGGCAAAAGGCGCCCGCGCCCGCGTACAGCGCCGCCAGATCCTCAGACCTCACCGGCCCGGTGATCAACATCCGCGAGCCCACACCCGCTCTCTCGGCCTCGCCAGTGATGTCCGGCTCCAGCCACCCGGGTGGGCCGGCCAGCACCAACTGCCACTTGGCAGAAGCGGCGCGCGCGAAGGCACGCACCAGACCCGGCACGTTCTTCCGCGGCTCGCGCGTCCCCACCCAGAGCACGTATGGCGACTGAACTCCCAACCGCTTGCGCCGCTCCTCTGCGTCGGGCGGCAATGGCAAGGGACGCACGCCCAGCGGAGTCACGCGGACCCGGTCGGCGTCGACTCCCATGAACAGCTTCACGTCGGCGGCCGCAGCCTGGGAGGGAACCAGAACCAGCCGCGCCTCCCTCGCCGCCAGCCTGGCGCCTCGCGCATGGAAGCGCCGTCCGCGCGCCGGGAACCACGCGGGTGCTCGGGCAAACGCGAGGTCGTGAACCGTGACGACCAGCCGGGCTTCCTCCGCCGGAGGCACGGCCAACGAGGTCGCGTGGATCAGGTCGGGCGAGCCGGGGATGGCCGGGCGGCGAAGCCGGTGCCATGCCTCGTACATCAGCGGGCGCGGAAGCCCAACGTCTCGAACCGTCAAGCCCAAGGCCGACAAGGGATCCACGCCGCGAGGGGCACGCGCACCGATCAGCTCGATCCGGTCTTCCCGCCCCGCGAACGCGGGGAGGTTACGCGCCAGGGCTTCCACATAGGTGCCCACCCCGCCCGAATGCGGCTGACGAAGCTGCTCGGCAATCAGGGCCACGCGCATCAGGCCACCCGCCTGACGTTTCCGCGGAAACGCACACCTGCCCTACCGGCTTCACGACAGGTCTCGCGACGGCGTACGCACACGGGTCGGGTCTCACAACCGTCAACCCACATCAGGCCACCTGCCGGTAGACCTCGGCCGTGCGCTTCGCACAAGCTTGCCAGGTGAACTGCCGGGCGCGTTCCCGGCCCGCCCCGCGCAGGCGAGCGGCCAGTGCGCCGTCCGTCAGCACCCGGGCGATTGCCTCGGCCAACGCTTCCGTCTCAGTCGCCGGCACGAGCAGGGCCGCATCACCGAGGATCTCGGGAAGCGAGCCGCCCGTGCTCGCCACCACGGGCGTGCCGGCGGCCATCGCCTCCAGCGGCGGGAGGCCAAAGCCTTCATAGAGACTGGGGAAACAGAAGCAGGAAGCGCCCGCGTAAAGTTCGGCCAGCTCGGCGTCCGAAACGAAACCCGTGCGCACCACCGGTCCCGGCAGGTGGGCCTGGCCCTCGAGCGGATCGGCTCCCCACCCCGCCGCCCCGGTCAGCACCAGTGCCGGTGGAGCCTGGCCGAGCAGCCCGGGCAGCAGGCGGTAGGCGGCGATCAGCCCGGAGAGGTTCTTGCGCGGCTCAAGGGTGCCGGCAAACAGCAGGTAACCACCTTCGACTCCCAGCTCTCGCAAGCGCCGGGGCGCCGGCGGGCTCACCTCGAAGAGCGAGGGATCGACCCCGAGGGGGGTGGCAACCACGCGATCGTCGGGAAGGGAGAGCCAGTCCTTGACCTCTTCGGCCACGAATGCGCTGGGCGTCAGCACCGCGGCCGCCCGCCGGGCCATGTCCGGCACCAATGAGGCGTAGCGGCGTGTCCAGGGCGTGCACTGCTCGGGATACCTGGTACAGGTGAGGTCGTGGACGGTGATCACCGTTGCGGCGCGGGCCGGAGGCGCCAGGAAGTTGGTTCCGTGGAAGAGCGTCAGCCGTCCGGTCAGCATCTCCACAGGAGGGCAGTCCAGGCGCTGCCAGATCTCGTGGGCCGCCCGCGCCGGAACCCGCCGGCGCACCCACCGAACCCGCGGGGTTTCCACCTCCGGCAGCATGCCCCGGCGAAACGAGATGGCCAGCAGCGCAAGCTCCAATTCGGGATCGGC
>JBBAAN010000125.1:0-6158 GCA_041658225.1 Actinomycetota bacterium
GGCCATCGTTGCCGGCGAGTCCCTACGCGGCATTGCCGCCCGTTTCTCGACCTCGGCGCAAACCCTCTTGAGGCACAAGCCCCACGTCTCGGCCGCGCTGGCGACCGCACAGGAAGCGGCGCAGATGGCCGCGGCCGATAGCCTACTCGACCAGGTGCGAAGCCTGCAGACGCGGGCGTTGAACATCCTCGACAAGGCCGAGCAGGCAAACGATCTGCGCGTTGCCCTCGGCGCCATCCGCGAAGTGCGCGGCGTTTTGGAGCTGCTGGGCAAAGTCTCTGGCGAGCTGGTCGACAACCACAAGCTCTCGATCGGGACGCTGCCCGACTTGTCCAAGCTCTCCGAGGCCGAGCTGGAACAAGTCGCCGCCGGTAACTTCGCGTGCTTGGGTCTGTGATGGCGGCCGACCCTACCGCCATCGTCGCCGCTGCCCTGCTGGCACTTCTGCGCCGCCGGTACCGGACGGGCCCGATCGAGCTGACCGACGCGGAGCTGGACGAACTACGGGGCGGGGATCCTGGAGTACGGGACCGCCTATGCCGGGAACATGGGCACGACCCCGCGGTCGGTGCGATCTTCCTGCCCACGGAGGCGCAGGACTGAGCCTTGACACCACCACTGGACACGCGTACCTCATTTGCAGACGGTTGGGGTTCCATACCGCAAATGTGCCGAAGGCCAGGATGCCAGTCCCGGCCTTCGATGTCCGTCATCCTCCACTTACACGAACGCGACGAACCCCATGAAGCTAGCACCAGGTAACACTGCACCGCAACGGGAAACAAGTGTTGCACAAGAATCAACACGCGTTGCGCAAGAAGTAACAAGAGAACCACAAGCCGGGATTGTGGGGCCGATCGCTGACCTCGCATCGTGTCGAGGCCCGGCGGTCGAGATCGTTCGTTTCGTCCAATGGCCCGACGGCTACGCCACTTCTGGCAAGTCCGCCGCCCTATCTCCGGAGATCCTGTGTCGGCGCCTGGAGGAAATCGGCAAGGTTCCACGGGCCGACAAGCGCGATACGCCCATGCTCTCGTTCTCTGACAATGATGAGAACGTTCGACACGGCGACTCGATGCGAGCGTTTCTCGGGTTGCCGACGGACTACGACGGCGTTCCGTGCCGGCAGCATGTAGCCGCGTTCCGCGCCTCCGGTTTCGGCCAGCTCTTGTGGCAAACGTGGTCGCACGGGTGGACCGATCCGAAGGATCCGCAGCACAACCCGACCGCCGGGCCGTGCTTCCGGAACGTGCTTCTATTCGCCGAACCACTCGTCTGCACCTGGGAACGCTTCAAGGTGCTGCATGCCGGTTTCCGCCGGCTGCTGGCGACGTGCGGGATCGAGATCTCCGACGAGTGCAAGATCGCGTGGTTCGCAACGGGCCGACCCGAAGGACAACCCGAGCGGCGCGCTTGGTGGCTTCCTGGTGCGTCTATCGACGCTCTCCGGCTGCAGGGCATGTTGAGCTTGCGCGGTCTGTTGGAACCGCCACGGCGCCCGACGACGGCGGCGCCGACGGCTGCTGCCGAACCACAGCAGCTCGTCGTCTCGCCTCCGGTGGTAGACGAGAATGCACCGCAGGAGGAAACACGACGACGGGCCCAAAGTATCATCACAGCCGCATGCGCGAGGCTGGCAACGGTGCAGGCCGGAAGCCGCAAGCGCAACAAGGCCCTGAACAAGGTCGCGTACCTGATCGGCGGAATGCTTGCCGGTGGCTTGCTGTTGGCCGCAGATGAATCGTGGGCGGTCGTTCAGATGCTCGAAGCCTGCGAGGTCAACGGATACGCCGGAGACCGCAGGCAGTATCCTCGGCTCGTCGTCGCGAGCGCGATCGCCGCCGGCCGCCGGCATCCCATGCGGAGCCTTCCCAGGGCCGAACGGCTGGCCGGCAGCAAGCAATGGCAGGAGCGCTCCGCCCGACTCGTCGCATGGGCCAACACCGTGGAACTACTGCATGGCAACGCGCCCCAGCGCGCCGTCGATCGCCTGGTGCTGGTCGCGCTCGCTCGCATGATGAACGTCTCGTCTCCCATGTGTGGGTGCTGGTCTGCATGGCCGAACCGAGACACCCTCGCGAGAGCTGCAGGTCTCACCGGCCGCGCCGCACGACAGAACGTATCGCGGTCGACTCGTTGCCTGGAGGAGGCCGGTATCCTCGAAGTGACCAGGCCCGCGTGGCCGAACCCGGAAAACCACGCCAATCGTTATCGTTTCGCTTGGTTACGAACCGAGCGCGAGCGATCTGCGGACACCAACAAGGTCCAAGGCGAGAAGGACGCAAGGTCTTAGGATCTCCGAAAGCAGGATTCTGGAATGCTCTACAGCAGGAAAACGGGCGCGCCGCCGACTTCCCCCAGTCCCGAATCGAAATCGACCCCGGGCACCTTTCCGTTCGAAGCTGGCGACCCCAGACAAAGTCCGGCGGACACCATCGGCGCAGGTCTCTATCCATCCGCCTCGGCCGGTGCTACCGTCGAGACCGTCATGGAGGGAAACATGATCAACCAAGGGCCCGTGAAAGTCTGCATGAAGTGCGGCGCCATGCATGATCTGGACGTTCCCTCCGACGGCTGCACCCACTTCGAGATCGTCGAGTTCAAGGAGCTGCACCCGTCGATCAGTCGGACGCTGGTACAGCTCGCCGCCGCTCGGAACTTCGTGGACGCCGCTCTCCGAACGCTGCAGGACGCCGTCTACCTCGAGACCGCCGCCGGCAAGGCTCGGATCTTGGAGCTGCCCACAGTCGGCGCCGCCTCCAACGTCCGGAAGCTCGTACGCCGGCCGACCCCGGCACCCGCCGCCGCCCCATTCCGCTTGACGCCTCCGGCGCCTCGGCGCGGCTCGAAGTAGTCTCCGGCGAACACCACCTAGGAGCGAACGGCAAGGGCCCGAACGTCCAACGCCACGTAGCGCCCAACACCATCGGCGATTCCAACGCCATGCGTGCCCCAACGCGGAGCGCTTGCCGGAACATTGCGGAACGCTCCGCGCCCGCTCCGGTAGGCCTCGCAGACCCCAGGATCGAGGCACACGGGCCCGTACCCGGAAACCCGCCTCGGCGCCCCGTGAAGTCTTCGCCAGCTTTCGCCCACAAAAGAAAGGCGAGTTGTCCGAAGTTGTCCGCCTAAAAAGAGGCGGGAACGGACCGGCAACGGTACCGTTCAGCGGCGGTAGCGGCACCGCTGCCCGACGGAAACCGGACCGATACCGGCGGCGCCAGCCGTGGCCGAACCGTGTACCGGCGCAGGTCTGCCCGCTGGACAATGCAGGTGCCGGCGACAGGTGGCGAGCTGGTCGACCAGACCGCTGTGCAGGCCCGACGATTCGCCTGCGCCGTCTCGCCCAGCCTTGCCAGGACCGCGCCGCCGGCCTGGGGTCGGGTGGTTGGGCGTCCAGACCGCCCGACGCGTCTAGGCGCCGCCTGGTGCCTCCGGCGCAGGCACCTGGTCGGAGCCCCGTCTACCGCCCTCCCGGCGATCGTCCAGCAGCCGAACAACGTCTACTTCGCGTCGTCGTTCCAGGTGCCTCCGGTCGGCGCCGCCTCGGCGGTCCTGCTGCCGGCGGTCCCCAGGTGGCCGAACCTCGAGCGCGAGCTCGCCCACGGTCAACGTCCGCTTGCCTGCCACGGCCGAACAGTTGGAGCACAAGGTCGACCAGGTGCAGCCATCGAGGCGCCGCCGGCCGAGCACGCGGGGATCCTGGTTCCCGCAGACCTCGCAGGCGGGCCCAACGACCCGGCCGGTGTAGGCCTCCAGGTAGTGCTTGTCGCACAGCCCTCGCCGAGGGTTCGTCGTCGGCCGACCGCACTTGACGCAAGGGACGGGTGCGTTTCCCGTGGAACGTCTCACGTCATACATCGTGCCAGAGGGTCGACCCGGCGGCCTAGTTCGTGGTTGTGCATTCGTGGTCAACATGAATTGACGCAAGCCAACACGAACCGGGCGGCCTGTTCAGTGGTCTGCCTGTTACAAACCGTCCGGCTCGTTACAGCCCGACCCTCGGCGCACACTATCCCACAAAACGACAACGGCCAATGTCAATTCATGTTGCACACGAAAAGGAAAGGCGTATGCTCTGATCATGGCAAAGCGAACGACCCCGGGCAGCACGAAGATGGCGGTAGCGTATCTGCGGGCGAGCAAGGACGAACAACGCCTTTCGCCGGAAGCACAGCGGGCGAGCATCGAGGCCTGGTCGCGACGCGAGGGGATCGCCGTCGTCGCCTGGCACACCGACCACATCTGCAGCGTTACCGAGATCGAGGGTCGAGACGGTCTGGTCGCTGCCCTTGCCGACCTCCGCACCCTCGGCGCTGGCGTGCTGGTCGTTGCCAAGCGCGATCGCATCGCCCGCGACGTGGTGCTGGCCGCGACCATCGAGCGCGAAGTCGGCGCACGTGGGGCCCGTATCGCCAGCGTCGCCGGAGAAGGCACCGAAGGCAACGGACCCTCCGACCAGCTCATGCGCGGGATTTCGGACCTGTTCGCCCAGCACGAGCGGGCCCTGATTCGCGCCCGTACCACGGCGGCCCTTGCCGCGAAGAAAGCCAAGGGCGAGCGGGTCGGATCGGTTTCCTACGGCTACTCGCTCTCCGACGACGGCAAGACCCTGGTGCAGAACACAGCCGAGCAGGCTGTCATCGCCAGGGTGCGCGAGGCGCGCTCCAACGGCATGAGCCTACGTGACATCGCCTCCGCATTGTCGGCCGAGGGTCTGTGCTCTCGCACCGGCAAGGCCTTCGTGGCGGTGCAGATCGCCCGGATGGCAGCATGAGGCAACCGCGACTCGACGGCGGTCTGGCGGCATGGCTGGCGCTGCGCCGCCAGTTCCGCGAGCTTGGCCGCCGCTACCCGTCGCTCACATCGCCGGAGTCTCGCCGCCGGCTGCAGGACTACACCGACTCGATGGACGTCGAGCCGGAGGCCTCCGACGACGAGCCCGGCCCGATCGAAGAAAAGTGATCGGCCGTGTGGTGTTGGTGTTGACTTGCGTGCATTCGTGCGCTACACCTATTCACATGGGAAGATCGAAATCAGCAGACCGCACCAACGTCACCTCGAACGACGGGCCCGTTGTCGCCGTTCGCCTAACCCCGCTCGAAGATGATGCTCTCCGAGCCCTGGTCGACCGTCAACGTCACCAGCTCGAAGGCATGGGCATTGCCGCGAAAGCGACGGGCGCAAGCGTGCTCCGCATGCTCTTGCGACAAGAGGCCCAACGCGTCGGAGCATGGCCCGCGACCTCGGCGCCGCAAGTCGACCAGGCGGCCGACCTTGCCACGGTGCTCGATGCCGCCACGGCCGAACTGGCCCGCTCGAACGTGGCTCCGCTTGTCCTGGTGCCGGCCGTTGTTCGGGCGAGCAAGCTCACAACGGAACGCGCGCACGCGGCATTGCTCGAAGCCGTTCGCCGGGGTGCGCTGGAACTGCGCCCGGAATCAGGCATGGGCCGGTTGAGCAAGGCCGACGCCGCGTTGTGTCTGCCGGGGCCGGAAGGCTCGACGCTTTCCGTGTTGCGTGTTGTCGGCGCCGAGGTACCTGCGCCGAAGGTGAATCCCACGAAGTCGGCCAAGTCGCCGAAGGCCTCCGACGAGCTGGACCCGGTCCACATCCACAAGCGCTACATGAAAGGCCTCAAAGCAGGCGTGTTCACGACCGGCGAGGCGGCTACGGCAATCTTCGGAGAAGACACCACCTCGAAGCGATCGATCCTTTCGCGGTTCAAGAACCTCGGCTTTTGCGGCAAGGGTCTTTCCGTCTCGCACGCGCCTGCTACCGCCACATTCCTGCAGACGCGCGGGTGCTGACCATGGATCCGAAGTCCTGCCCCTACTTCGAACATGCGCAATTGACGGCCGCGTTCGTGGTCGGAAGCCACGTCCACGGAATGACGGCCGATGAGCGGGGAGCCTTGCTCGATGCCATCGTGCGTGCGTTGTGCGACGCCTGGACAACGGGCCACGAGGAAGCCGAACATGGGAAAACGGTGCACGATCTGTAGCCGAAACGACCGCGCCGCAATCGACCAGGCCATCGTTGCCGGCGAGTCCCTACGCGGCATTGCCGCCCGTTTCTCGACCTCGGCGCAAACCCTCTTGAGGCACAAGCCCCACGTCTCGGCCGCGCTGGCGACCGCACAGGAAGCGGCGCAGATG
>JBBAAN010000126.1:0-6102 GCA_041658225.1 Actinomycetota bacterium
TAAACCACCCAGAATTCCCATAGGAGCAGGTATTCGGGCTGCACCCCGATCAAGAGGAAGCTCAGCGTGATACCGCCCACGAAGATGAGCGCCATCGATAGGCTCTGCCGGCCGATTGCCACAAACAGCGACACATCCAGGGGCTCGATCTTGAGATCCAATCCCAGCAGCGCACTCGTCACCCGGGTGCCGGCCAGTGAGCCGTAGACCACGACGCCCATCAACCCGTAAATCAGCGCCTGCTCCAGGACCAGGACCAGCTCCAGCCCGGTGACTCCGTCCCTCAGTCCCCGCGCACTCATCGCCACCGCCAGCGCCGCGCCGACAGAGAAAGCCGCCACCTCCCTTCCCACCGACATGCCGCCAGCCTGTTGTGCCAGACGGCTGAGGCCTGCCTGCTCATCGAAGAGGAGTGGTCGGAGCGAGTCAAGCACCCGCGCCTCCAGGGCGGCCTGACGCGGCGCCACGGCGAGGACATAGGTGATGATCGTCGGGGACACTAGAATGGATCGCCAACGGCCGGTCTCGATCAGCCAGGGCATGTCCCCCTCGAGCCAGGCGACCAGAAACGGCGCTACCAGGAGGAGGATGGCGAAGATGACGCCAACCCACGGACGCTTCGGCCGTGAGATCCAGGTGTCAAACAGCGATGATGAAGGCAGCATCTGGCCCCTCCCGTCGCACAGCCCCTCCCCGGCAAGTCTGCTGTCCCATCTGGCGACCCGCGTCTAACCAGTGCAGCCTGGTCCTCAAGCGCCCCTCGCGCGCGCCCGCTCCAGCACAGCGGCGGTCGGCGGGCGAGGCGGCACAGTCCGCCGTCGGTTTGCTCACACGATGAGCGTGGTCTCCTCGATGTTGATCATGCGGGCGTACAGGATCTGCTCGTTGATTTCCAGGCTGTTGATCAGGCTCAGCGCCCGGACAATCCCGTGTCCCACCAGTTCCCCATCGATCTCCCCGTACTCCACTTCCAGGAGCACGTTGTCGGCGCGCTGATCATTCGAGACGCTCTCCGGATCCTGCCAGGTGCCGAACGCGCTCAGCTCCGTTGTGGCTTTCATGAAATCGAGCGCCTCGACTTTGTCCCGCGGTACGGTCAGGGTGAGCAGCTCGCGCTGCGTCCTCTCCAGGTGCGTATTCGTCGCCTCGTCTCCGAACAGCAGGGCGAACAGGACGTCCTTCGCGTAGAGCAACAACCGGCCCCCCTCCGGCGTCCGGGCGTCTTCGGTCAGCATCGCCGTCCCCTTGGCGGGAGCGGACCCGAGCAAGAAACCGCCGGCAATCAGGCGCTCGCGGTCGAAGGCGGCATACTCCTCAAGGAATGCGGTCAGCGTGCCCCGCCCCAGTCCCAGGCCGTGCACCCGGACCACACGCTCCCGCCTCTTGGCGGCCTTGGTCTCCTGAAGGGTCCTGCGGTCCATCTCATGCAGGCTGTGGGCATCCAGCGTCAGTCGGACGATCTGCTCAATCAGCCACTCCCGGTCTTGCACGGTCAGGACCTTGCGCAGCTCCGTCTCGAACTGAGGGACCAGACCCTTGTTGATCTGGCGGACGATGGTTTGAATGGTTGGCATGTTGCAGGGTCCTCACGGGCGAGGCCGCGGAACGAGAAACGGCCTCGGATGAAATCGCCCGGCGGATCCGGGAACGATCCTCATCACTTTACGTCAGGCCGTCGGGCGGGACAAGCGCCAGCGAGGGGGCGGAACCCGACGGCCCCAACAGCCGGGGCGGTCCCGGCGGCACCCCCGAGTATCGTGGATGGGATCGCCGCGCCCCCCACACCCGCCCTGGGGTCGTCCCCATTGTGCGAAGCACCTCGTACGCTCGACTGCTGCCCCTAATCGGATTGAGCCCCCTGGTCGGGTGGCCGGCCGATGAGCGCACTCCAGACCACACGTCTGGGGAGGCGAGTTGCGAGATGACTCAGGCCACGGGGAACCATGCCTCGAGACGCGCAGACTGTCATGAACCGCTCGATGCGAAGCGCCTCGACCCTCGACCTGCGGTGTCCGGTGATTGGTGAGATCCTTTGGCATCCATCCCGCCTCCGATCGAAGGTCGGCCGTTGGTCGTCATCATGGCCGGCGTGAAGGAGGCTGCAATCGCTTCCCACTTCGACCCGATCAATGCGTTGCCCATGGCGGCCGATCTTGAGGACGTCCACAGCCTGCGCCAGCACGATGGACCAGGCTACATCATGTCACGCGTCAACAACAATGTGGTTCCACTCACGCCGCGTCAGCTTGCGTGATCGAGCCTCCCTGATGGCAGTGCCAATCTCGAGTGGCCGAGACCCAAGAAAGACTGACCCCGTCTGCCCGGCCACAGATTGCGGAGGCAGACGCACATGCAAAGAGCCGCCCCATAGGGGGCGGCTCTTTGCATGTGCGGGCGCGGTCTGCGCGCTAGTTTCGTCCCTGCCACGGCCGCGAGACGAAGGACCGGGCGGCACCGCGTTTGGTCTGGTCCCGCGCTTGGACTTCGCCTCGCGCAATCCGGGCCGCATGCGCGGGCTCGACTTCGCGAGACGCGCGCTGTCTGCGTTGGGACCCGGGACAAGCCGCGCCAGATTAGTCCAAGAGCTCCTTCGGGATGTTCCCGCCGTTGGCGGCGAGCTTCTGCAACACCGTCTTGTGCAGCCAGGTGTTCATCGCCGCCGAATCGCCCATCTTGTCGGCGGGGCAACCCAGCTCGGTCGCCAGTTCCTTGCGGGCTTCGACGCTGCTCTCGAGATCCAGGAGCTTGAGCAGGTCCACAATCGAGACCTTCCAATTGAGCTTCTGAGTGTTCTTGGCCGCGAGGCCCTCAAGCTTGGCGACGACGTCGACGACCGGGATGGCGGCCGGCTTCGGCATGGCGATTGCCCCCGTCGGAATATGTCCCCCAGAGGGCGGAACTGGAGCAGCCTTTGCGGGAGGGGCTGGCTTGAATCCGAGCTTATCAAGGATCTTCTGGAACAGGTTCATAGCGGGCCCTTTCGATTGACCAGTGGAGGACGAAGGCGAACGTTCGGGCTCCTCAGATTATAACGCCCGAGTCGGAGAGCGTGTGTGCTTCCATACTTCATGCAGGCTGAGCCAGCCCTGCCTCAAACTCCATCGTACACGTGCCGGATGCGCGTGACCCACGGCACCTTCGGGCCATTACCGTGCGCCAGCGCGCATGATGCCGAGATGGGATACGCACCGAGGCTGGTCTGGGCCGCACGGGTTGGCATCCCATGATCCTGTCAGCCTCGAACCGAATGATCCGCGAGAGATGGATGGATACCTTGGGTGACTCACCCTCACCGACCGATGGTGGGGTGCCGACTACGATGCGAGTCAACCCGCCGTCCCATGACGGATGCCATGCGCACTCTCCGTTCTGCCGCCTGGCGTCCCGCGCCTGGTTAGCTGCTCGCAGAACCTCCTGCCCGATGCTGGTTCCACTGTCTTCTGATACGGCCACTCGGTGGCGGCGCGACCTTAGCGACCTCCTTGGCCCGAGAAACAGCGTTCATAGGCCCGGGATACCTGCGTCGGTGTAGGGCCAACGTCCGCACCGACCGATGCAATCCAATCCATTGAGGGGCACGCTGGCCCACGCCAGACGATTCAACCCCGCGCTCGGCGGCGCAGGATGGAAGTCATCAATTCCTAGAAGAGGCTGCTGGGTAGTTCGGTCTTTCACCGCTCAGCGCGCAACCCCACGGTCGGGGACCGCGGCCACAACGTGCGATTCACAGGTGGGGATAGGTCCGACCCCCGGTCAGTTTCCCTCGTACGCCTGCCGGAGGGCCTTGATGTCGATCTTGTTCATCTTGAGCATCGCGTCCATGACCCGCTTCGACTTCTCAGGGTCCTTGTCCTGCATCAGCTCGCCCAGCGCAGAAGGTATGATTTGCCAGGACACACCGAACCGGTCCTTGAGCCAGCCGCATTGCCCCTGCTCTCCGCCCTCGGAGAGCTTCCCCCAGAGACGGTCCACCTCTTCCTGCGTCTCGCAGTTCACGAAGAGCGAGATGCCCTGGGAAAAGGCGAAGTACGGGCCGCCGTCCATCGCCATGAACTCCTGTCCATCAAGCTGGAACGCCGCATGCAGCAATGCCCCCTTCCCCCCCGGCACTTCGCCTCCCATGCGAACGATGCTCGAGATCTTCGAGTTCTTGAACACGGAAACGTAGAGACTCACCGCCTCTTCGGCGTGGTCCTGGAACGTGAGGAATGTGGTGACCTTCTGCATGTCGGGCGCTCCTCCCTCGATTGAGACTATTCTTGTCCAGTATAAACCATTCTCGACTTCGGATCGGAGACCCATGCGCCATGCATCAGGAGGGGCCGGAGTCCGCATCCGCGGTCAGGGGTAGCTGCCTCGTCGCCCGATGGCGCGCGCAAGGTGCCTCCATCCGGGCTGCTCGAACGACGGGCGAGGACCTGGATTCTGCCTTCAGCCCCCAACGGAGGACACTTGCGGCTTTTTCACCGGGGCCTGGTCCCTGCTTGCCCGTGGCGGATGTGCGGCCATTGACCGTACGGCCGGCCTTGCGGGCAGCCGGCAGGCGAGGGCCACCAATTGGCAACCGGTCTGGCTGATGACGGGATGAGGTCGGCGAGGTTCTTCTGAATGCGCCTTCGCCGGATGACTTCGGGCTAGCTGATCCACCCGCGGGCCGCCTGCCGTCCGAGGCTGAGGGCCGCGACGGCAGCGGCGCCCTCTGCTGGTAGTGTTGGACTTCTTGTGCCGCCGGACGATTCCAGCTCTCAACCAGGCGTGGGCGACCCATCCGCTTCGAGTCTAAGGAGAACCTCTTCGACATCGTCGTCGACCGCGCGGCTTCCCGCGAGGTCCTCGGCACAGACCACGAATCCGCACTTCTGCAGGACTCGGATCGAAGCCGGGTTGTGTTTGGCAACGAACGCATAGATCGGCCTGGCCGCCACGAGATGCAGGAACAGGGTGAGCGCCTGGGTGGCAATCCCCTGGCCCCAGTAGTCCCGTCCCACCCAATAGCCGACCAGTTGTCTCTCCGCCTGCTGGAAGGCGACGATGTTGCCGGCCACTTCCCCATCGATGAGGATCGTTCGGATCGTGTTCGCCCGGTCAGCGAGGATCCTGGTCCAGTGCGCCATGAAGGCTGGCCGGTCCCGGGCGGGGAACGCGGCCAGGCGAGTGGCTTCAGGGTCCAGCTGGTGCCGGAAGAAGATCTCGAGATCGGACGGGAGCACGTCACGCAATTGGACCACGCCGGTCATCAGGGCATCCCTCGGGCGCGGTGGCGCGCCGGAGTGGAGATGGTAACGAACTTGGCTTCAGCCGCCAAGCGGCTTCGGGCCTTGCGACTCGGGTTCGGCGAAAGGCTGGGAGGTCGCCCAGTTGTGCAGGCCGGGCACGCCCGCCGGCAGGCCGGCATGCGCCCGCACTGTGCAGCCCCTCTTTAGGGCCGGAATCGGCCAGGCGGGCAACAGGCCCACCGCGCTGATGTGGCTCCCGGGGCATCCGGTCCCCGCTTTGGGACTCGACAAGGGCCCGCACACCTCCTGCATTGGGAACAAGTACTTTGCACGGCAAAGTACACTCCCCCACGAAGCACGGGGCGGGAAGGATCACACATGTCTGAATCGCCTGATTTGCGCGAGGTCCAAAAGCGTACCCTGCGCCTGATGAACTGCAAGGATGGATTGTGGGACCTGCTCTTGGGGTTGATTTTCATGGCGCTGGCCGTCTACCCCATCACCCGCGCCCGCCTCGGGCCGGTCTGGGACCTGGCCCTGTTTGTCGGGGTCTTGCTGTTGAGCTTGGCGGCCTTCGGCGGCGTCCGACGGAAGATCTCGGCCCCGCGTTTGGGATATGTCGAGTCCAAGCGCTCGCCGGCGATGAGCTGATCCTGGCGATCACGGCCTCGGCGGGAGCCCTGACCGTCGGCCTCGTGATCCTGACTCTTGTGAGCCCCGGCCAGCTCGCCAGTCAGACCCCCGGCAGCGGACCGCTATCGCCGCGATCGTACCTCGTGGGCATCGTCATGCTCCTGGTCTTGGTCGCCTTGTTCGGCGGCATCGCCTACGTCTTCGTCGTGAATCGGCTCTTCTTGTATGGCTGGCTGCTGGGTGGGGGGAACCT
>JBBAAN010000127.1:0-6097 GCA_041658225.1 Actinomycetota bacterium
ACCACCGGTAGAAGCGCCGGCCCTGGGCGGGTCGAATCACCCCGACGAGCCACACCACGAGCAGCACCAGCGCGACCAACCAAAGGATCTTGAGGGTGAATCCCAATCCAAACAGCACCAGCGTGAGTAGCAAGACCAGCAGCAACGCACCCATGAGGGGCCTCCTTTTCTCCTACTGATGTGACCTGGGCATAGTGTGACCCGCGCGCGTCACGGCGCCGTCACGGCGGCAGAACTAGTGCGGTACCCAACGCCTCATCCTTGCGGGGGGCGGGTAGGATGGATTCGTCGAGAACCACGAAATGGTGCCCCGGGGGCTCGCCGATGGGAGAAGGATGGGCTTGAGCGCCGGCTCTGTGCCGGCTGTATCTGCGCCGCCGGTGCGCCTGGGCCTGCTCGGCGGCTTCCGCTTGAGCATCGAGGCGGAAGACGTCCCCTTGCCCATGGACGCCCAGCGGCTCGTGTGCTTCCTCGCTCTCCACGATCGGTCGCTGCTGCGCACCTTCGTCGCCGGCGCACTGTGGGGGGAATCAACGGAACATCGTGCCGAAGGCAGCCTGCGTTCAGCGCTGTGGCGCCTTCGCCACCCCGCGTATGCGTTGGTCACTCTGACGAGCGGTCACATCGCGCTGTCCCCGACGGTGGCCGTGGATTTTCGGGAAGGCGAAGCACTCGCCCGCAGGGTGCTGGACCCGTCGCAGGACTTAGCCTCGATTCTCGGTCCAATAATCGACCTTAAGTTCATCGGGCCGGGAAGCTGAACCGGAGCTTACGCCCCTCCCACCATGGGATGGGGACATCGAGTTCTTGGAAGCCGGCCTCCAGCAGCACCGGCGTGTAAGCCCTGACGCCAAGCTCGACTCTCACATGGTCCTCAGCGACGTGCAGCGTGCCGGTGGCGTCGATGAAGTGGCGGTAGAGCCGGTCGGGGGTGGCGTGCTCATAGCGGGCGAGCTCTCGTGCGAACAGCCGGTAGAGGTTGCCGGCCACGACGGTGAGGGTGGTGTCCAGATCGACGTTGAGCGGCAGGCCTGATGAGAGTGCGTCGAGGTGGAAGCCGCAGATGTAGGCGTCGAGCTCGTTCTCGATGAGCATGCGCTCGGCGTAGCGCGCGAACAGGTCCTTGGCCGGGCTGGTCTGGTCGTTGGTGATGAGCAGGGTGGGCTCGTCGCGGCCGATGTTGCGGATGGCGATCTGGCGCACAGCTCGCTCGATGCCCTTGATCGTGATCATCTCGTCGTGCAGGTGTGGGGTGCGGTAGCGGCCCGCTCGCTCGATGCGCACGCACTTCCACGCCTTGTCGGGCAGCGCGGCCAGGGCGGCGAGCACGCTTCTGCCTCGCTGGCGCAGGGTCAGCCAATGGATGCCGCGGGCCGTGAGCTCGCCCAGCACTGGATAGGTGGTGAGGCGGGAGTCGAAGACGAGCAGACCCGGGTCGGCGCCGGCCACGCGCTGCCAGTAGTCGGCGAAGGCGATCACCTCCCGGGCCGCTTCCGCTTTGGTGAGGTCGGCGTTGGCGTAGACCATCTCGGTGGAGGCATGGTCCTGAGCGAAGAAGGTGAGCACCGAGCGGGTGGCCTGCGAGCGGCACGGCACGTAGTTCTTCTCAAGCGGCACTTCGCTTCCGTGATGGCGGATGGAGTGGAAGTCCAGGTTGAACCCGGCCTCGCCGGTGGCCATGCCGAGCTCGCGCATCCGACCGGCGAGTGAGGCCAGCAGCGCCTCGTTGCACTCGCGACGAACGCGGTAGGAGTAGGTGGACAGATGCGTGGCCTTGGGGATGGCCGTGAGCCCGAGCGCCAAGCCCACGCCCGCGTCTGAGGCCAGATCCTCGACGTGGCTGACCCGGGCTCGACGCAGCAGCTTGGTGGCAAGCAGCGAGCCCATCGACTGCCACGAGGACAGCGCCTGCGTGCCCGGGTATCGCGCCCGGGCGACCAGCGTGTCAAGGCCGAGGGTGGCCATCGCCGGCCAGAGCAGGAACAGCCCGGCGTGGTCGCAGGCGATGGTGGCCCTCACCGGCCACGCCCCAAGCGCCCGCGACTTGATGGGCGAGGTACGCGGCGCTGGTCCCCTGGCCTGGCGCGGCCTGGTCGGCAGCCGCTCGAGTCCCTCGGCGACAAGCACCGACCACACCGTCTGGGGCGACACCGGCGTGCCCTCGGCGGCAAGGGCGGCCGCGATCTCCGTGACCGAGCGGTCCTTGGCACGCAGCGCAAGGACACGTCCGCGAATCGCCCCCGCCTTGCGTGGCCCTTTGGGTCCCGGCTTGGAGGAGAGGAAGAAGCCTGCCCGCCCGGCGCGCAACTCGGAGGCCATCTGGTAGACCGTCGGTACCGAGTAGCCGAAGCAGGAGGCGACATCGTCGGCGCTCGCCTCCTCCACCAGATAGGCCCGCAACGCCTCGTAGCGGCGCTGCGCCGGCTCGGCCGGCTCGGTGAAGTATACCGCTCCTGCCCGCATGACCTCAGGTGGTCCTCTGGAACGCCATACCGCAAGCATAGACCAGTTGCTCGCCCAAGTGGTGGATCTTGGACCAACTCGACCCCTCAATTCTCGGCACCAAGGCCCTGTGCTTGGCAGGTGGTCCGAGCGCTGTGGCCCTGCTGATCGAGAAGACCAATGGCCGGAGGCCTCTGTGCTTCCAGTAGTTCCCCTACAGTCTTACGAGGGGCGTCCCCCGAAAAGCCAATCAGGCCAAGGGCAGGGGGCACATCGGTCTGCGAGCTCGGCGACCGCGTGAAGCCTCAATCGGGTCGCCGAGAATCGAGGTTAGACGATGTCGCCGAGGTGAACGAGGAGTCTCTGTCCGCCGATCTCCTGCCCGACTGGAGCGAAGATTGGGTGCTGATGGAGCGCGAGCGATACCACCAGCTTCGCTTGCGCGCCCTTGAGGCCCTGTGCCGGAGACTGAGCGCGAAAGGGCGGTTCGGTCAGGCCGTGCAAGCCGGTCTCGCGGCGGTGTCGGGGGAGCCGTTGCGTGAGAGCGCCCGCCGCGCGCTCATCGAAGCCCACCTCGCCGAGCGTAACCTCGCCGCGGCACTGCGCGAGTACGAGGCATTCGGCCAACTCCTTCAAAGCGAGTTGGGAATCGGCCCCTCCGTCGATCCGAATCGGGTCACCGACCGGGAAGATCAAACTGCACCGGAGGCGGCAAATCCAGTGACGCTCGCGTGACGTGACAAGGCGATGCTGTGAGTGACGTTTCTGCTCTTCGGAGATGGGAGGATGGTCATGGTTTTCCTCTTGGTTCTCGCTGTAGTGCTGTTCATGCTCGGCCTCTTCACGGCCAAGATCCTGTGGTGGGCGGCACTGATACTCGCCATCGTGTGGCTCGTCGGGCGGGTTCACCCGGGCCGCCGGATCTTCCGCTAGCACCCGACGGCTTGCGGGCGGCGGGGCGCGGGCGGCAACATACCGGTCACGCCGGACGGCGGCCTGGAGGCGCCCACGTGTGGGAACAGGGATACTGCCGAGATGCCACCCGCGTGCGCTACCGGCACTGAACGGTCAGGCAAGCGGGCACCCGGATCGAACATCGAGGAGGCGCTGACCGTGTCCACCCCTGAGGATCGACTGGAAGCACTTCACCTGCATCTGCCCGGGGCGCCGGTGCCGGTGGCCTCCTACGTTCGCGCGACCCGCTCGGGCAACCTCATCTTCACCTCCGGTCAACTGCCCTCCGTCTCCGGCGTGATCCACCGGACCGGATTGGTCGGCGCTGAGGTGAGCGTTGAGGACGCCTGCGATGACGCGCGCACGGCGGGCCTGAACGCCCTGGCCGTGCTCAAGGCCGAACTCGGCGAGCTGAGCCGCGTGCGCCGCATCGTGAAGCTCACCGGATTCGTGGCCAGCGCCCCCGGCTTCACCGCCCAACCCAAGGTCGTCAACGGGGCGAGCGATCTGATGGTTGAGGTGTTCGGGGAGGCCGGTCGCCACGCACGCTCGGCCGTCGGCGTGGCCGGGTTGCCGCTCGGAGCCACGGTGGAGATCGAGTTGGTGGCGGAGATCGACCCCGAGGCGTAGTACTCGCCCCCGTAGGTACGGCCACCACCGAGAGCGCCACCGCGCCCTCGGTGTCTACGGCGAATTCGGGCGCACTACACTACAGCCCCAATGATCTCGCGATGATCAGCCGCTGGATCTCGCTGGTTCCCTCGACGATGCGCAACATCCTCGAGACCCGGTAGGCGTACTCGACCGGCCCTTCCGTCAGCACCCCCATACCGCCGAAGATCTGCACCGCGCGATCGGCCACGCGGTTGACCATCTCGGTGTTGTTCAGTTTGACGATCGAGGAGTCCCGCGCCAGCGCCAGGGAATCCAGTCCCTGGTCCACCTTCCAGGCGAGCTGGTAGGCGAGCAGCCTCGCCGCCTCCACCTCGACCGTGGAGTCAGCCAGCATCCACTGGATCGCCTGGTACTTCCCGATCGGCCTGCCGAAGGCGGTGCGAACCTTGGCATACTCGGCCGCCGTGCGGATCAGGTACTCCGCGGTGCCCACGCACATGGCGCCGATGAACGCACGCCCGGCGTTCAGGAACTTCATGGCCGAGTAGA
Organism: Actinomycetota bacterium; assembly: GCA_041658225.1. GTDB lineage: Bacteria > Actinomycetota > CALGFH01 > JBBAAN01 > JBBAAN01 > JBBAAN01. Next base: position 4,561 of record JBBAAN010000127.1, read on the forward strand.
AACCGTAGCCTTCCTGGCCGATGACGTTGGCCGCCGGAACGCGGCAATCCTCGAAGATCAGCTCGGACTGGTTGGTGTCGCCGGCCAGGGTCTTCTGGTGCTTGCCGACCTTGAACCCCGGAGTGCCGGCTTCGACGATGAACGCCGTGATCCCACCCGATGCCCGCTTCGCTGAATCGTTCACGGCGAAGACGATGGCGAAGTCGGCGTGGGCGCCGTTGGTGATGTAGTGCTTGACGCCGTTGAGTACCCAGAAGTCCCCGTCGCGCTCGGCACGCATCCTGATGGCCTGGGCGTCTGAACCGGCCTCGGGCTCGGTCAGCGCGAAGCACATCGAGGTCTCGCCCCGCATCAAGGGCGTCAGGTAGCGCGCCTTCTGCTCGGGCGTGCACTCCAGCAGCAGGGTCGTGGGGGCTTCGGGGTTGGGAGGACCGATCACATACTGGGCAAACCGCAGGCCGGAGGCGTAGTTGTCCTCGACGAGCATGGCCATCCCGAGCTTGGACAGCCCCCAGCCGCCTTCTTCCTCGGGGAAGTAGGCCGCGTAGAAGCCCTGCTCGCAGGACTTGCGCCGAAGCGCTGTGGCGGCGTCGCGCATCTCCCCGGTCGCGACGTCCTCCTGGATCTCAACCCGGAAGCGCTCATCGACCGGACGCACCTCGCGATCGAGGAACGCCCTGAAAGAAGCACGAAGATCCGCCAACTCCGCCGGTACGGAGAAATCCATTGCCCCCCCTCTCGATAGGCCCGCGCCGTGGCCGATCCACGGTACACCGTTCCTCGATCCGTTTCTTCTCGCCGCATGACCTCAGGAAGATGGTTACCCAAGAAGAGCCCTCGCACCAAAACTGCGGCTACCGAAGGTGGGGAGGCGGCAGCCGTGACCAGAGGCTGCGCGCGATGACCGGATCCGTCAGCGCTGCTTGCCGGCCAGTGACCCAAGGCTTTCCCTGCCACCCCGGCGCCGTTTCATCCGCACCGCCGCGACCGGGTATGATCACTCACCGCTGAATCGAGTTTGGTTTTCGGCCGATTCCTCTCCCCGTCCGCGCTCGCCATGGCGAAGGGCCTTCGAGCCCGGCCGGGACAAGTGAGGGTGAGGGGTCGACCTGCCGGAGTGTGTGCGGACACGGAGGATGCGGTGAGGTTCAGGCTGATCCCTGCGGACAAGAGCTTCTTCGATCTGTTTGAGCAGAGCACGCAGATCGCGGTCGAGGGCGCCAAGCTCTATCGGGAAATGGTGGAGCGCTACGAAGATCCCAGGGCCTCCTGCCACGCGATAGTCGAGCTCGAGCACCGCGGGGACGAGATCACCCACGACATCATCCGCCGCCTGAACACCAGCTTCGTCACGCCCATCGACCGAGAAGACATCCACGCGCTGGCCGCCAACATCGACGACGTCGTGGACTTCATCGAGGCTGCGGCGGACACCTACATCCTTCACAAGATCGAGGCCCCGACCGAGGAGGCCCGTCGCCAGGCGGACATCCTGGTTCGCGCCTGCGAGTCGGTCGCCGAAGGCGTGAAGCACCTT
>JBBAAN010000128.1:0-6094 GCA_041658225.1 Actinomycetota bacterium
CTCGATCTCCTGGGCAAGTCGCAGTTGGTGACCAGCGCCCCGAACCCCGGGATGCGCACCTGGCCGCCATGGGTGTGCCCGGCCAGCACCAAGTCGTAGCCCGCCGTGGCAAACGCCCGGATGCTTCGTCTGTCGGGGGTGTGCACCAAAGCCAAGCGCACCAAGGGACTCCCGGTGGTTTCACGCGGGACGGTCACATCGTTTCTCCCGATGTGCGGATCGTCCATGCCGGCGAGGTCGATGTGTCCCCCCGGCGTGCCGATGCGGGACTCGCGATTCGACAGATCCAGCCATCCCAGGGCCCCCAACCCCTCCTTCAGCCTGCCCGCCTCAATCGGCGCTCCCAGCGCCGGCGGCCGGCCGCGCGCGAAGTAGCCGAGGTAGTTCTGCGCCTTGGGCGCGAAGTGGTCGTTGGACCCCAGAACGTACGCGGCGGCGATCCGAGGGTGGAAGGCGGCCATCGCCTCGATGGCGGGCTCGATTCCGCCGCACCCGCCCAGGAAATCCCCGGTGCACACCACCAGGTCGACCCGCTCTCCCGCAAGCCGCCGCAGGAACTCGAGCGGTGCGCGCTGACCCGCGAGCAGGTGCAGATCCGACAGGTGAAGCACGCGAATCGGTCGCCCTTCGCGAAGACACGGAACCCGGATGTGGCGCAGCGCGAACCAGGTCCGCTCGATCAACACTCCATAGGCGACGGCGACGGCCGCCGCCGCCCCGGTCGCCACCAGCGCAAGAATCGCCATTCGCATAGGGGGCTATTGTAGGTTCCGCCAACCCGGAGCGGGGAATCCGCGGTATCGTTGGGGCTCGCAAGATCGCACGAGGCAGTCGAGGTGGTGGCAGATGCTCCAGGACGAGATTCGCACCCGCATGCAGGCCGCGATGAAGGCTCGAGACAAGGACGTCGTCTCGACCCTGCGCCTGGTGCTCACCGCCGTCCGCAACGCCGAAGTCGAGAAGATGGGCAAGCTCGACGATGCCGAGGTGGTCGCGGTCATCGGCCGCGAGGCCAAGCGCCGCAAGGAAGCCATCGAAGCCTACTCCGCGGCCGGGCGTGAGGATCTCGCCGACAACGAGCGGCGCGAGAAGGAGATCCTCGACGGCTACTTGCCCGCGCAGCTTGCCGAGGAGGAACTGGTGCGGATGGTCGAGGCGGCCATCGCCGAGGCGGGCGCCGCGGGGCCCGGGGACCTGGGCAAGATCATGGGCCCGCTCATGGCCAAGCTCAAGGGCCAGGCCGACGGAGGGCTGGTCAACCGCCTGGTGAGGGAACGCCTGGCCGGTTCCTGAGACACCGCCCCGCCACGGCTCGATGTCCGGGAAACCCCGTGCCCAAGAGGGCTATGGCCTGGGCGGCGACTCCTTCGGACCCGGCGCGGCTTCCTCCGGCGTGGAGGGCGCACTGGGCGACTGTGACGGGGTCGGGGTCGGGGAGGGGGAATCCAAGCCAACGCTTACCTTGACGGTGGAGGACCGCTCGGCCTCGTTGCCCGCCGCGGGCGTCTGGCTGAGCACCACCCCGATCTGGCTCCTGTCCTCCACGAGCACGTAGCTCGTTTCCACCGCGAACCCCGCGCCGATGAGGACCTTCGTCGCTTCCTTGTCGGCCATGCCCACCACGTTCGGGACCACCACCCGGGAGCCCATGCCGTCGCTGACGGACAGGGTCACCGGGCTGCCCCTCGGAACGGTGGAGCCCTCGGCCGGGCCCTGGCGCAGCACCGTGCCGGCCGACATGCCCGAAGACACCGGAACCAGGATGGCGGACAGCCCGGCATCTTTGAGCGACTTGATCGCGTCGGGCTGCAGCATCGCCGTCACCTTGGGCACCGTGACCGTCGTGATCGCCGGCGCTTCGGGGAAGAACTCGACCGGGGCGTCCTTCAATGCCTGCTTCATGAATGCGCCCCACATCGGCGCGCAGAATGTCCCACCGAATACCCGCCGGCCGTGGACGTTGGTCATCGAGTAACTCGAGCCCCGCGGGTCGCCCATCCAGCACGCCGTGGACAGTTGCGGCACGTAGCCGACGAACCAGGCGTCACCGTAGTCGTCGGTGGTTCCCGTCTTGCCGGCGGCCGGCCGGTCTATCCGCGCCCCGGTCCCGGTCCCACCCGTGATGACGCCGGTGAGCAACTCCGTCACCTCGGCAGCCACCGTGGCAGAAACGGCCCGCTCACAAGACGGCTCCGCCTCGTAGAGTTGCCTGCCCGTGGAATCGAGGATGCGGGCCACGGCATAGGGCTTGCAGTGGACCCCGCGGTTGGCCAGAGTCCCGAAGGCCGACGCCATCTCCAACGGGTCGACCTCCTGGCTGCCCAGCGTGATGGAGAGGTAGGGCTTCAGGGCGCTGGTGATACCCATGCGTTCGGCGACCCCGGCCACCCTGTCCGCGCCCACCTGTTGGACCAACTGGGCGAAGTAGGTGTTGACCGAATGGGCCGTGGCTTTTCGCATATCCATGATCCCCTCGCCCGCGCCCTCGGCGTTGTGCACCACCCACGGCGAGCCGCCGGCGTTGCCGCCCGGGATCTCCAGGGGAGACGGGGTGTCGAAAGTCCAAAGCGGGGTGTAGCCGTTCTCCAGCGCGGCCGCAAGCGTGAACGCCTTGAACGAGCTGCCGGAATGGCGACCGCTGCCCCCGCCGCCCTTGGATCCCACCGCCTGATTGACCTTCGTGGCGCACCCCGGCGCCGTGGGATCTTCCTTGCGGCTTCCGTACTTCAGCCCCCCGACCATCGAGACCACCGCCCCGGTGCGCGGGTCGACACCGGCCATCGCCGCCTGCGGGTCCCCCTTTCCGGGAACGTCGCAGTTGGACAGCGTCGAGTTCACCACCGTGTCCATGACCTTGACCAGGTCGAGATCCAAGGTGGTCCCGATGGTCAGGCCTCCCTGGAAGACCACCCGCTGGCGCGCGGCCGCGGTGTCGCCGAGCGAGGAGAACTCGGAATACTCGGGGCTTCGCGGATCGGTGAGTTGGTAGGTGACCCAGTCACGGAAGAACGAGGCGGGTCCGGCGTCGATCTCACGGGTGATGGAGACCACGAGCGGCTCCGAGCGGGCCTTGCCGGCTTCGGCTTCGCCGATGTAGCCGAGTTCCCGCATCCGCTCGAGCACCAGGTCTCGCCGCCCGGTGGCGGCGGGGATGTTGTCGGGCGTGGGCTGATATCGGGTGGGTGACCGGATGGCGCCGGCCAGCGCGGCCGACTCACCGATCGACAACTCGCCCACGGGCTTGCCGAAGAAGTGCTGGGCGGCCGTGCCGATGCCGTACACCCCGTCCCCGAAGTAGGTCTCGTTCAAATACATCTCGAGGATGCGGTGGCGGTCGTATCGGTGCGCCAGTTGTATGGCATAGATGGCCTCGCGGAGCTTCCGATCCACGCTGCGTTCGCCGCCGACCAGCACGTTCTTCACGTACTGCTGGGTGATGGTGCTCCCGCCTTCGCGCACGCCTCCCGCCTTCGCGTTGGCCACAAAGGCGCGCACGATACCCACCAGGTCGATGCCGCGGTGCTCGTAGAAACGGGCATCCTCGATGGCCAGCACCGCCTGCTGGGTCTTGCGAGGGACTTCCGCGAGCGAGACCGCAACGCGGTTTTCCTCGAAGAAGAGGTTCTGGATGATGCGGCCCTTGGTGTCCACCAGGGCGGAGCGCTGCGGCGGTGGAGGAATGACGCTGGCGAGCGGAGGGATCTTGCCCACCCGGTTGTGCGCCATGCTCACGAGCTTGGCGCCCCCGAGAGCCACGGGCAGCAGGCCGAGCGCAACCACAGCCCCCGTCGCGAGCACGACCGCGCCCATCAGCCACAGGTGCTCCCGGGTTGCCACACCAAGGCCCTTGCCGGAACCGGCACTCCGGGTGAGAGTCTCACCCGCTCCCGGCGTTGAGCCGGCGATCGCTTTCGTCGAATCCTGATCCATGGTTGGCTCTCGCGGCCTATGAGGTAGACGGACGGCACGAAAACGCGCCGGCGGGGTTGGCTCCCCGATCATTGTGGCTGATGTGCGGGTCCGACCGCCAAGCCCGCACAAGCTCGCAGTCGAATTGGCGACCGCGTGCCCGCTCGGGCAAACGGCGCGGGAATGGCAAGGACGAGCGCCGAAGATGGCCCGTTCGGGCTATCGGCAAAGGCTTGTCCCCCCGGTACCTTAGTACTCGCCCCCGTAAGTACGGCCACCACCGAGAGCGTCACCGCGCCCCGAGGGTAAGGCCGCGAGGAGCGCCGCGTACCTTGACGGTACGCAAGCGACGAGCAACGCAGCCATCGGGGATGGGGGGGCGCTCGAATGGGGGCGTATTTGCGGGGGCGAGTACTTAGGCTTGCGACCCAGCGCTGCGACCCGGTGAGGTAGCGATGATCGAATGGGAAGAGATGGCGCGGTGCCTACACCACGACCCCGACCTGTTCTTCGCCCCCGGCGCCGCCCATGTGCGCCGGGCGAAGGCCATCTGCACGCGCTGTGAGGTCCGCGGCGAGTGCTTGGAGTACGCGCTGAAGACGCGGGTCGATTCCGGAGTCTGGGGCGGGATGAACGAACGGGAGCGTCGGGCGCTGGTGCGTCGGCAACCCGCGCTGGTGCGCCATCTGGACGCCAGCCCCGGCCACCGCATGGCTTCAGTCTCCTAGCCGGCTAGCCAAACAGGAACTGGTTGACGAGACGCAGGCCGCCCAGGTCGTGCACGTCTCCTGGAAGATGAGGCACACACAGGATTCCGGTCCCGGCCAACGTGGCCAGCGCTTCACCAATCACCTTCTCCTCCCGGCGCGCCACCCGGCTCCAATCCTCGTGGTTGGCCAGCAACTCCGCCAGCAAGCGCCCCTCCGCGGAGGCGCGCAGCGCGGACAGCGATGCCCGGTCCGGCAGTTCCATCGCCGGCACGCGGTGGACACGATTGACCACGACCGCCTCGAGCGGCATCCGTTCCTCGGCCAGGCGCCGGGCAAAGTACTCCGCCTCATGCATGGCCGCCTCCTCGGGAGAACTCACGACCACGAATGCGGTCGTCGGCGCTTGAAGCAGCTCGTACACCTCTCGGGCGCGGCGCTTGAACCCGTCGTACATGCCCTCGAAGGCCTGGAAGAACTCGGCCACGTCGGAGATCAGCTCTGAGCCGGTCATGCGCCCGGCCGCGCGAAGGAAAGCGTTGGCTCCGAGAGAGAAAACTCTCGCATAGGTCTTGCCGGCGAGCTGCGCCGGCAGCAACAGGGTCTTGAGCAGCCTGCCCTCGAGAAAATCGGTCAGCCGCCGGGGGGCGTCCAGGAAATCCAGGGCGCTTCGTGTTGGGGGGGTGTCCACCACGATCAGGTCCCACCGCGCCGCGGCGTGGAGCTCATGCAGCTTCTCCATCGCCATGTACTCCTGAGTTCCGGCCAGCGTCGAGGAAAGGCTCTGATAGAAGGGGTTGGACAGTATGCGTGAGGCGCGAGCCGGAGAATCGGCGTTTGCCCGGATCACCTCGTCGAAGGTCCGCTTCATGTCCAGCATCATGGCGTGAAGCTCACCGGTCCGGCCGCCGGACCGGCGGCACCGAGTCCCCGGGACCGGCCGGGCAGTGTCGTCGATTCCGGCCAGCCCCAACGACTGGGCCAGCCGGCGTGCCGGGTCGATCGTCAGCACGATCGTGCGCCGGCCTTCCTCCGAGGCTCGCAAGGCGATGGCCGCTGCGCTGGTCGTCTTTCCCACGCCGCCTGCACCGCAGCACACGATCACCTCGCGCGAGCGAACGCACTCTCCAAGCACCTGCTCGGGAGCGGTCTTGCCGCTGCGCCGGCGTCCGCTCATTTCGAGCCCTTGCGGCCGGCACCCGCCGGCCCGGCCGCGAACGCCGCCGCCAGGCCCTCCAGCTCGACCGGGCCGATTCGTTCGGCGAACACGAAGGGTAGCTCGAACACGGGCAGGTCGGTCCCCTTGGCGAGAACCCTGGATTGGCTTCGCTGCGCCGCGAGCCGTCTCCTCTGGATCTTCCCCTCGGCGAGCAACTCCTCGACCCCTTCGCGGTCGAGCGAGAGCCCTGCCTGCCGGGCCGCCGCCAGAAGATCCTCGGCCGTCGATGCGGAGGCGTTGCGCCGCAATGCTTCCAGCC
>JBBAAN010000129.1:0-6033 GCA_041658225.1 Actinomycetota bacterium
AGAGATCCACAAGATCCTTGTGGCGGACGGGCTTTCGCGCTCGTCGGTCGTGAGCGAGATCCTGGACGCCGCGCGCGCCCGGGCAATCCCGGTCGAACATCACCCTCGCTCCTACTTCGACGCCAGGGCCGCGACGCCCGTGCATCAAGGGATCATGGCGTTGGCGTCCGCGTACGTCTACGCCACGCTGAAGGAGCTGCTGGCCATCCCGATGGTGACCGGGCAGGCGCCGTTCTTCCTGGTTCTTGACGGCATCACCGACCCCCACAACTTCGGAGCGCTGCTTCGGAGTGCGGAAGCGGCCGGGGTCCATGGGGTAATCGCGCAGTCCAGGCGCTCCGCGCCACTCGGACCGACCGTGGCCAAGGCATCGGCCGGCGCGGTGGAGCATCTGCCCGTAGCGAGTGTGGTGAATCTGTGCCGGGCGCTGGAGGAGATCAAGGCGGCGGGGGTATGGGCCGTGGGCTTGGATGCCTCCGCTCCGAACGACCTGTTCTCCTTCGAGCTCGCCGACGAGCCGGTGGCCATCGTGGTGGGGAGCGAGGGTGCCGGGCTCTCTCGGCTGGTGCGCGAGGCCTGCGAGGTCGTGGTGCGCATCCCCATGGCCGGCAAGGTGTCCTCGTTGAATGCTTCGGTGGCGGGGGCCCTGGCGTTGTTCGAGGTTAGGCGCCGCCGCTCCGCCGCACGCTAGACGCCGTCTCCGAGCAGCCCTTGATAAGTGGGAGTCGTGAGGTACCTCTCTCCGGTGTCTGGGAGGACGACGACGATGAGCTTGCCGGCGTTCTCCGGAAGCGCGGCGAGCCGGCGCGCCACGTGCGCGGCCGCTCCTGAGGAAATCCCCACGAGCAGCCCCTCCTCTCGCACCAACCGGCGGACCATCGCGATGGCATCGTCGTTCTCGACGGTTTGGATCTCGTCCACCAGTTCCATACGCAGCACGTCGGGCTTGAACCCGGCCCCGATTCCCTGGATCGGATGAGGGCCCTTGGACCCGCCCGACAGGACGGGGGATGCGGCCGGCTCCACGGCGACCGCCCGGAACGACGGCTTCAGCGGCTTGATGTACTCGGCGACGCCGGTGATGGTTCCTCCCGTGCCGACCCCGCTGACCAGGATGTCGACCTTTCCCTCGGTGTCCTCCCAGATTTCCGGGCCGGTCGTTGCCCGGTGGATGGCCGGGTTGGCGAGGTTGTTGAACTGCTGGAGTATCAAGTGATTCCTGCGCTCGGTCGCGATCTGCTCGGCGCGCGCGATCGCACCGCCCATCCCCTCCGGGCCTGGGGTCAAGATGAGTTCCGCGCCCAGGGCTCTAAGCAGCGCCCGCCGCTCCACGCTCATCGTCTCCGGCATGGTCAGGATCAGGCGGTAGCCGCGAGCCGCGGCCACAAACGCCAGCGCGATCCCGGTATTGCCACTGGTGGGCTCCACCAGCACGGTGTCCGGGCCGATGAGGCCGTCGCGCTCGGCGGCGGCGATCATGGCAGCGCCGATCCTGTCCTTCACGCTCGACGCCGGGTTGAACATCTCCAACTTGGCAACGACTTGAGCCGCGGCGCCGTCCGTCACGCGGTTGAGCCGTACCAGGGGTGTGCGTCCTATCAACTGAGTCACGTCGTCTGCGACGCGCATACTCCCGCCTCCTTGTTGTCGCTTCGTGTCTCCTCTGTCGGCCCGGTCGCGCGCCTTGGCCCGCTCCTGCCGCGCCGGCCCGATTGTCTCTCGGTGCGGTGCTTGGCTCGAGCATAGTCACGCCTTGGTGCCAGTTCCAGTGAGCGTTCTCTTCGTGGAGGAACTGGGTCGTCACGCCCCCCGAAGGGCCGGACATCGAGTGTCCCTGTGGCCTTCGCGGTCGCTACGGATGGGCGACGTGATCCGTTCCAAGGCCGATTGGAGAACCCGGCCCACCGACTCGGACTCGATCAGGAATGCATCGTGTCCGTGCAACGAGGTCACGACTTCGACCTTCGGTCGTTCGGGCAGAAGGGCGGTCAGATCGCGTTGAAGCCGCAAGGGATAGAGACGGTCGGTGTCGATTCCGACAACGGTGACTTCCGCCTCGACGCGCGCCAGCGCCGCGACGATTCCTCCGCGCCCGCGCCCTATGTCGTGGTGGTTCATCGCCTCCGTCAGCACCATGTAGCTGTTGGCGTCGAAGCGGTGTGCCAGCTTCGCCGCATGGTGGTCGAGATAGGACTCGACAGCGTAGCGGCCTCCCCTGAAGGGATCTTCCTCTTCTTGGGGCCGCCTGCCGAACCGAGCCTGCAATTCGATCTCGCTCCTGTAGCTCAGGTGGCCCAATCGGCGCGCCCAGCCCATTCCCCGATGGGGTCCCCAGCCGTCTGGGGAGTAGTAGTAGTCGCCCCCACGAAACGCGGGGTCCGACCTGATGGCGGCGAGCTGCAGCGAGCAGAGAGCCACCTGTTCGGCGGTCGCCGCCGAGCCGCAAGCCAAGATGGCGGCGGAGGCAACCCGGTTAGGGTATCCGACGGCCCACTCCAGGGCGCGCATGCCCCCCATGGATCCTCCGACCACCATCGCCCAGCGCTCGATGCCGAGCGCGCCGGCAAGGGCCGCTTCCACCGCCACCTGGTCGCGGATGGTGATCAAGGGAAACCTCGACCCGAAAGGCCGCCCGGCCGGCCCGAGCGAGGATGGGCCGGTCGTGCCCTGGCATCCTCCCAAGACATTGGGGCACACGACGAACCAGCGGAGAGTGTCGATGCCCTTGCCCGGGCCCACGACGCCGTCCCACCAACCCGGGAAGGGGTGGCCCGGCTCGGCCGGCCCGCAGGCGTGGCTGTCGCCGGTCAGGGCGTGTTCCACCAGGACCGCATTGGATCCGTCGGGGTCGAGTTCGCCCCACGTTTCGTAGGCGACCCGTACGTGCCCAAGGCTTCCGCCCGCCTCGAGTCGAAGCGGCTCGTCCTCGAAGAGGGTGACGAAGCGGCGCCGACCCGCCGGATCGCCCGGCTTCCACGCTCCGCTCGCGGGAGGTGGACCAGGGGACTGTGAGGTATGGCCAACCGGGCTCATAAGGATCAACCCCTCGCCGCGGTGAAGCCGGCCTCCAGGTCGGCCAGGATGTCCTCGATCGTCTCCAGGCCCACGGAGAGGCGCACCAGTTCGGGGCGAACTCCCGTGGCCAGCTGCTCGGCCTCGGTGAGCTGGGCGTGTGTCGTGGTCGCCGGGTGGATCACCAGACTGCGGGCGTCGCCGACGTTTGCCAGGTGGCTGAAGAGCTTGACTCCTTCCACGAAACGCCGGCCCGCCTCGGCCCCGCCCTTGATCCCGAACGCAAGAACCGCACCCGCCCCTCTGGGCAGGTACTTCTTCGCCAGGGTGTGCCATGGGCTCGACGACAGCCCCGGGTAGGCCACCCACTCGACATCCTCGCGGGCTTCCAGGAACTGCGCCACCGCCTGGGTATTTGCCACGTGCCTTTCCACGCGCAGGCTCAGCGTCTCAAGCCCCTGCAGGAAGAGAAAAGCGTTCAGAGGAGCGATGGCCGGTCCGATGTCCCGAAGAAGCTGCACTCGCGCCTTTGCGATGAACGCGGCCGCGCCGAGGGCTTCGGAGTAGACCAGGCCGTGGTAGCTCGGGTCGGGGGTGGTGAAGCCGGGGAACTTGCCGCTGGCCGCGAAGTCGAAGTGCCCCCCGTCGACGACGATCCCTCCGATGGAGGTGCCGTGTCCGCCGATGAACTTCGTAGCGGAGTGGACGATGATGTCCGCGCCCCACTCGAGTGGCCGGCACAGGTAGGGGGTGGCCAGGGTGCTGTCCACGATCAGGGGCACGCCCGCCTCGTGCGCTACGCCGGCCACCGTCTCGATGTCGAGCACGTCGCCCTTGGGGTTGCCTATCGTCTCCCCGAACAGGGCCTTCGTCTCCGGGCGGATGGCCGCGCGCCAGGCGTCGGGGTCGTCGGGGTCTTCCACGAAGGACACCTGGATACCGAGTTTCGGCAGAGTGTAGTGGAAGAGGTTGTAGGTGCCCCCGTACAGGGAGCTGGACGACACGAGGTGGCTTCCCGCCTCGGCGATGTTGAGGATCGCGAGCGTCTCCGCTGCCTGTCCGCTGGCGACCGCTAGGGCGCCCACCCCCCCTTCGAGGCTCGCGACCCGCTCCTCGAACACCGCCTGCGTGGGGTTCATGATCCGGCTGTAGATATTCCCCGGCTCGCCCAACGCGAACAGGGCGGCAGCGTGAGCGGTGTCACGGAAGACGTAGCTCGTCGTCTGGTAGATGGGCACGGCGCGAGCGCCGGTCGTCGGATCGGGTTGCGCGCCAGCGTGGAGCTGGCGGGTTTCGAATCCCCAAGGCGAGTCTGGCACTGAAGACCTCCTGAAGGTCACATGATTCCCGGTGATGGCAAGACGCAGTCGGGCAGCAAGGGGACTGGTCCGCCGGGGCGGATCGGAGCGAGTGGTCGCCTGGGATCCCGAACGAGCAAAGCCGGAATGGCGGCGGACGTTCGCCGATGGGTGACGAGGGGGCTTTGGTCGCTAGTGGACCAAGGCTGCGGTCAGCTCTCTACGAGGCCGGCTTCACCCGCTGCAGACCTCGCAGCAAGGCATTCGCCCCAAGGCACCCGAGCTACAGCTACAGCTACAGGTGCAGCCGCGGGTGCGGGCGACGACGTGAGAGGACCGAGAAGTCATGGGCGGCACGGTAGACCCTGGACCCTAGGGTGTCAAGTAGGGTCTGGGGGTACCCCTGGGGGGCAGGGCATCATCTGCCGCCGATTTGTCCGTCCCCGGGAGCCTACGGCCTATCTGGCAGCGCATACTCCAGACTGTGGAGGGCGTCAGTAGGGGGTCAATGACGGGTCCACGGTTTCTGCCCAGGCGTTGATCCCTCCGGCCAGGTGGCGCGCGGTGTCGAAGCCGGCGTCCAGCAGCGTCGCCAGAGCCTTCGCCGAGCGCACGCCGCCGCGGCAGTAGGCGACGATCGGGGTCGTCCTCGGCAACTCGGAAAGCCTCTGGTCGAGTTCCCGCAGGGGTATGAGATGGGCGCTCTCCATGGCGAAGTCCCGGGTGTGGGTCGAGTCTTCGGCGGCATTCACGGCTGTTCAGACCTCCGGGTCGAATATACCCCCACCCCCTAGGGGTCTACTCTGCGCTACACTGGTGAGCGACCAGGTTGTGCTTTCCCTGCGACGGCCGGTCGAGCGATCCGGACCGGCACCAAGGTGGGTGTGTCAAGGACACCACCTGCCCGGCATGAAAGGCACGCGGATGGTCCTTCGAGCGGGACGCATGAGGCATCGCGTCCCAGTGGGCGTTCCCGGCTTGCGGCGGACCCTGGTCGTCTCTTGCGGAGAGGAGGGTACATGACCAGGAAGGACAAGGGCCGCGGGTCTCCCCGCAGCGGCTCGGGGTCCGGCAAGCGGGCCCCTGGACAGAAGAGGAGACAGTCGGGCCGCGGGACGCGCTTCTCCTTGAAAGCAAGAGTGATGTTGGTCGCGGCTGTTGTTCTCGCGGGGGTGGCGATCGCGTTGTTCGCGCTGGCCAGATCCTCCCCCGATTCCCGAAGCGGCGCAACGACTTCCAGCGGGGTGCTTCAGGTCTTGGAGCAGGAGATCGACTTCGGCCGCGTACCTTTGGGTCGGAGAGTGGAGCATGGCTTCGAGATACGCAACGTGGGCACGGATCCGCTGACTCTGGGTGAGCCCAGCGTCGAGCGGCTGGAAGGATGCTGCGCCATGGACGCGGTGGTCGGTTCGAGGGTGCTCAAGCCGTGGGCGACAACGCGTGTGACGGTCAGCATGATGATGCACGAGGGTATGGGCGGCTATCACGTGTTCGAGGTGACCGTTCCCACCTCCGACCCGGCGCACCGCGCCGTCGTATTCACCGTCAAGGCCGACTATGCCTGATAGTGGTGAGGGCGATTTTGCCCGATCGACGGGCCTGGTCGCGCCGGTCCTCGGCCGGCTGATCCGGTCCCGCCTGCACCCGTGGTTGCCCCAACTTGTGGTCGCGGTGTTCGCCGGGTTCCTGGCATATCTGGCCTTCACTCCCGTGCGGCACGCCG
>JBBAAN010000130.1:0-5899 GCA_041658225.1 Actinomycetota bacterium
GAAAGTATCCTCCGGCCTCCAGGAGGAAGGGCACCTTGCTCATGACCTCCTCCCGTATCGCCGCCTCCCCCAGCGCCAGCGCCCGCTTGTCGATGCCCCCCATCACCACGAGATCCTTGCCGTACTTCTTCTTCAGGGCAACGGGATCGCCGCCGGCGCCTATCTCAACGGGCCAGATGCCGTTGAAGCCCGATTCGATCCACAAGGGCACGAGCTCATCGATGTTGCCGTCGGAGTCCACCGCCACCACTGGCACTCCCAGCGAGCGCGCGACCTCGGTGAGCTTCTTGTAGCGGGGAACGAACAGCCGGCGAACCAGATCGGGGGAGACCAGGGGTCCGGCCCGATAACACATGTCCTCGAAGAAGATGGCCAGGTCCACCTTGATGGCGGGAAGCACCTTGCGCATCATGGCGACCTGGAAGTCCACCACGAAGTCCATCATCTCTTCGACCCAGGCGGGCTCGTCGTAGAAGGCGTACAGGAGGGGCTCGAGACCCATCCATTCGCGCAGGAACCCAACGAAGCCGCCCCCGTGGAACTCAACGATCTTCCCTGAGGCGTTGAGGCCGTCGGCGAACGCCTCCCAGTTCGCCGGCAGGCGCTCGGGGGACTCGGGGTCGAGCCGTTTCTTGTAGCTGTTCCAGTCCTCACGGTTCTTCACGGGGAAATCGACGAAGTGCGGCATGCCCGAGGAGCCCTTCATGACCACCATCGTCACTCCGGAGATGTTGACCAGGGTCGTCTGGCGCTCGCCTTCGGCAAGCACCCTCTGCTCGAACCTCGGCCACAAGGGGACTCTCGAGATGGCTTGCTGCTCCATCACCAGCAGCATCACGGCAGAAAGCTGGTCCTCGGGAATCGACCGCACGAGCTCGGGTGTGATCTCGCCCGAACCGAGCTCTTTGCTCCACGCGTCGCCGCTGCCGATCTCGCGCAGCGTGTGCGCACGGGCGAATCCGAAGTAGGAGTCCACCTCCGGAGCGCTCTGACCCATCATGTTGAGCAGCATCCCCGTACCTAACCCCGAGGGAAGTCCCTCGTTCACCCACTGCCCGAGCGTCTCCGGCCACAGGAAGCTGTTGAACGAGCCCAACAGAGCCAGCTCGCCCGGGCTCTCGCTGCGTGCGATGCGTGAGAAACGTTCCTTGTCGGTCTCAGCCAAGGCCTCTCCTCCCAATGTTCGGCGCAGCGGTGCATGTGGCGGGACGTGCGGTCAGGTCACGGCGCCCTTCCATCGTTGGACCCTCAGCCCCACACGCGTGAGTACCGCGGCGGCGGGCCTGAAGCGTACGATCTCCACATTCTCGATCTCCAGATGCGGGGCGGCTACCAGCGGCCCGGCCTGAAACCCTCGATCTGCCAGTAGCAGGTGCATTCCCTGCGCCATTCGATGACAGCGAAGCGGTCCGCCGCGTCGTACTTGCCCTTGCGAAAGCTCAGAGTGTCGGAGATGGTCACGCGCTCGCTGTAGTTGCCCAGCGAATCGAGGACATTGAGGAAACCGGCGCGCGTCAAGTTCGGGCCCGCCACCCTCGCGGCCTTCACCCAAAGCGCCAAGTGCTCGCAAGTGGCCATCGCCATGAAGCGGTCGGCATCCTTCTTGAACGCCTTCCCTCCGAAGCGCTGGTAGGCGGCGAGGCACTCCTTCTCGGCGGGAGTAAGGGGCTTTCCGGCGGCAGACTCCCCGCTCCTCATCACCGCCATCGCCCGGACCCTGTCCCACTGGTTCGGCTCGTAGCTCTGGCTTGTCGGATCGGTGGCAAGGTAACCGAAGTCAGAAGCCGTGTACTCGGGGTGGAAGTCCTGGGCCTCTGCCACCCTCAAGAAGAAAATGTTTGTGATGTAGTTGCCGGCCGGCCAGACAAAGTCCACGTTCGCGCTCTTGAACTTCAGAACCGCGGAGCTGGATTCCACCGGCCTGCGTGAGTAGTCGGTGCCGAAGTAGAAGGTCTCCACCACGTTCAGGCCCTTGGCCTTCAGGTATGGAAGTAGCACGTCCCTCGTGACCTGCGTGCTCTCCGGGTCCCCTTCCGACCATACGCCGATTCGCTTCTTGGCTGTCGCGATGCCCGATTCGATCGCCCAGTCCGCCCAGTTCTTCAGGATGCGGTCCTTTGACATCAGGGTTGAGCGCACCCAGCCCTTCTCGCGGCGGCGGAGCACGTCATCGGAGGGGAAGTTGATGGTGAGCAAGGGCGTCTCCCTGGTGGCCAGGCACACCTCGCCGTCACCCCAGAACCCGAAGACGGCGATGGCGGCGAAGACCTTGAGGTCCTCCGTGAGCTTCACGCACGCGGCCTGCTTGGCGTCCTCCGATAGCCCGTCGAACATGACGACTTCCACCTTCAGCTTACGGCCGTCGACGCCACCGTTTGCGTTGACCTCTTTCACGAAAGGCTCGACGAAGTCGGCCGTGGGGTAGGAAGGCACGCTGAACCCGATGCTCTCGCCCCACGCCATGTTGCTGTTGTCGATGTTCAACCACCCCACCAGAACTGAGTCGCTCGTTACGCCCCGGTCTGAGGCCGTGAGTGTGCGGGTGGCGGGCCCGGGCGCCGCCGACTTGGTGCCGCTTCCAACGGGTGAGCGCCCGGCCACAGCGTCCCCCGAACCGACACTGGATCCTGCCGTGGGCGCAGCCTTCGGACTGAATGTAGCCTGTGCGGCTTCGGAAATGCTGGTGCTGAGTCCACGGCGGGTCTTGGAGCTTGGCTGTCGCGAGCACGCCACGGAGCTGGCAGCCAGGGCTACCACGAGCGCCGCGGCCAGTACAGCCAAGTGACGCCTGGATAGGCCGCGGGAATACCGCCCTTGCCTAGCATCCATGAGACCCCCCGATCATGTAGAGGCGACGCGACTGAAGCTTTCCTTGCCGGTCCCCTGCGAAGTTCGCCCCGGCGGGGGAGAATACCTGCGCCTCCACCTGGAGGGAACGGTCGCAGCGCCGGATGTACTCCGAACACCGCGCGCACCCTCATGAGCCGAAATCCCCAGATAGATCTCGAACCCCGCGTGACAGGAGCACCATCGCGCCTCACACCAAGCGTCCGGTGGGCATGTCATTGCTCGCTGAAGCTCGTCGAGCTGGGGAGGGGAATCGAACCCCTTACCTGCCGCTTACAAGGCGGCTGCTCTGCCGAATGAGCTACCCCAGCGATCGTGGTCGGCGCCTGGGTGCGGCCGGGAACGTGGACCCCGCTCCACCCACCCAATCCTTGCCCCGCTCACCGAAGAAGGTTATCGCACCACCATCCCGGCGGTCGCGGATCCGCATGACCTCAAAGAGATGGTTACCCAAGAAGGGCCTTCGCATCAAAACCACGGCTACCGAAGATGGGGAGGCGGTAGCCGTGTCCGGAAGCGGTGTGAAGGAGTACGTACGGGCGCGGAAAACCCGCTGCGAGCAGGCCTCTCGCGATGGTCCGTGATCGATCCCGTCGAACCCCGGCTCTCATCGGCCCGAAGGAATCGCTCAGCAGGCCTCGTCAAGCTGACGGCGCGCCAGGTGCGCCGTCAGCTTGCGCTTGATGCGCTGCAAGGCGTTGTCGATGGACTTCACATGCCGGTCCAAGCTGGCCGCGATCTCCTGGTAGCTCCTGCCGTCCACGTACAGAGTGAGCACCTCGGCCTCGAGATCGGAGAGGATCTCCTCGAAGTAGGCACGCAGCGCGCGAAGCTCATCCGCGGACTCCACGAGTTCCGCGGGATCGGTGATCTGCGGACCACTGAGCACCTCTGCCAGCGGTCGCTCCGGATCCTCGCCCAGGCAAGCGGGCCGGCTCAACGAAACGTAGGAGTTGAGCGGAACGTGTTTCTGGCGAGTCGCCGTCTTGATCGCGGTGATGATCTGGCGGGTCACGCACAGCTCGGCAAAGGCCCGGAAGCAGCTCTGGCGATCGGACCGGTAGTCCCGGATCGCCTTGTAAAGCCCGATCATGCCTTCCTGGATGATGTCCTCCCGGTCTCCGCCCACGATGAAGTAGGAGCGGGCCTTCACACGGGCGAACCCCTTGTACCTATCCAGGAGTTCCAAAAGGGCTTGCTCGTCACCGGACCGGGCCAGCATCACCAGGGAGTCGTCCTCCAGGGTCGCCTCTTGCCAGTCCGCAGGGGACCCATATGGGGCACCACTGCGGCCCAGACAGCCGACCTCAGTCTTCACCCGTCCTGGCTCCTTTGGAGCGCGGAAAGCTACAGACCTACCCGGTGAGATGCTGTGCGCGCCCTGTGACGTGCGCGACACCTCGCCAATATGTGGCAGCGGTAGGCGCAAGTCAAGTCGGGGCTAGGCTTTTCTGGCTAGTTAGGCAACCACTAACGGGACAAACCCGCCCGAACCTCCCTCACCGGGGGTTGAGACCGCACGTGAAAGCCGCGACGACCTCGCCTCCGGCGTGCCGAACGCGCTGATCAGCACCGGCAGCGAGGACCCCGGACCCGGTTGGACAGCAGTGCGGGACTGCCGGCCTTGACCACGCGGTCCGCGATCCCGGTGATCTCCGGTTCGGGATCGACCGGAGCTCTGAGTCCCTGTCTACCGCGGGTCCGCCCGGGCGCGTCCGGCCAACAGGCTACACGGGCGGCACGAAGCCCCTCGTGAGCGGGCGCAACGCCAGCAACACCTTGTCCCAAACACCCGAGACCATGGCCAACCCGATCAGGGTCAACATCACGCCGCTCGCCGGCGGGACGACTATCCGGCGGCCGCTGCGGGACGGGCGACGATCTCTCTCCAGACGCCGTGACGGCGCACGTCGAGGATCTCGAAGCCGGCCGCCACGACGTTATCCTCGGTGCGGCGGTTGGCGTTGAAGCCGAACATCCGGCGAGTGGCCCAACTCACAACGTCCGAAAGCCGCCCCAGCAGCCAGCCTCGCGGCCTGACATGTTCCACGAGAAGAACCTGCCCGTCCGGCTTGACGACCCTTCGAAGCTCGCGCAGACCGGCGACTGGATCCGGCACCGAGCAGAAGACACATGTGGCCACCGCCGTGTCGAAGCTTCGATCGGCGAAGGGAAGCCGTTGAACGTCGCTCTGCTCCAGGCGAACCTCCCTGCCGAGACGTTCGGCGGTCCTCCGGGCGCGATCGAGCATTCGCTGCGCGATGTCGATGCCGACCACCCGCACCTCTGGCGGATAGTGATCGAGGTTCCGACCCGTGCCGATCCCCACTTCGAGGACGAGCCCACGAGCCTGGGACAGCAAACGGCGTCGCATCGTCCTCACGCCCGAGATCTCCATCGGCGCGTTGTATGCGTCGTAGAGCCAGGCAAGACGGTCATAGCGCCGCGCCACCACTTCCCTACCGCTCCGTTTCCCCATCCCTCCGCACCCTCTCTCCACGACCCTAGAGCACGAAGTCGGCCGGGATCGGCGGGGTGTCGGTCGGCGTGCCGCGCCCGCCGTACTTGGCGTCGATGCGGTCCCGGATCTCCGCCGGCGCGACCCCGTCCTCCAGCATCTTCTTCACGTCCTTGGCTTCATCCAGACAGATCTCGCAGTTGGCCGCGTGCGCGCTCCAGGTTCCGTCCGCATGCAGGTAGCAATCCTTGAGATTGCGGTACAGCTCGCGCTTCTGTCCGCATCCGCAGTAGCAGGGGATGTAGGCCATGAGCCGGCCCTCGCGAGTCGCCGCGAAGGTGTATCCGAGGATGGAAAGCTTCGTGCGGTAGGCAAACTCCGGAAGGCCGACCGCCTGCGTTTCCTCGCGCCGCGTCTCCGTGCGGGAGGACTTCGAACAACCGGCCACGGCGAAACCGCCCAGGGCGATCGCCGCCATCAAACCAGCCAGTAAGCGCTTGCTCATCGGGCTCCTTCCTTGGGATGCGTGGCACCTCTCATGGACCACTTCCCCGTCGTCAGCAGGCGGATGACATCGGCAGGGCGAGCAACGAG
>JBBAAN010000131.1:0-5769 GCA_041658225.1 Actinomycetota bacterium
GAGTGGTCAGAGACGCCCTTGATGACTTTTCCGGCTGGTATTACAGTGTATGACATGAAGAGGTCTTCGAGAGTGCTCGCCGTGTCGGTCCAGCCGGAGGCGGCTCGCGACTTCGAGCGGATCGCCGAGGAGGAGGGCCGCAACAAGAGCGAACTCTTCCGGGAGATGCTGCGCGTATACCGCATCTGGCGAGAGACACAGAGGTTCGAATACCTGCAGCGCTCGTTCGCCGCGAAGGCCCGCGAGCGGGGTGTCGCCACCGAGAAGGACGTCGAGCGCCTGATCCAGGAAGTTCGCAGGAGTTGAGGATCGTTCTCGACACGAACGTCCTGGTGTCGGCTTTCGTCTTCCCGGGTGGCGCTCCTGAGACGGTCTATCGCTTGGCCGTGGAAGAGCGGCTCGAACTCATCACGTCCCGCCCTCTGTTGGCGGAGTTCGGACGGGTCCTGTCGGAAAAGTTCGACGCACCTCGTGCGGCGACTGAAGCCGTCGCTCAGATCGCCTCGATCGCAACCGTCGTCGATCCCACTCAGGAGGTCGCGGTCATCGCCGACGACCCTGAGGACAATCGCGTCTTGGAAGCTGCCCTGGAGTCTCGAGCTGAGGTCACCGTCTCGGGAGACCGGCATCTCCTGCGCCTCAAGTCGTGGCAAGGAGTGCGGATTGTCAGCCCTGCCGACTTCCTCGCCGAGGATGCCCGCCATCGCGAGCAGCGCCAGATTCCAGGCTAGGTTCGCCAGCGCCCTCCGGTGATGCGACCTCTCCGCCAGCCTCGCCCCACGTTGTTGGGAATCGCGCCGAAGGTGCAAACTGCCACAGTGAAGTGCCGGCTGGAGAGCCTGGCAACCTTCATGGGGCCGGCTCACAAGAGGGAGGGCTCATGCCACGGCTGGACATCGATGACAACGTCTACGTGCTGAACCTCGGGGATGACGAGAACCGGTTCACCCCGGACTGGATAGGCAGCGTGCGTGGGCTTCTGACCGAGGTCGCCGAAGCCGACGAGTCGCGAGCCCTTGTCACCACCGCCGACGGCAAGTTCTGGTCCAACGGGATCGACCTGGCGTGGTTGGCCGAGCACCTCGATCAACTCGACGATTTCGTGGAGCAGATCCACGGGATGTTCTCTCAGATGCTCGCCTTGCCGGTGCCCACGATCGCGGCCATCCAGGGACACGTCTTCGCCGGCGGAGCGATGCTCGCCCTGGCCCACGACCTGCGGATCATGCGGGCCGACCGCGGGTTCTTCTGCCTGCCGGAGGTCGACATCCGGATTCCGTTCACCCCCGGGATGGGCGCCCTGATCCAGGCCAAGCTCACACCGGCCGCGGCCAACGCGGCGATGACGACAGGAGCCCGCTATGGCGGGGGCGACGCCCTGCGCCTGGGTCTCGTCGACGCGACCGCGGAAGAAGGGCAGGTGCTCGCTTCCGCGCTCGAGCGGATTCGACCGTTTGCCGGCAAGGACCGGCCAACCTTAGGGACTATCAAGCAGCGGATGTACGCCTCCGCCATCGCCGTCCTGGGCGATCGCGCGGCCAACAGTTCTGCCATCGGCTTCGACCGTGCGAATCCCTGATCGGTTGCCTTTAGGGAGGAGATGGATCTCCCCGGCGACTGGCGGACTAACGGCACCCGGTCATCACGGCGGCGGCTGAGGTCGGCTGCCCGGGCTGCCGACCCCTTCGGCCTTGGCGGACTACCGGCACACGCAGCCGACGACGGCCTCAGCAGGCGTTCTGAGATCCCGCTTTCCAGCCGTGTGCGGCTCGATCGCAGGGAGTCGACTGGGGCGGCGAGCCGAGCGGCACGCCCCCGGTCACCACGCCTCCCATCGCATTCTGGTAGGTCATCCACGGAATGGTCGGCTGCTGGTCGACGCCCGGTTTGCTCCAGTCGCAGACTCCGGTGGGAAACGCCGCCCGTTGGCCAGACACCTCGCGAGCGCGACCTTCAGCTAGTATCGGTCTATCAACCAGGTCGTAAGGGGGGCCACATGCCAGGGATCGCCAAGAAGCAAACTGCGGTGCGGTTTCTCCTCCTCGTCGGACTCATCGATCTGGCCATATTGGTCGGCGTGGGCGTACTTGGATTGGCGCGGGATTGGGTGGGGGTCAAGCCGTTCGCAAGGGCCGCCGAGATCGCGGGCATGGCGTTCGCCGCAACCGGGTTCCTCAGTTGGTCGGGCACTACGGCCATGCGAGGAGACTGGCGGTATCAATTCGCCCAGTCCGCTGGGCCCGCCAATTCGGCCGAAAGAGCCAAGCAGTCCACGCAGGACGTATCCGCGTCCTTGCGCTTCAACATGCTCGCTCTCGTCGCGGGGGGCGTGGCCGTCATCGTCGGGACCCTGATCGAACTGGCCGCCGGCTAGCAGATCGAAGCCGGGGTCGGATCGCTCACGCCACCGTCCCGCCATCCACCGCAAGGATCTGACCTGTCACATATGAGGACGCGTCACTGGCGAGGAACACGGCCGGTCCCGCGATGTCTTCGGGCGTGGCCCACCGCCCAAGAGGGATGGAACGCGCCATCTCCGCCTTGACCGTCTCGTCCGCCCAGGCGTTCTGGTCGGTGGCCACCAGCCCCGGCGCTATGGCATTCACTCGGACCCCGGCCGCGGCCCATTCAACCGCCAAACTACGCGTGAGGTTGACGACCGCAGCTTTGGCCGCCGCATAGGGGGCAAGAGCCGGAGTCGAGCGCAGTCCGGCGACACTGGCGATGTTGATCACCGACCCGGATCCCTGCGCAAGCAGGTGAGGCCCCGCGGCCTTCAGGACGAGGAACACGCTCTTCAGGTTGAGTTGCATGGCCTTGTCCCAGCCGGATTCTCTCCAGGTGACCAGGGGGCCCATGAACCGGTTGCCTCCTGCGTTGTTGACCAGAATGTCGATGCCCCCAAGGCCCTCGACAACCCGCTGCACCGCGGCTTCTACCTCGGCCGACTCCGTGACGTCACAGTGGATCGCAAGGCCGCGTCGGCCGAGCGACTCGATCTCAGCCGCCACTTCTGCCAGCAGATCCTCGCGGCGTGCCAGCAGGGCCACATCCGCGCCGGCCTCGGCGAAGGCGACGGCGATCGCTCGCCCTATCCCGCTACTCGCTCCAGTGACGAGAGCTCGCTTGCCATCAAGAGAGAACCTGCCGGTCATCTGCTCACCCCCAAGGACATGGGCCAAAGCGCGCATCGGCGCAAGAGGCCCCGACATCTGCTCCCCGCCGTCAAGCCTGCCAGGGAGGATAACCCGGCAGAGTGCTCAAGGGAATCGGGCCGCTTCGAGGACATCTCAATTCCACACAGCAGAACGGGATGCCCGACCCGCCGGAATCAACGAAGTCGCTTGGGTGTTGAGCCAAGCGAAGATGCGAGAGGCTCTCTCGCCCCGGAGGCTCTCGGGCAATCGCCACCACGGCCGGCGCCCGGGACACCCTCCGGACCCGCAGAAGGGGGTCGAGATGCGGAGAACGATGAACTACATCGAGGAACCGAGAAGCGCCCGTTGGTTGTTCGGATCGAGCGCGGCAGGGTGGATCTGGCTGGTCGCCCGGCTCTGGCTGGGATGGCAGTGGCTCGCGGCCGGGTGGGGAAAGGTGTTCGGAGGAACCATCACCTGGCGGTTCTGGGACTGGGGCAACTCCGCCTACTCGATCGTCGGCGACCATAACATCGGATGGATTCGCGGCGGAACCGTAATGGCCAACGGGGTCCCTCAGAAGATGGCAGCCGGGGATGCGGTGGCGGGATTTGCCGCGCACGCAAGCACCCTGGCCGAAGGCCAGCACCCTGCGGTCGCATTCGACTGGTACGCCAACTTCCTTCACTGGGTTCGAGACAGCGGCCACTCGGTCATAGGGCCCGTGGTCTCGATAGGCGAACTGCTCGTTGGGGCCGCTCTCATCCTGGGCCTCTTCGTGGGGATCTCGGCTTTCCTCGGAGCGCTCATGAACTTCTCTTACGTCTTCGCCGGGACGGCCGGCATCAATCCGGCCATGATCGGGCTGTCGATGCTGCTCATCATGGCCTGGCGAAACGCCGGGTGGTACGGCCTGGATCGGTTCGCGCTTCCCAAGCTCGGTACCCCGTGGCACCCGGGAGAGATCTTCCAAAGGGGCAAGGGGCCCGAACCTGGCGGATGAGGCCGGGTTCCATCATCAGCGCCGACATCCGCCTCGCGCGGAACGCAAGTGGGGTTCGGAGGATCGCTCGCTCGCGGGAGGCAACAAGACCCCGAGACTGCGGGATGACGGCAAGCTGGCTGCGTGCCCCCAACCGGGGGCACGTTCGGCGTGACAAGAAGAACCCGTCGCCAGGCGGGACTGCCGCCGGGCGAGACTTGACGGGCTCTCGGAGCCAACCGTAGCCTTGCCTTGACTCGAGACCACAGGGGGGCAGATGAGTCCAGGGGGGGCTTTCCGCAAAACCGCATGCCTGCTGTGCGGCTTTGCCGGCGCAGCGTCCTTCGCGTTGCCGGCGCGCTCGGCAACGGGCGTTCGGGCCGTTCCGATACTCCAGGAGCCGAGCAGCCGGCCGGTCTTCATCGGATCGCCCGCGGTGCCGCACCCGGTACGCGTACCGCTCCCGCCGCAACACCCGTTCATGGCGCCCGACGGCCGCAACAACCTGCACGAGGACGCCTACATGACCGACGCTCACCGGGGTCTCGGCCCCCTGGGCAAGGACATGGAGCAGCTTTCCACCCTGCTGGAGGGCGTGTGCGCATCCATCGTGTTCGACAGCGCCGGCCGGGTGATCTCGGTCTGCGTCGGTCTCGAAGCACCCAAGCTCGTCATGCTCGACCCGCGAACGCTCGATCTGCTGGCCTTCTACCCGCTGCCGCCCCGCATTCCCGGCAGCGTCAACATCTTCACCGACTTCGCGGGAGGTGGCTACTTCTACCTCGACAACGCCGACCGCGTCGTGGTGGGGACGACGACGGGCCACTTGCTCATCCTGGCCGAGCAGGAAGGCCCGACGGGTTGGAGCTTCTCTCAGGAGCGAGACTACGACCTGACGGGTCTGCTCGCCCCGGGAGACAAGATCGTGTCCGCGATCCCGAGCTGGTCCGGGCGGATCTGGTTCATCACGGTGCAGGGAATGGTGGGTGTTCTCGATCCCGCGACGGGAGCGGCCAAAGCCCACCAACTCGATGCGGGCATCGCCAACTCCTTCTCGGTCGATGAGACCGGCGGGATCTATGTCGTGTCCGACAAGGCCCTGTATCGCTTCGACCTCGGACCCGACGGCGCCCCAAAGGTCACCTGGAGCGAGGTCTACGAGAACATAGGCATCAAGAAGCCGGGGCAAGGCAGTCCGGGGTCGGGAACCACGCCGACCTTGATGGGTTCGGAGTATGTCTCGATAACCGACAACGCAGACCCCATGAATGTCGTCGTCTACCGCCGCGGCAAGACCGTGGCGGGCAGCCGCCTGGTCTGCAAACAGCCGGTGTTCCAGAAAGGGGCCAGCGACACCGACCAGTCGCTCATCGCCGCCGGCAACGCCATGATCGTGGAGAACAACTACGGCTACAGCGGGCCCGTGGCGACGATGAACGGGGGGGTCACCTCGCCGGGTCTGGAGCGAGTCGACATCAACCCGGACGGCAAGGGTTGCCACACCGTGTGGAAGAGCGCCGAGCGCGCACCAAGCGTGGTGCCCAAACTCTCGCTCGCGAACGGCCTCGTCTATACCTACACCAAGGACCCGCAGGACGACGGCGCCGACGTCTGGTACCTGACGGCCATCGACTTCCAGACGGGCAAGAC
>JBBAAN010000132.1:0-5699 GCA_041658225.1 Actinomycetota bacterium
GAACCGCCCGGAGGAAACGGCCTCCACGATCGTGGATGGGTGGCTTCTGACCGGGGACATCTGCCGGATGGACGAGGACGGCTACTTCTTCGTGGTCGACCGCAAGAAGGATCTGATCATCGCCAGCGGCTACAACATCTACCCGCGCGAGATCGAGGAGGTGCTGCACCAGCACCCGGCGGTCCTGGAGGCCGCGGCGCTGGGTGTTCCCGATCCGTACCGGGGGGAGACCGTGAAAGCCTGCATCGTGCTGAAGCCCGAGCACAGGGGCAAGGTGACCGAGGAGGAGATCATCGGCTTCTGCCGTGAGAACCTGGCCGCCTACAAGGCCCCCCGCATCGTGCAGTTCTACGACGAGCTTCCGAAGTCGGGGGTCGGCAAGATCCTGCGCAGGGAGCTTCGCGACCGGTAGGGAAACTGCTAGACCGGCCGGAAGTGCGAGATGTCGCCGATGCTGCCGGTCCGCTCCTCTTTCCAGACCGCCTCCACGCGCATGCCGATCTTGACCGACTCGCGTGCCTTGGCCGGGTCCGAAAGATCGACTTCCCTCAGGATGTGCTGGAGGCAGCTGTCCGTTCCGTCGAGCTTGACGAGGATCATCGCCACGGGCGGGGTTGGCAGGCCGAGGAAGGGGACGTAGCAGATCGTGAACCCCTCCAAGGTTCCCTGGGCTCCGACTTCGACCCATTCGTCGCACGTGACGTAGCAGTGCTCACAGAAGGGGCGGGGCGGCATCAGCACCCGCCGACATTGGGGGCAACGCACGCCGAAGATCTTCTTATTTTGGATCTCCTTGAAGAAGCGAGTGCCGAAGGCCCCCGCCGTGTGCCGGAACGGCAGGTTCCAGGAGGTGTTGAGGATCAGGACATCCTCTTTCTTTAGAGCTTCAGCCATGGCATCTACCTCCAGCGTCTATGGTGTGTCGGCTCCGAGGACCATGAGGGTGTGGAAACCGATCACGGCCCCCCACGCGTGCGCCAGGGCGCGCCTGACGTTGGGGACTTGGTGGTCTCCCGCCTCACCCATGACCTGGAGGGCGGCCTCCCCTATGCGGATCAGACCGGTTGCGCCGATGGGGTTGGTGGTGTGCACCCCGCCCGATGGGCAGACGGGCAACTTCCCACCGAGGGCCGTCGCCCCGCTGCGGACGAACTCGGCTGCCTTACCCTTCTCGCAGAAGCCCAAGGCTTCCAGCTCTATCAGCTCTTGGACCGTGAAGGGCGTGTAGAGCTCGGCTACGTCGATCTCCTTGAGCGGGTCGTGGATCCGCGCCTCGCGGAACACGCGACGACCGAGTAGCGCAAGGCTGTCCCAGTCGTGGAACCAGGGGCGGTCGCCCAGGTAGTAGTTGTCGGTTATCTGGCTGGCCCCGTGTATCCAGGCCGGCTTGGGGGCAAGGCTCCGAGCCTTCTCCTCGGAGGCGAAGATCACGGCGCACGCGCCGTCGGAGCTCGGGCAGCAGTCGCTCAGGTGCAGCGGCCACGAGATCATCGGCGTGGCCAGTGCCTGTTCCACGGTCAGCTTCGTGCGAAGGTGAGCGTAGGGGTTGAGCACCGCGTTCGAGTAGTTCTTGGCGGCCACCGTGGCCAGGTCTTCCTCCGTCGTGCCGTAGTGGTGGAAGTGGTGAACTGCCTGGTTGGCCGCAACCGAGATGGCCCCGCCTCCGATCCAGCGCTCGTAGATCGGGTCGACGGCGGTGTTCAGCACCGTCTGCGCCTCGAGGCTCTCTCCGACCCGCTGGCATGCGACGACTAGGACGGTGTCGAAGGCTCCCGATGCCACATGGTAGTAACCGCCGAGGCCCACCGAGCCCCCGGTGGTCCCGCCGGTCGTGATCTTCATGAAGGGCTTGTTGTGGAAGCCGGCGGCCGCGCACGCATCGACGTTCCACCGCTCGGAGGCAAACACCCCGTCGAAGGGGTCCATCGTCCCGTACACCACGGCGTCGATGTCTGCCGGTTTGAGATCCACCTTGGTGAGGGCCGCGTCTACCGCCTCACGAATGAGCTCCGGGTAGGTCACGTCCCACCGATGACTCGTGCAACGCGTCAGACCGACAGACGCTATCGCGACTTTTCTCACAGCGCCCCACCTCCCCTCGAGCGCTCCAGAATGGCCACCGCGTTGGTCGGGGCTGCGGCTCCCCCCGGAGCGCTGAGGCCGTGGGCGAGAGCGAGCTTCGCTCCGTCGACCTGGTGTCCCTGCGCCTCTCCCCGAAGTTGCAGCACGGCCTCGGCCACCCGAAGCAGCCCCGTCGCCCCGTAGGGGTTCGTGGAAAGCGCGCCGCCCGAGGCGTTCACCGGCAGCGTGCCGCCCGGGGCCGTGACACCTTGCGCTAGCAGCTTCGCGCCTTCGCCTTCGGCGCAGAAGCCCAGAGCCTCGTAGGCCATCAGCTCATGAAAAGATGTGGCCTCGTGGATCTCAGCTACGTCCAGCTCCTTGGAGGGTTCGCCGATGCCGGCGGCCCGGTAGGCCATCTTGGCCGCGGCGTCCAGGGAGCTGATCCTGGCCAGGTCCTTATCCCCGAGTTCGTAGCCCTCGATCGCCCAGCCGAGCCCGCGGATCCAGACCGGTTTGTCGGTCAGGCGCCTCACGGCCTCCTCGGTGGCCAGGACCAGCGCCACCCCTCCCACCGATCTGGGCGGCAGGTCGAGGGCTCTCAGCGGGTAGCAGACCATGTCTCCTGTCAGCACATCCCCAACTGTCACGCCGGCGCGGAGGTGCGCCATGGGGTTGTTGGCGCCGTTGGTCCGGTTCTTCGCTACGACTTCAGCCGCTTGCTCTTCAGTCACGCCGTGCTTGTGCATGTAGGCATTCGCTTGCATGCCCATCGACACGGTGTAGCTGGCCCCAACGGGGCGGTGGATCAGTGGGTCGTAGACGACCTGGCTGACCGCCTCGAAGTCGGACTCCAGGTGACCGTGGCCCGTGATGATGGCCGTGTCGAATAGGCCCGAGACCAGCCGCAGGTAGGCGTAGACGAGGGCCATGATGCCATCCTCGCCGACGTGACTGCACTCCTTGAGGTAGCCACCGGCCGCCATGCAGGTGTGCATGTCGGAGATGGTTCGGCCGTCGACAACGTCCCACCCGGAAGTGATGACCGTGTCGATGTTGCCGTTGTCGGCCCCCACGCTCGCCAGGGCCCGCTTGGCGGCCTGGTAGTCCAGCTCGTGATAGACCAAGCCTTGGGCCTCGTCGTGCGTGGTCTGCCCAACGCCGACGATGGCCACTCGCCTCGGCATCCGCATCGCCTCCCCCCGGCAACCGTTCCCTCGTTCTCGAGGGAACTCGCCGTTCCGGTCCACCGGGCCTGGAAAGGAGACACGGCCCCAGCGGACGGCCAAACTCCAGAGTGCTTTGTCGGCGCGGATTCTATCGGTGGGTTGGTCGGCTCGGCAAGCGCTCCGGCCGGCGCCGGCTTCAAGATCAACGTCAACGCGGTCGCTGTCCACTACTCGAGAGGACGTCAACCACTGGACTCGCCCGACCGGTTGCCTGCCCGGTCGAGGCCGCGTAGGGTGTTCTTCGATCGAAGGCGGCTCGCCCGCCGGTAGGCGTAGCGCGGATGGTCGGCAATCCTCGGGCCCGGCCATGTTAGGTCACACAGAGGGGGGCTCCAGGGGACCGGCGCAAGAATGGGAATCGCGGGGAGGCGCGTGTTGTGCACGATTCCCATCGGACGCCGGCGGCGGCTGGCCCCCAGGACGACAACGAAGGGTGGCCGAATTGAGTACGACGTTCTTCACCCCCGAGCACGAGGCGCTGAGGCTTTCCCTGCGCTCCTTCGCGGAGAGCGAACTCGCCCCCTACGCGCAGGAGTGGGAAGAAGCCCACCACTTCCCGGACTCGGTTTTCACACGCATGGGGGAAGCGGGCTTTCTGGGGCTATGCTACCCGCCCCAGTACGGAGGGCAGGGGCGCGACTACCTCTGCTCCATCGTCCTTGCGGAAGAGCTCGCAAGGTGCGAGTCGGGCTCGGTGGCCCTGGCCGTGGAGGCTCACACGGACATGGCCACCCCTCCGATCAACAAGTTCGGAACCGAGGAGCAGAAGCTCGAGTACCTGGCGCCCGCGATAAGGGGGGAGAAGATCGCGTGTCTGGGCATCACCGAGCCGGGTGCGGGCTCGGACGTCCAAAGGATCTCCACCTACGCCCGCAGGGACGGCTCCGACTGGGTGATCACGGGCCGGAAAACCTTCATCACCAATGGGGTCAGGGCCCATTTCTGCACTCTGCTGGCCAAGACCGACGGGGGTTTCAACGTCTTTCTCGTGGACAAAGGACTGCCGGGCTTCGCGGTGGCTAGAGCCCTTGACAAAGTGGGGATAAGGGCCTCGGACACGGCTGAGCTCGTGCTGGACGAGGTCAGGGTTCCCTCCACCAAGGTCCTGGGTGAGGAAGGGAAGGGCTTCTACCACATCATGTGGGAGCTCCAGGGAGAGAGGCTCGCGGGGTCGGCCGGCATGGTGGCCGGGGCCCGGTTTCTACTGGAGAAGACCATCCGCTACGCGAGGGAGAAGACGGCGTCAGGAGTTCCGCTCATCAAGCGCCAGGCGATCGCGCACCGGCTGGCCGACCTTGCGGCGCGCATAGAGGCCGCCCGGCAGTTGGTCTACTGGGCCGCGTGGTTGGTGAGCCAAGGGCAGTACCCGGTGAAAGAGATCTCCATGACCAAGCTGTCCACTGCCAGGCTATCGTTCGAGATGGCCGACACGTGCTTGCAGGTTTTCGGGGCTGGCGGCTACTCCATGGAGTTGCCCATCGAAAGGGCGTGGCGCGACTCGCGCATGGGCCGGATAGGCGGCGGCACGGACGAGATCATGCGAGACGTCATCGGCAGAATGGAGGGCTCCTGATGCAGCCCGAACTAGCCTATGAGCTCTTCGGGGGAGAAGAGGAGGAGTTCAGGAGAGCCGTGCGGGCCTTCGTCGACAAAGAGCTGGCCGGCCATGCCGAGGAGTGGGAGGAGGCTGAGGCCTTCCCCCGGGAGGTCATCGCAAGGGCCGGGGAGCTCGGGTTCCTGGGCCTGAAGTATCCGGAGAAGTACGGGGGGGCCGCCGAGGATGGCCGGGAGGCCAAGGGTTGGCTGGCCGACGCCGTCTTCACGGAGGAGCTTGCCGGCTGCGGCTCCGGCGGGCTGGCGGCCTCCGTCCAAGCCCACAAGGACCTCTTCTGCCTCTACGTCTACTCGTACGGCAGCGAGGAGCAGCGCCGGCGCTGGCTCGTTCCCGCCGTCGACGGAAAGCTTGTGGGGGCTCTGGCGGTGGACGAGCCGGCCACAGGTCCTGAGGTAGGGACCATCGAGACCCGCGCCGCAAGGCAAGCGGATGGTTGGACCCTGAACGGGACCAAGGCCCTCGTCACCAACGGGGCCTGGTGCGATGCCGCGGTGGTAGTCGCGAAGACCGAGGCCGCGCCTGGACGGGCGGGGTTGAGCCTCTTCGTGGTGGATGCCGATACTCCAGGGTTCTCGGCGCGCAAGGTCAGGACGCTCGGCTGCAGGACGGCCCAGACCGCCGAACTATCCTTCCGGGACTGCCGCGTTCCCGACGCCTGCCTTCTCGGGGAGGTCGGGCGCGGCCACGACTACCTGGAGGCCAACTCCGCATGGGAGCGGTTGGTGGTGGCCTTGGAGGAGGTCGCGAGGGTCGAGCGCACCTATCGGAGCGCCAAGGAATACGCCTCCACCAGGGAA
>JBBAAN010000133.1:0-5673 GCA_041658225.1 Actinomycetota bacterium
CCTTGAGCACTGGCGTACTCCTTCCTGCCGGTGTTCGAGCACCGGCCTCCGACATCGCTTTCAGTCGAAGGAAGGGTACGCCGCGTCTTTGTTCAAACCACGCATCCACAACTTCCGGTTATATCTCACAGCGTCGGGGTGTGAAGATCTGCGGGCAACTCCAACCCACTCCCTCGATCCCACGACACGATGGCGGAGACACGGGGGTCATCCTGGCCGAGGACGCTCGCCGTCTGACCCCCCTGTGAGTGTCCGGCAAGGCCGATCCGCTCGCGATCGAGTTGATCCCAGAACGGATTGAACTCCCCTGCGGCAGTCGGGCTGTCCGGCCTGGCCATCAACCAGTCGAGAACGTCCTCCGCATTCGGGCGGTTGTTGGCGGCTCCGTCGAAGGTGACCACCATGTAGCCGGCCTCGGCGAGGGTCTGAGACGACCACCAATGGAGTTCCTTCCTACTCCCACCTCCGTGCAGAACCACGACAGCGGGGTATGGAGGCTCAAAGGTCTCCAGGGCGTCGGGCATGTCGGTGCAGGTTCCCGGCGCGCACGGCCGGTAGACCTCGGCCGGGAGTCCGGCGCCGTCACGGTTGGTGATCGTTGCTTCGTCAAAGCGGAATCGCTCGCCGTTGTGACGGAAGGGTTCGCGGTAGGCGTCGGCAAGCGGCATCGGCGCCAGTCCCTGGATCGAAGTGGAGAGCGGCGCCGGTCCCGCCGGATGCATGGCCTGGTCGAGATGACGCTGAACCGCGCAGAACATGTTGGCCGCGTCCCGCGCCTCCCATTCCGCGGTTCCCGGCTCTGCATCGGGCGCGGCGTCTTCGCAAATCGTGGGACTCAACCCACCACCGCCGCCATCCTCGGCGCTCCCGATCGCCGGCGCTCCCAGGGACGCGGCCCCGATGCCCAGCGCCACCAGCCACACCATCCGAACCGATCGCATCAGAAGATCCTCCTACTTTCGAGCACCGAACCCGGCCGTCAGAGCGGCGAGATCATCCCTGCCGGGACGGCCCCGCAGTAGGTCGCGGGATCGGTGTTCGGCTCCATGTGTTGCATGTCGTCGTTGGCGAGGGCTCCGCCCTCTAGGTGGAAGCGCGAGTTGTAGTAGAAGGACAGCCGGTTGGAGGTGCAGTCACCGGCGATCTTGTAAGGAACGTTGCTGTTGGTCGCCGGGTCGTAGGTCCCAGCACCGATCGAGCTCTCGTCCGCAGAACCGTCAAAGCGCGTGGCGATCAGCCGGTCGGTCGCAGTGGCGTCTTGTCTTACGTAGCGGTCGAACCACGCCAGCGTGTAGTACATGGCCACTCGCTCGCCGTAGCGGCTGGCGGGGAAGGCGAAGGGTATGTAGTCGTACTCCAAGTGAGTGCTGGCTCGGGGAAACACGAGCATGGTGTCGACCTTGCTCGTCGCGGTCTGATCGAAGGCGACGATCTGATTGAAGGCGGCATCCCTGTATTCCTTCGGCGGGGCCTCGGTCTTGGGGGATACAACGGTTTGCCTCATCGGGTCGACCGTGTTTCCGAAGCCGTACTCCGAGCAGATGCCGAGTGCGGGGGTGTGAATCCGCGACGCGTTCTCCTCGGACTGTGGAGAAAGGCAATCCCATGCCACGATCGCCCTGACGTCCGGATCCTCTTGACCGACCTGGGAAACCGCACCGGCGCCGGCCGAATGCCCGGCGATGCCGATCCGGGTGAGGTCCAAGTCATACCCGTAAGGGTTGAAGTTGGAGGTCCCCGGGCGACGGTTCTGGTCTGCGGCGCGGTAGGGGTTGGCGGAATTCGAGCGAAGCCACCGGAGCCCGTCTCGCATGCCCTGCATGAACACGCTGTCGTCGCAAGCGGCGCCGGGCATTGCGTAGGCGGCGTTCGCGTCCTGCTCGGAGCGCCCCTGGCCTTGGACGTCGTACGTGAGGACCATGTAGCCGGCCTCGGCCAGACCCTGCGCGGCCCAGAAGTACATCTCCTGGAAAGCCCAGACCGCTCCAGTGCTGATCACGATCCCCGGGTACCCCGCGGCGGGCTTGGGCGTCCTCGGGATCCAGAGCGTGGCAGTGAGCCTCGCCCCCGTACAGGCCGTCAGGTAGAGGGGCTCGTAGAAGCCCCGGCCGGCGTCCTGCCACTCGGCCGGCTGCCGGAAGGGATCGGCCACGTTCGCCCCGGGGACGAACTCCCACATCGGGAAAGAGGTGCTGGGGGCGTTGTTGATCTGCTCGAACATCACCCGCAGATAGTTCGGCGCGGTCTCAGGGCCGTTCTTGCCGTGGTAAGCGGGGTTCATGATCTGATCCACGTAAACCCTCTGCCCCGCGCACAGGGCGTTCTGGGTGTCCCGCGCAATGAACTCCGGGGTCCCGGATTCAGGCTCACCAGCCGGCACGTCACACGCCGTCTTGGCGACGGCCGCTCCGTCGGCCAGGCCTGCCCCGGGAACGGCGCCCACCGACGCCGCGAACACTGCAACCAGAAGAACGGTGGTCCAGACCTGCCGCCGCATCATGGCGTCACCAACGTACAAAAGCCCCCGTATGCGCGCACTGGCACTCCTCTCCCGTCGCCTGATTCTGTTAATTCGAGACCTGTCCGGATTATCCTCCTATTCTCATTCGCCCGTTTCCGCGGACCGATCGACCATGGCGCGCGGCCAACCTGCAAGCGGCTTCCTTCGGTGCCTCCGTGACGAACGTTGACCGGCCCGGCGCAGGCACCAGCGGCTCTACACCCGGTGGACACGCGTCGGCATGACCCCTTCCGGGGATCGCCACGGATCGCGTGAATTACTTCGCGCGCGTGAACATCAATTCGGTCGTGGTGGAGAGGATCAGGCGAAGGGGCTGCCGGAGGAGAGCACCCAGCAAGAACCCTCAGGTGGTCTTGAAAGACCGATGCGCGAACCCCACATCATCGTAGGCGGTTCGATCAGCGTGGTCGAGGGGACGAGGCTATCGACCAAGGACAACATCGACACCGTTGAGGATGAGAGCGAGTTGAGCCTTCGATACCCGTCCAACTCTGTCCGACAAGACCCCGCGATCGACAGAGACGATCTGAGAAACGTTGGCGACCGAATCCTTCGGCAAACCGGTCTGTCGACGAGTGAGGGAAACGTTGCCTGGGGCGACTCCCCAACGTAAGTTGCTCGTCAGGGGAACGACCACGACCGTCGCCAAGTGGCTGGCATTGAGCGCATCACCTTGCACGACGACCACAGGCGGACGGAATCCAGGACCAGATCCGGCTGGATCAGGGAGCGAGGCCCAGGCAACGTCTCCCTGGCTGACTACCATTCGTTGCGCTCGAGAGCTGTGCGTCCGGCCTGAACCGACCAAGGCTCCACCGTCGGTCCGATCTCGGCCCGACAGGCTCATCACTCGTCCCTGCGGGGTTCACGAACCTCGACGCGCGGCTCGAGGTGGGTGTCGTCTTGACGGCCTTGTTACCCCGGTGTAATACTTATTTTGATATGGGATGGGTAGTGCTTTTCTACCGCGACGCGAGCGGCCGGGAACCAGTTCGGGAATGGCTCGACCACCTCGAGGAGAGCGACCCGAGCGAATACGGGAAAGTGAGACACGCAATCGATTTGCTCGAGGAGTTCGGCGTTCACCTGTCCGAGCCGTACTCGAAGCAACTCGGGGGCAAGGTGCGTGAGCTCAGACCCGGACCGTGGAGGATCACGTACTTCGCAGATCCTTTGCGTCGGTTCGTCTTGCTCACAAGCTTCCGCAAGAAGGGTGCGCGCACCCATCCACGTGAGATCGACAGGGCCAGGCGATACATGAACGACTGGATCGGGCGACTCAGGAAGGACGGATAGAGAATGACAACGTGGAGCGACTACAAGAAGAAGCGGCCGCTCAAAGGTGAGGCTAAGCGCGGATACGAAGCCGCGCGACGCGAGATGGGGTTCGGGTACCTGGTCCTGAAGGCCCGCGCGGACGCTGAACTGAGCCAGGCGCAGCTGGCGAAGAGGATCGGCACCTCGCAACCGATGATCGCCCGCTGGGAATCCGGTGCGCAGCTTCCGAGCGTGAGCAGTCTGTTGCGGATCGCTGAGGCAACGGGGTTTGACCTTGCGGTGGCACTTCAAAGGCCGGGTTCTTCGAGGCGGGCGTTCCAGGTGGTGAGCTCGTCGCGGGCGTCCGGATCGACGGCAAAGCATTCTGGCCGCGCCACGGCCGCAAAGCGAAAGGCCGGATAGAGAAGGCTGCCCCGTACAGCACTTAGCGCAGCAGCAGCAGCAGCAGTTGCTCATCGCCCGGGAACCTCAGGGTGAGGCCGCAGGATGGCCAAAGTACTCCTGAGCAAGTCGGTAGTCACTCAGGGTGTCGATCTCCACCCAGCGCAGCCCCGTAATGCTGAGAGTCTTGAAGGGCTCGCCAGCCTGAATGATCGCGTCATAGGCAACTTCGTAGTAGAGCTGATGATTGGCGACTTGCTCCATCATCTGCTCGAGCGCTGCGAAGAGCGCTGCGTTCGACCGTTCGTCGATCCTCTCGACGCCTATCGATTCACCGGCGGCGCCCGAAACCGGCAGCTCGTTCCCTATCCGGGCAACGATCCCGTTTGCGTCGCACTGCACCTTGCCTGGAAACGAGGACGGGCCCCGGGCAAAGCAACACAGGTCGAGGCTCTTTGCCAAAGGCCTTGCGTAGGTAGGACAACGAAGGTCCCTTCAGCGCAGAGAGGATGGCGATAACTCCTGAACCGGAGTACAGATCTGTATAGTACCTTGACTCCTCCACGGAGACCGTCGATGCGCATTTCTGCAGGTCAGCGGAGGGTCGTGATGGATTCAGCTCTTCCAGGGAGTGCCTTCAGCTCGGTGCACTTTTGGTGATCGCCAACACTTTTCGTGATCGCTCACAACCTGAACATCGACAGATCCTGCGATGATTTCACGTCGAGGCCCTGGACGTGTTGTGCAGAATTCTGTACACTACGGTCATGGCGAAAACTGTCCCCCTTAGCGAAGCGCGAGCCCACTTGAGCGAACTCATGGATGAGCTCGAGTCGCGTCACGAACATGTAGTCATCACCCGGAAGGGGCTCCCCGTTGCGGTGCTCATGCCGTCCGCAGAGTATGACGCGGTTGAGGAGACCCTCGAGGTTCTTCACGACGAAAACTTGCTCGCAGCCTTGCGCGAGAGCGAGCAAGATGTGAAAGCGGGACGCGTGCAGTCGCTCGGTGAGATCAGGCGCGAGCTCGGACTTGGCTGATCTCGTACTTACCCGTCGGGCGAAGCAGGATCTCTTGGCCCTTCCGCGCTTGATCCAGGAAGCCGTCATCGAGACCCTGACGGAGATAGAAGCCTCGCCGCAGAGCGCAGGTAAGCCGCTGAGAGGAAGGCTGCGCGGACTTTGGTCGTGTCGCATCGGGAATTACCGCGTTCTCTACACGATCGAGGGCACGAAACGGAGGCAGCAAGTCGTCGTGCGCGCGATCCGTCACCGCGCGACGGCGTACCCAACTGGGCGAAAGAAATGACTCAGGGGATCGCGGTTCTGAAAGCGCTGGTAGACAGTGGTGCGGCGTGATTACACCGGAGATATAACCGGAAGTTGTGGATGCGTGGTTTGAACAAAGACGCGGCGTACCCTTCCTTCGACTGAAAGCGATGTCGGAGGCCGGTGCTCGAACACCGGCAGGAAGGAGTACGCCAGTGCTCAAGG
>JBBAAN010000134.1:0-5640 GCA_041658225.1 Actinomycetota bacterium
CCTGGCGGTCGTGACCGCCGGCTGCGTGGGGCTCATGAGCGCCTGGCTCGTGCGCCCACCGGTCGTCCAAGCACAAGTGCCGCCGCCTCCAACGCTGCCCTTGCCTCCGCTGCCGGGTACCACGGCCTCTCCCACGCCGACCCCGACCGAACCTCCCGAATCGCCTTCACCGTCCGAGACTGAGACGCCGGCGCCGGAGCCGGCACCCGCGCCCTTCATTCCGCCCTATGTGCAGCCCGCGCCGTTCGTGCCGAGTACCCCACATTTCGAAGTTCCCGTGCCCCCGAGCCCGAGCCCACAGCCCTCAAAGCCAGCGGCGCCTGCGGGCCCAACCGTTTCTTCATCTCAGATCACGCTGGCTCAGTCGATCCCGGCGGCGTACGGTTTGGTCGGTGCCGGCATGCTGGCTGCGGCGATCGCGCTGCCGGCCGCCTTGAGCTTCGCCCGCCCGCATCGCAGGCGCCGGCATGGCGTGATGGCGG
Source organism: Actinomycetota bacterium (assembly GCA_041658225.1). GTDB lineage: Bacteria > Actinomycetota > CALGFH01 > JBBAAN01 > JBBAAN01 > JBBAAN01. The sequence continues at coordinate 483 of JBBAAN010000134.1, forward strand.
TCGGGGAAGCCTCCTACGGCATGTTCCCAGCCCAGGTCTCTCGTTGGTCCCCTCGTGTTCAGGAGGATGCGATGCCAAAGTCCATCCGGCGCTGGCGGCTCATGACCGGCGCAGCCCTGCTTCTGGGTGCGGTCGTCGCGGCGATCGTTGGCTACCTCAAGATCAGCACGGAGCCGTCCGTTGCCCACCAGGTTCCCTACCTGGCAAGCGCCGGGCTGGCAACTCTGATCCTCGCGGTGGTCGGCGGCGCCTTACTGATGGCGGATCAGATTCGCGCCGAGGACGACCGGGTCGAGGAGATCGAGCGCTCGCTCGTGCGGATGGCCGAAGTCGTCGCGCCCGCCGTTGAGCAGCAGGCCCGCATCGCAGTGCCGGTGAGGAGTGACGACGAGGCCGGCATCGCCAAACCGAAAGACGAAGGTGAGTGGGCGCCGGGCACTTCGGTGAAGACCACGCCCGCCCGGCCGCGCAAGAGGACTATTCCCCCGGCCACCCGCCGTCACTAGCTGGAGCAAGCGGCGCGCCCGACTACGTTCTCGGCCTGCCCATCTGTCAAGCGACCTCTGGGCACTCGTCGGGGGTCGTAGGGTGCAAGGTGTCCCTCGGTTCGCTTCGACAGGGTGAAGCGGACCATAATCATCTACCGTGCGTGCCGCGAGATCTGCTCTGTCGCGGGCAAGAACAACGAGATCGAGGACGTCAATGGGAGGCAAGATGCGCAGGTTCCTGGCAGCGATGGCCCTCACGGCCGTGGGGCTGAGCTGGATGGTGATTCCCGCTGCGGGGCCAGCAGTAGCCCAGCCACTGGCGAAGGTCGAGGGCCGAGTGTCGGCGGCGGTGGAAAAAGCCGCGAAGCAGAGCGGGACCGTCGATCTCGTGCTCTCCCTCAAAGGGATAGCCGGGTCCAAGCTGAAGGGCCAGCTCGCTTCATTGGGCACCTGGTCGTGGGCATTTCAGCACGTTCCCGTCGCCGCCGTGCGGCTTCCTGCGGGCAGGCTGGACTTGCTGCGGCGAATCCCCGAGGTGGAGGGCATCTACCTCGACCGCCAGCTGGACTACTACTTGGATGGTTCGGCCAAGGTTATGAACACCGCCCGAGCCTGGAACGACCTGAAGGTCACCGGCAAGGGTGTCACGGTTGCGGTCCTGGACACGGGTGTCGACTTCACTCACCCCGACCTGGCCCCCGCCATGAAGGGAAACGTCAAGCTCGTAGGGATAGGAGCGCCCCTGCCGGCCGTCCCGGTCGACGTCGGGCCCAACTCCGACACCTCGTCCGGACACGGCACCCACTGCGCTGGAGATGTGGCCGCGCGCGGAACCCAGTCCGGGGGCGCCTACAAGGGCATGGCGCCTGAGGCCAGCCTCGTCGGTGTCGGGTCGGGGGACGCCCTTTTTGTCTTCACCGCGGTCGAGGGCTTCGACTATGTCCTTGCCAACCGCCAGAAGTGGGACATCAAGGTCGTCAGCAATTCCTGGGGCACCGACTTCGAGCCGTTCGACCCGCAGAACCCCGTCAACGTCGCCACCAAAGCCGCCGCCGATGCGGGCCTGGCCGTGGTTTTCGCCATGGGCAACTCCTATGACGAGCTGACCATGAATCCCTACGCCGCCGCACCGTGGGTCATCCCCGTCGCCGCGGGAACGAAGGAAGGGGGCATCGCCGACTTCACCTCGGGTGGCTTCGAGGCCGACACGGTGGGTTTCGCCTTCGATGGCGCGGATGTCTCCGGGGAGACCCGCAGCCCGCTGAACATGGGGCTCTACCACCCGGCCGTGACTTCCACCGGGGTGGGCGTGATCTCCACGCGCGCGAACAACACGATGCTTCCACTGCTGGGGGCCCCGGACGACATCAGTCTGCCGCCCGAGCAGATCCCTTACTACACAACGATGTCTGGCACATCCATGGCCACGCCGGAAACGGCGGGCGTGGTCGCGCTCATCCTCCAGGCCAACCCATCCCTGAATCCCTACCAGGTACGCAAGGTACTGGAGGCGACGGCCGCCCCGATCAAGGGCGTCCCATTCTGGAAGCAGGGCTACGGCTACACGGACGCCTCGGCCGCGGTGGAGCTTGCTCTGAGCTTGAAGAGCGCCGCGGCCAAGGGCCTGTCGGCTGGGGGTGTCGATCAGATGCTCTCCGACAAGCACGCCGCCCGTGACGGGGAGACGTTGGAGTGGATCACCCACCCCAAGCGAGCTTGGGCCTGGAATGCTGAGGCCTGGTTGGGACCCGGATCTGTCGAGCACACGGTCAAGGTCCCGCAGGGCACTGCGCGGATGAAGGTCGTCTCCAATGGGCCCTCAACGGTCGAGGCGAACGCGGTCATCTGGGACATCACCGTCACCGACTCCAAGGGCCAGACGGTCGGGGCCACCAACGCCATGATGCCCAACATCATGTCGGGCACGGCGGTGCTGGACATCGACCTGACCGCGGCTGGGGTCCCCTACGACAATCTCGGTTGGGGTGACTGGAAGGTAGTCATCTCCTCCGACGACTCTCCCGCCGTTCCGGCCTCGGGGCTGCCGGTGACCGACGACCTGCCCAAGAGCACGATCGCGATCGTGGCGGCGATCTTCGATGCCCCGAAGGTCTCATGCGTTCCGGCGAAGGTGTTCGTTGCCAAGGGGCAGTTGTCACTCAGGCTGCAGGATGACACTTCCGGGATCGCTCCCTATCCGCTGAACCCGGCCTACACCTACGTGGGCCCGGTACCCGACGGCAAGCTCGCCAACCGCAAGCCGGCCCGCAATCTCGCTGGCACGTTTGGCGTGATCAACACCGAGGTGCCGGGTCCCGAGCCGAGGTTCTATTCAGACCCTCTCACGGCCCCACTTGTCGTGGGTCACGGGGGAGTGGTCGAGGTCTGGGTCCAAGCCCCGCAGGAGGCCGAAATGGGCGGGCTCTCCGGGTCGCTGTTGGATGTGGCGCCCGACGGTTCCGCAAAGGTGATCGCCACGGTGCCGGGTGATGTGGGCGTGCAGGCCGGCACCGCCGCGCCGGCGCAGACGAAGGGGAAGTTGCTGATCGCCGGGGCCTATACCGTCCCCGCCGGTCACCGCCTCGGCCTGTCCATCGGACAGACCTTCATCGGGACCACCGCGGACACGCTCTTCTACGACTCCGACGAATTCCCCTCGGGTGTCACGGTGACCACGGGGAACCTGGAGACCAAGGACCTCTGCGGTCTGTCCCCGGGGCCGAAGGCGGCCGGCGCCAAGGAGACCCGGAGTCTTCCGGCCACCGGCGGAGCGGGTGCGGCCGTGGCTATCGGATTGCTTGCCCTGGGTGCTTGCGGACTTCGGTGGAAGGGTGCGCGCCGGGCAGCATAGACGGTGTGACCGGATAGATCTCTCCCGTGGCAGGTAGTGTCCGGGGCGGGTAGGCAGACACGCGGGACCCGGACTTCGCCCCATGGCTTGGGCATCGGGCTCGGCGGACGAGAGGTAGACGTGGGCGGTCATGCGATGGCCGCCCACGTCGTCTAACATGGCCGCATGGCCACCAAGAAGCCCCACGCCGATCCGGCTATCGCGACCAACCGTCGGGCGCGCCACGAGTACCTGATCGAGGAGTCCCTCGAGACGGGCATTGCCCTACAGGGTTCCGAGATCAAGAGCCTTCGTGAGGGGCGCGCCTCGCTTCAAGACGCCTTCGCCCAGGTGAAGGACCGCGAGGTCTACCTCTTCAACGCCCACATCCCGCCCTATTCCCACGGGGGATATGCGAACCACGTACCCACTCGCCCGCGCAAGCTGCTACTGCATCGAGCGCAGATCGCGCGGCTGGTCGGCCAGACGAAAGAGAAGGGCATGACCCTGATTCCTTTGAAGATGTACTTCAAGGGGCATCTGGTGAAGGTCGAGTTGGGGTTGGCGAAAGCCAAGCGCCTCTACGACCGGCGGCAGGATCTCGCCAAGAAGGATGCCGAACGCGAGATGGCCCGGGCCCAACGCGTGCGCACGCGCAAGGAGGGGAAATGAGCAAGGTGGGGGAGCGCCGGCAACGTTTGCCGCTTCGCTGGCCATTCGAGGAAGCCGTCGCCGGCTTTCGCTCTTCGGCGCTTGCGACCGAAGGCTACGATCCCGCCGCCACCTTCGTGTGGGGCCAGATGATGGCGGTGGGCGTCCTGGAGCTGGTCAAGGCCGTGGAGCGGAGTTTTGGCGCCGAGGGACAGGCTATCGCCGTGGAAGCCCTGCGCTCGGTCGGCCGCCGGGTCGGCCGTGAGATGTTCGAGGGAGCGGAGATCCCCGCTGGTCTGTCACAGGCGCAGTTGGTCTCGCTGTTCGCTTCCTGGATCAACGAGGTCGCCTACGCCAGCGTCGAGGAGGCGTGGGCGGAGGAAGATAGGGTCGGCTTCGATATCGTCTACTGCCCGCATCAAGCCGAGTATGGGGCCTTCGACTGTCGCATCCAACGCTATCTGGTGGAGGGAATGCTGGAGGCGGCTCGCGATCTGCTAGGCGCTAGGGGCTTCGACATCCGGGTCGAGGCAACGATTCCGGCCGGAGCTCCTGCTTGCCGGTTCGTGATCTGGCAGACTGAGGACGAGCGGCCTTGCGGATGGGAGGCCCGCTCGCAAGCGCTGGGGCGGATGGCGTTGGAGGGCAAGCCCGGATCGCCGGGTGCCCGAGAAGAGCTGAGGTGAGCAGATGAAGAGAGCGCGGGTTCTCGTTGCGGCGCTGGTGGTCCTGGCTATCGGGCTCACTCTGGGGGCGTGCCGAGGCAAGTCCAATCCCGCGGAGTCTGCCTCGCCCACGACCGCCACGCCTTCCGCAACCGGCACGATCACAAGCCCTACGCCGACGCCCACAAGCAGCCAGCGCACGATTCGCGTCTACTACGTCAAGTCGGGCGCCACGGACTTCTATCTCGTGGCCGAGGACCACAAGGTTTCGGCTGGCGGCGACAAGCTGCTGGCCGCTGCCGAGGAAGCCGTGCACGGCAAGCCACTCGATGCCGGTGCGCAAAGCGTCTATCCGGCAGCCACACGGATTCTCTCGGTACGTCTGGACAAGGGCGTGGCCACGGTCGACTTCTCCCGAGAAGTGCTCGCGGCCAACGTGGGCGCCGACGGTGAGAGCCTTGGGATTGCTGCGCTGGTCAACACCCTGACCGAGTTCTCCGAGGTGACGGCCGTTCGCTTCACGG
>JBBAAN010000135.1:0-5640 GCA_041658225.1 Actinomycetota bacterium
ACTTGCTGTACGTGGCCGCGGTACCTCTCATCGCCGGGATTCTCATTTCTCTTTGGGCCGTGGGCAGGAGCGTGCTGCGGCCGCTGGCCATGGTCGGAGGCGGGGCGGAGCGTTTGGCGGGCGGCGATTTCGCTGTGAGGCTGCCGGAGTTCAGGGGAAGGGAGCTCGCGGCGGTCTCCAGAGCGTTCAACGGAATGGCCATGAGGCTGCAGAGGCAAGCCTCGGATCTGATCGGCACCGTCGAGCAACTTCGCTCCGACCTTGAAGGACTGGAGGAGATCCAGTCTCTCGTGACGTCCGGAGCGGGTCTTGGGGAGGTTCTCAGTCGGGCCGCTCACCATCTCGGTTCGGCTCTTGGGGCAAGCGGCGTGGGCATATGGAGGAAAGGGGAGCCGGAGCCGCGGGCTGTGTCGGGAGACCGGGTGCCTCCGGCGGAAGCGGTGCGGTTGGCGGAGGGGGGCGCCGTTCACTCATCAGCGGGGCCCCTGGGCGCGGTTGACGTCAACACCGCTGTCAACTGGCTGGTCGCGCCGGCCACCAGACGGGGAACAGTGCTCGCGGTTCTGGGGGTCGTTTGGGATCCGCCGGGTCCTCTCGCCCAGGCGGAGAGGGATCTCGTGGTCTCGGCCGCCGGCGTCGTGGGCATCGCCGTGGAGAACTCGGACCTGCTCGAGAGGTTGCAGGAGAAAGAGGAAACCCTGGAAGGGTTACTGCGCACCACGCTGGCCGCGCAAGAAGAGGAGAGACGCAGGGTGGCTCGCGAGATACACGACGACTCCAGCCAGGTCCTCTCGGCCCTGATCATGAACATCGACCTGCTTCAGAACCAGCCGGCCTGCCCCGAGCCGTTCCGGGTGAAGCTCGAGGCCGCGAAGGCGCTGGCCGAGGAGGCCGCCCGCAACCTGGACAAGATAATGGTCGACCTGCGACCCGCGCTCCTCGACGAGTTGGGCCTGGCGGCGGCGTTGCGCTGGTATGTGGCTCAGGTTCGTGAGGTATGGGATGTCCCGGTGGAACTCCTCGTCGAGCAGGCGCGAAGGCTTCCCGAGCATGTAGAGGTTACGGCTTTTCGCATCGCCCAAGAGGCGTTGGGCAACGCGGTGCGACACTCCCGGGCGAGGCACGTTCGGGTCAGCATCGAGGCCGGGGAGCGCACGGCAAAGGTGGAAGTGGAGGACGACGGGGTGGGATTCGATGTGCCCGAGGCCATGTCCAGAGCCCGAACCGGGCAGACCGCGGGCCTGGTGGGCATGCGCGAGAGAGCCGAGTTGCTGGGAGGCTCGCTTCGGATAGAGTCGCGGCCGGGGGAGGGAACCAAGGTGGCGGCGGAGATCCCGTTCTCTGCCGGATAGCGCTTGCCCCGTAGGTGCGGGACTCACCACACTAGGTGCAGGGGAGTGGACACATGGGAGACAAGATCAGAGTCCTGGTCGTGGACGACCACGCGGTTGTGCGCGAGGGGATAAAGATGGTGCTCGAGACCGACCCCGAGCTACAGGTGGTCGCGGAGGCCTCCTCCGGCGAGGAGGCGGTGGAGAAGGTCCGAGAGCTTTCCCCCAGTGTGGTGGTGATGGATATCGGCATGCCGGGCATGAGTGGGTTTGAAGCGACTCGGCGGATCCGCCAGGCCCAGCCCGACGCCAAGGTCCTCGCGCTCACCATCCACGACAGCGAGGCGCATGTGTTCCAGATGCTCCAAGCGGGGGCCGTAGGCTACGTGCTCAAGAGGGCCCCGGCCGTGGACGTCATTCAGGCGGTGAAGGGAGCCGCGCGTGGCGAGGCCATCCTGTACCCCAGCGTCGCCAAGCTGCTGATTCGCGACTACCTGTCCAGGGTCGAAAGGGGTGAGGAGGTTGGCTCCTTCGACACTCTCTCCGACCGTGAGCGCGAGATCCTCAAGCTGATCGCGGAGGGCAGGACAAACAAGGAGATCGCCGAGCTCCTTTACCTATCCGTGAAGACCGTTCAGGCCCATCGTGCCAACCTCATGAGAAAACTCGGGATGCACGACAGAACCGAACTGGTCAAGTACGCGATCAGGAAGGGAATCATCGGCCTTGAGGATAGCTGACGCGGGCTGGGGGGCACGCGTCCTTCGGTTTGTCTGCCTGCTGGGGACGACCGGCGGGGTATTGCTGTCGGGGGCCCTTGCCGGGCCCGCCGGAGGCATGGAGAGAGCAGTCTCCTCCGGGCCGCCGCACCAAGCCCAGTCATTGCCCGCGCTCCAGGAGGGGTGCCCGACGTGCCACTCGAACCCGGCCATCCTGCGCAGGGGGGCCGAGTTGTACGTCAAACCCGATGCCCTGGCGGGATCGGCTCACGCCCAGCTCGGCTGCGGCGCCTGCCATCTTGCCTTCTCGCCTCAGGGCCACCCGGCTCCGGGAGGCAAGGAGGCCGAGGCGGCCAGGAAGTCATGCCAGGGCTGTCATCAGGATCCGGCGACCGAGTGGAGGTCCAGCGTCCACGGGGCCGCGGCCGATGGGCCGGGATGCCTCGCCTGCCACGGCAATCACGCCGTAGAGCCCGTTCGCTCCGGGAAGGGCAGATTGAGTCTCACGGCAACTTGCGCCGGCTGCCACCGGAGCGCCGGGCGGCTGTACTACAACATGACCTATCACGGGAAATCCCTGTCGTTGGGTCGAGCGGACTCCGCCGGTTGCCCTGATTGCCATCGGGGTCACGGCGTCTTCGCGTCGACGGACCCCCGGTCCGCCCTCTCTTCAGCCAATCGCCTGGACACCTGTAGACGCTGCCACTCGGGAGCGCCGCCCCGGTTCGCGGAGTTCCGCGCCCACCCGAACCCCTTGAGGCCCGATCGGCCCATCGTGTTGTTCCTCGCCAACTCGGCCTACCTGCTGCTCATACCCCTGGTGTTCCTGTTCTCGGCAGTGCACTCGATCTTGTACGTGACAAGGGGGGCGAGATCCGGGCTGTACGGGCACAAAGGGGGCGGGGGAGGCAGGGTCGCTCGGTTCAACCTGTTTCACCGGATCAGCCACGCCGTCGTGATACTCACCTTCACCACTCTGGTGGTGACCGGGATGCCCCTGAAGTACCGCGGTGCCGGGTGGGCGATATCGGCAATGCGCGCTATCGGGGGGCCGGCAGTGGCCGGCCTGGTGCACCGCGTGGCCGGAGCGGCTCTCGTAGCCGTGTTCCTTGCTCAGATCGCAGCGGCCCTGGCTCTCCTGTTTGGGCACACGGGAGCCGAGGCGGATGAAGGGGGCGCTTTCCGCAGGGCATGGCGGCGGCTGAGACACCCGGACTCGATCCTGCCATCCGGGAGGGATGTCGCGGACGTCCGTACGATGTTTCGATGGTTCCTCGGGCGGGGCGAGTTGCCGCGGTTTGGCCGGTTCAGCTACTGGGAGAAGTTCGAGTACTGGTCCATGATCGTGGGTACCGCGATCATCGGTGTCACGGGCCTGGTGATGTGGTTCCCCGAGGTCGTAACCCGGGTGCTGCCCGGAGTCAGCATCAACCTCTCGCTGGTAGTGCATTCGAACGAGGCCCTGCTTGCTTTCGGCGTGATCTTCATCGTGTTCCATCTCTTCAATGCCCATTTGAGGCCCGGGATCTACCCCGTTGACCCTTCGATCTTCACGGGGTACGTGCCTCGCGGCGAGGCTGAGGAGCAAAGGCCGGACTGGGTTGCCAGGCTCGACGCAGACCAGCCCCGGCAGATTAGCGCTCGTCCCGCGGATCCGCCGGGCGAGGGATCTGTCAGGTGATCAGGGAGCGGAGATACCCCAAAGCCTCGAGGATCGCCGCGGACATCATGAGCACGAGCATCACGATGCCCAAGGCCAGGAAGATCAGACCGATGACCACCGCCGCCGCGGGGGCGGCGGTCTTTCCCGGCACCGATTCGCGATCCAGGCCCCCGCTTGCCATGAGTCGCCTGTGCCAGGCCGGCCTCTCGGTCCGAAGCTCCTCCAGGGATACGTTTCCGGAGAAGATCACGGGATCCAGGGGGAACACGCCGGGGCGCAGGTGAGTGTTGAAGAAGTGGATCGCGAAAAGGAATCCGGCGGCCAGCAGCGCTTCATCTGAGTGGATCACCAGAGCGGCGTTCACGACCCAGCCGGGCAGGTATCGGGCCACCACCTCGGGGAACCACATGACCAGTCCGGACGCACCTATGATCACGAGGCCCCAGAAGACGGCGAAGTAGTCGAACTTCTCCCAGTACGTGTACTTGCCGAAGTTGGGGCGCTCGTCCCGGCCGAGCAGATACCTCAGGTACTGGACCAAGTGTCGCAAGTCCTGCGGGCCGGGCACTATCGAGTCCGGCCCGAAGAGCGGGCCCAGCGTTCCTCTCCTCGCGGCCACGAGGGTTCCCGTTAGATGCATGAACCCCGCTCCGAACAGCATGATCGCGAAAAGGCGGTGAAAGACCCCCGCCTCGTGGGGTCCTCCCCACATCCGCATCAGGGGCCAGGCCCAAGATGCCTGGGAGAACTTGAGCGGCATTCCCGTGAACACGAGTCCGAACACGCTGATCGCGAGGACGCCGTGCGTCAGTCGAGCCCACAAGCTGAAGCGGCGGACCAAGACTTTCTGGTTGACGTGGGGCGCCACCTGCCCCCGAAGGGTCGCCTCAGGAGAAGTCTCTTGTGCGGGGCGCTCGGCCGGGACCTCATCCCGTCTCCTGCGCCCTCCAGGAGCTCGCGCCGAAGCACTTGCGCGTATGCGGCTAATCGGAGGTCTCCCTTTCTTTCCCTTCGCTCTTGGCCCTCCATGCGTGACCCAGGGCCAGAGCGGTGTGGCTTCCGAAGAACGCGAAGGTGACGACCACCAGCAATGTCATGAAACCGGCCACCGCTTTGAGTTTCGGGTCGTCGGGCAAGGGCCTTCCGGCCACATGGATCTTGATGTCGGCGAAGTTCCCGGAGGCGGATCGGTGGCATTGCCGGCAGGTTTCGAGTCGGTTGGCGGCGTAGACCTTGGAGCCGGGGTCGCTCTCGGGCAGGACCAGGTGTGGCCCGTGGCAGTCGGCGCACGAAGCGACATCGTTGCGCCCCAGACGCGTTTCCTTGCCGTGGTAGTTCCTGTCGAAGAAGCTCTCGCCTCTCTCGGTGTGGCAGCGGGAACATTGTCCGGAGGCGGCCGCGATGAAGCTCCGCGAGCGAGCGGGGACTACCTGGTGCGCCCCATGGCAGACCACACAGGTGGGTCTTTCCTGGGGTTTCTCGCCGGCTCTACCGGTCTGGCGCGCTATCGGAGAGGGCAGCGTCCTGGGGGAATCCGAGGGTGGGGGCCCTACCAGACGGGACTCCGGAAGAGATGTCTTCGATCCATGCGGGCTGGAAAGGTAGTCCAACGCCTGAGACTGATGGCATTTGCCGCACGAGGACCGGACCGCTGCCAACTCGGCGGCAGGGTCGGCGTGCAGCGTCGCTGACGCGGGGGGATGGCAGGAGGTACAGCCCAGCGAAGCGTGGACTGATCCGACGAGGGTTTGGGGACCGACCAGGAGCCCGGTCGCCCTACTTCCGGGTCTGGAGGTCAGGATCTCGGGAGAACTGTGGCAGACCAGGCAGCTCGCGTCGGCGTTTCTCGCGGCTTCTTCGGGGGAAGCGGAGGCCGGGGAATCGCTGGGGGAGGCAGTAGCTGAAGTGGCCGGGCTAGCCGGGGCGA
>JBBAAN010000136.1:0-5579 GCA_041658225.1 Actinomycetota bacterium
AGCCTCGAGGCAGCCAAGAAACGCCTGGCTCCCCTGCTCAACCCGTTGGAGCGACGCGCCTTCGCCCTGGCCATGCTCGAGGACGTCCTGTATGCCCTGAGCGGAGGGGCCGGTGTCGAGGCCGTCGTGGTCAGCTCCGATCCCGAAGTCCGCGCCCGAGCCGTCGCGCTGGCGGCGCGCGCGCTGGACGAAGGTCCCGCGGATATCGGACTGAACTCCGCCATAACACTCGCGGCCCAACACCTGAGAACACCGGACATCCCTCTGATGGTCGTGGCGGCCGACCTGCCCCTGCTCACCCCCGCAGCCGTGGACGCGTTCGTCCGGGCCGGGTTGGATAGCGGGTCGCGCGGGCCTCTCGTAGCGGTGTCTCGAGACGGGAAGGGCACGAACGCCATCTTCGTCCCGGGCTCCGTCCCCTTCGCGCCCGCCTTCGGAACCGCCAGCGCCGCCTCTCACCTGAACCTGCCCGGCGCTTCCGCCTGGCGCGACCCGGCTTTCGCGCTGGATGTCGACACTCCCGCGGATCTCGCCGTCTTGCTCGCTTCCGAACACGAGGGATCTTCCGTGGCACTGGCCGGCGAACTGAGACTGGCTCAGCGACTGGCTCGCGGCGGCTGGACGGCCGACCCTGCTTCATAGCGAGACCCGGCGGCCTCGTCTATCCTTTGGAGCGTCCGGGGTTAGGCCCTCACGATCCCCCCGGGGGGACATCCGGGGTTCGAGCCCTCACGCTCCTCCCCGGCCGGAGAAGAAAGGGAACGCGCAAATGCCCCAGGGCACGGTGAAATCTTTCGACGCGGCCACGCGATCCGGCACTCTGTTGCTGGACAGCCTCGAAGAGATGAGCTTCGACGCGGAGAGCCTGAAGGGCAGTGAGCTGCTCAAACTCGCTCGGGGCCAGCGAGTCCGTTTCGAGGTCGAGGAAGCGGCCGGGGAGAAGCGGGTTACGACCCTCCGGATCATCACACTCTGATGCCGCCGGAGCCGGTCGAAGCGCGAGGGCTGGTGAAGCGGTTCGGCGAGACAACCGCCGTAGCCGGTATCTCCTTCACCGTATCCGCCAGGCAATGCTTCGGATTCGTCGGACCCAATGGGGCCGGCAAGACAACCGTGATGCGCATGGTTTCCTGCGCCTCTCCCCCGACCGACGGCGTGCTCGAGGTCCTGGGGATGAATGTCGCCACTTCCCCCAGGCTCATCAAGGCCCGCCTGGGCGTGGTGCCTCAGGACCTGAACCTCGACACAGCGGTATCGGTGTTGGAGAACCTCGCCATCTACGCCCGCTACTTCGACATCCCGCGCAAGGTGGCTTTGGAACGCTCTCTCAAGTGGTTGGATTTCTTCAAGCTCTCCGGGCGCATCGATTGGCGCGTCAACGATCTCTCCGGCGGCATGAAGCGTCGCCTGCTGATCGCGCGGGGGCTCCTCAACGAACCCGACGTGCTCTTGTTGGACGAGCCCACCACCGGCCTGGACCCACAGGCTCGTCACCTGATCTGGGACAAGCTGCGGCAACTGAAGTCCGAGGGTGTGACGCTCCTTCTCACCACGCACTACATGGACGAAGCAGCCCAGCTTTGCGACCGGCTGGTCATCATGCACCAGGGCCGGATCCTGGTTGAGGGTGCCCCGGACCAGCTCGTGGCCGACCGGCTCCCCCCCCGAGTATTGGAGCTGCGCGGAGCCACAGATGAAACAAGGGTCCTCGCTGAGCGCTTGGGCCCGGTGGTGGAAAACCTCGCCTCGCAGTCCGACCGACTTCTCCTCTACACCCGAGACTCCGACGAGTTGCTGGCCAAGGTGCGCTCCGCCGGGCTGCCGTTCGCCTCGACCCTCTCGAGGGACTCCTCGCTGGAGGACCTCTTCCTCATGCTGACCGGCAGGAGCCTGGTGGAATGACGTCCTGGGTTCCCTCTCCGCGCCGCGCCTTCCGGGTATGGCAGCGAAACGCGTCGGTGTACCGCCGAACATGGAAGACCAACATCCTGCCCAACTTCTTCGAGCCCCTGCTGTATCTGCTGGCGATCGGGGTGGGCCTGGGCGCCTTCGTCGGCCGGCAGATCGAAGGGCTGAGATACGCCTCTTACCTCGCCCCCGCTCTGGCGGCGGTGTCGGCCACCATGGGCGCGAGCTTCGAGGTCACATGGAACGCCTACGTGCGCATCCACATGGACAAGATCTGGGAGGCCGCGACCTCGACGCCGGTGATGCTGCAGGACGTGGTGCTGGGAGAGCTCGCCTGGTCGGCCAGCCGAGGCACGATCTACGGCACGGCGTTCCTCGTCGTTGCCGCCCTGCTCGGCTATGTGGACACCCCGCTGGCCATCCTGGCTGTGCCGGCCTTTGCCTTGCTGGCCTTCGTCTTCGCCCTGCTCGGCATGACCTTCACCGCGCTGGTACCGACCATCGACTTCTACAGCTTCTACTTCACCCTCTTCGTCACGCCCCTGACGCTGTTCTCCGGGGTCTACTTCCCGCTGGAGCGCATGCCGGGCTGGCTGCAAGGCGTGGCCTGGTTCTCGCCCCTGCGCCATTCCTCCTGCCTGCTGCGAGTGCTCTTCCTCGGCCATCGCGTCGGAGCCACGTGCGCCGCCGCGCCCCTGGAGGCGCTGTGGCTGGCGGGAGCGGCCGTGCTGCTCTTCCCGTTGCCCGCCCTGCTGCTTCGCCGCCGACTCATTCGTTAGTGTGGTGTGTCCGAATTCGCCGTAGACATCGAGGGCGCGGGTGCGCCCGAAGCGCAAGGCGCGAGGAGGGCGCATACCTGTAGGTATGCAACCGACGAGCAACGCAGCGATTCGGGATGCAGACGCGACCGAATGTAGGGGAACTTCGGACACGCCACACTAGGCCTGATGCGCCCGAACGATGGAGACTCTCGGGCACACCGCACTTGGCCCCGCGACCGCAAAGGGCCGGGGGACCCGAAGGCCCCCCGGCTCCATGGAGATCGCTTCCGCTACTTCTTCTTGGCGGGAGCCTTCTTTGCAGGCGCGGCCTTCTTCGCAGGCGCCTTCTTGGCGGGAGCCTTCTTCGCAGGCGCGGCCTTCTTCGCAGCGGCTTCCTTCCCGCCGCCGACAGCCGTCTTGAAAGCCTGACCCGGCCGGAAAGCCGGTACCGCAGTGGCTTTGACCTTTATGGTCTCGCCGGTACGCGGGTTCCGGGCGGTGCGGGCGCCCCGCTTGCGCTTCTCGAAGGTACCGAAGCCGATGAGGGCGACTTTCTCGCCCTTCTTGACCGCGGCCGTGATGACCTCGGTCAGCGTGCCCAGGAATGCGTCGACCTGCGCCTTCGCCGCATCGGTCTTCTTGGCGACCTCCGCTACTAGATCTGCCCGGTTCACCTGCACCTCCTTTGGTGAGGACAACTGTCCTGCCAAACACTAAATGCCCTCAAAGGTCCCGTCAACCATCATTTGCGGTCAAAACGTAAGTGGCACAAAGGGTTCACGCCGCCCAAACTTCCCGTGAGATCGGCGGCCGACAGACCTCGGTGGCGTGAATGCCAAGCGCCGCAAGGGTTTGAGGGAGTCTGGCTGGCCCCTGTAGACGCGCACCTCGATGAGCGCCCGCTCGAACTGGCCCCTAGGGCATCCTCATCTGACGCTCGCCGCGCCACACACGCACGACGCGCACGCGATCGCCATCGAGTCGGTACACGATGCGAAACGGCGGATGGATGATCTCGCGAAGCTGCGCGACACCGAACTCCGGGACGACCCGGCCGCTCTCAGGGAAGTCCGCCAGCCGCTCGACTTGGAGCACGACCTCCTGAACCAGGCGCTCACCGACTTCGGGGACATCGAGCTCGGCGTACCACGAGCGGATCTCGTCCAGGTCCCCAACCGCGGACGCGGCGAAGCTGATGCGGCATCTGCGCGCCATCTTCAGGCCAAACCGAGCCGGCTCTTGACCTCGCCGAGATCCGTCTCCCGACCCTCCTCCAAGTCCATGAGTCCCTGAACGACGCCGCGCAGGAAGGCGCGCTCTTCCGTCTCCGCCTCGTAGTCCGCCAGCGCCTGGACGACCGCGACGCCCCGACCCCTGCTCGTGAGCAGGACGGGCCGACGAGTCTCATCGACGTGGCGAACGATTCGCCCAGGGTTGACCTTCATGTCGCTCAGGGGAACGATGTCCTCCGAGAACTTCGTGGATGCGAGCATGGCTCCTCCCGTGCCGGTGCGGTTAACAGCGCTAATAGTAGCACCTCTTGAGTGGACTCTATACAGGGCTCGGCGACGCCGGCCGAGGGCTCTGTAGGGAGCATCACCGAACGCCGCCGCGCAGATCTCAAGGACCTTCGCCTTTGCCAGGCAGGTATCGATGACCGACCCCTCCCCGATGACCGCCGCAAACACCTGGCTATCTTGCGTCCACTTCGCACACGCCGCTCGATCGGCGACGTGGCGGCAGGTTTGTCCGACGTGGGACAGATAGGATTGTGGGAATTGTTCGTGAGTGGTACGCTGTTTCATGTGGTATGCACCCCCCAGGAGGACTGTGACCATGAGGCGTCAACGAGAAACGTATGAACTCCAAGTCGGTGACCGGGGCCGAGTCGTGCTGCCCGCGAAGCTGCGACAAAAGCTCGCCCTGCGCAAGGGCGACCGGATGGTGGCGCGACTCGAAGCGAACAACGTCATACGCGTGGAGGCGCTGGCTGGGAGCGTTCGGTCGTTCCGAGGTGCCTACCGGGATGCGGCCACCGGCCGGGATCTGGTAAGCGAACTACTCCAGGAGCGCCGTCGGGAAGTGGAACGAGAAAGCGGGCGGCGAGCCGCCAAGCGGAGCTAGCCGGTGCCCGTCATCGACGCCTCAGCGTTTCTGGCCTACCTGCTCGATGAGCCGGGGGCGGATGCCGTGGAGCAAGCCCTGGCCGGCCGGGCCACGATGAGCGCCGTCAACTTGGCGGAAGTGCTTTCCAAGCTCTCCGACATCGGCCTGCAACCGGACAAGGAGGCCGAGCGGCTCAGGACGGAAGGAATCCTTGGGGTGGCCCTCAAAGTCGAGTCGGCCCGAGAGGAGCTGGCGATCGAAATCGCTCGGCTGCGGCCCATCACGAAGCCGTACGGCCTGTCGATCGGAGACCGCGCATGCATCGCGCTCGGCCGCCTCCTGCAGGTCGCAGTGCTCACCGCGGACCGCACCTGGGCGGACATCCCCGGTCTTGAAGTCAAGATCGAATGCATCCGATAGGCTCATGCGGAGGGTGCTACGGTCACAATCTCCAACAAGCCGTCGAGTTCGCTGAAATCGTCCGCGTTGCGCGTGTACAAGGGCAAGCCCGCAGCGAGCGCCGTCGCCGCGATCAGAAGATCCAGCGCACGCCTGCCACGCGCCTTGCGACCCGCGGCGAAGACCGTCGCACACACGCGACCATAGGCGCGCGCAACCCCCCCATCCACGGGAAGCGGCTCGAACGTGGCCTCGGCACGTTGCAGTCTGTCCTGGCGCCGCGCGCGCTCGGCCCCATCAGTGGTCGCGTGTGGGCCTGCGGCGAGCTCAGCCAGGGTTACCGCCGACACCGCAAGTTCGACGGGCAGGTGGTTCGGATCGATCGATTCCATGTCGATCACGATC
>JBBAAN010000137.1:0-5512 GCA_041658225.1 Actinomycetota bacterium
TGTCACCGAAGCACCACGCGCCGCCGAAGTAGTCCTCCGTGCCGGTGCCGCAGATCGTGGGGAAATCGCCGTCGCCGTCTATGAAGAACTTGATCTCGCCCTCTCCCCACCAGCCGTCGGAAAGCTGCTCCCACGCCAGCACGGTACCGACGTAGTGGCCGCGCCCGGCCACGGAGTCCAGGATCACGTGCTCGGGTTTCTCCCGGGTGGACACACTGCGGCGCCACTGCGCGTGGAAGTAGGCCGCCTCGGCCGGGACGTCCCCCAGCGCGTACGTGATCTGGTAGTAGAGGGCTCCGATGCTCTCCCAGCGCTGGTTTTCGATCGTGATCCTGCACCGTTTGCGGAAAGGCATGGGCCAGTAACAGTTGAATCCGCCCGCCGGATTGACGGCCACCGGCACGGAGTCGACCTTGCAGAGAAGCCCGTGCGCGTTTGCGAAGAAATCGCCCAAGGGCACCTCCACCGACGCCGATTCCTCCTCATCCCAGAAGAACCGCAGGACGCAATCCCGGTAGGCGCGCAGGTCGGTGGTGATCCAGATGTGCTGGATCACGCCCGGTCCCTGGATGTCGGCGAGCGTAGTGGTCGAACCCGCCTCGAGTTGGATGGACGGCCGGACCTTCCAACCACGACCCAGATCCGATGCCGGACAGGACGCTTCCGGCTCCGCACGCGCTCCCGCCCCCGGTTCTCCCGTCGGATTCTCCGCGGAGATCGACCGGGTGACTTGGCTAGTCACGAGCGGCAAAGACCCGAGTCCCGCGTGAAACCAGATCGGTTCAGTCATAGCGACCTCCTGCTTGTCTCACGGCAGTCGCGCTAGGCGTAGGTTCCCAGCTCGAGCCCCTTCTCCACGAAGTACTTGTAGGTGTCGTGCTCGACATTGAAGGGGATCGAGTGGTCGCTGTGCAGCACGTAACCGAAACCCTGTTTCAGGATCGGGATCTTCGCCTCCAGCTCCGCATCGATCTCGGCGCGATCGTTGTTGTAGAGCACTCGCACGTCGATGCCTCCCATTAGCGAGAGACGATCGCCGAACTTGCGATGCAGTTTGAGTGGGTCCATGCCGGCCTTGACTTCGATCACCTGAAGGCAGTCCAAACCTATCTCCACCAGGTGCGGGACCAGTGGCTCCACGAAACCGCAGGAGTGCATGATGACCGGCACCCCGTGTGCGTGCGCGAAGTCGATCGTCTTGGCGTGCGCCGGCTGGATGAGGGCCTTGTACATCTTGGGTGACATGAAGGGGTTGCCGCGGTAGCCCATGTCCTCGTAGTACCAGATGCCGTCGGGGTAGCCTTCCTCCGCGAACAGCATCTCTTGCAGGTCGAGCAGGAGTTGGGCGTAGGTGTCGGTCATGTCGCGCACCCAATCCGGATCGTCTGCCATGCCGAAGAGAAGGTTCTCGTGGCCGCAGACCGGATGGATGCACTCGAAGACGTTCGTCCCGCACCAGGCGAAAAAGCGGCTCTTGTCGCGCGCATACTGCCTGGCCCAACGGTAGCCCTCGAAGTGGATCCGGCGCCGCTCGGCCTTGAGGTGGGGCTTGATGTGCCCCTCCCAACCCGCGCGATCCTTGACGAGGAAGCCTACGTGCTCGAAGGTCGCCGAATGCAGCTTGTGCCGCCGAAGCAACGCACCGTTGCCATCCCGGGTGAGGACAGTCTCCTCGGTCTCCTCGATCACCTCAGGGGCGAAGTCCACCCTGGCGACCGTGTTGAAAGGCCAGCAGATGTCCATGTCGAGCCCGAAGTGGTCCGGCAGCAGTTCATGCTCACCCAGACGGCCTTGCTGAGCCCATGCCTGGTGCGTGTCGTACCAGAAGTGCTCGAAGACGCCGATCCGATCGACGGGCTTGCGCTGAAGGATGTTGCTGATCCGCTCAACGCCAGTCATGGACTCCACGTCTCGCTCCTCCCCCAGGGCTGCCCGCGTCTTTGCGACGCCAACCCTCCTGGCTCTGCGCGCGCAAATGGCTCGACCTTGGTATGTCCCCAGTTCGAGATCTCTCCCGAGATCACGCGGGTCCTTGATAATGGTTTCGAGGTGGATGTAGTGTATTGATCGATCTAACATATGGCAACAGCCCGAGCGGCGTCGAACATCGGAGCGTTTGCCTAGGATCGGGGGGGATGATGAAGACGCGGCGCCCAGGTCCCTTGACCACTCTTGCCATCCTGCTGGCTGTTGCGCTGCTCTCCACCTCCTGTGGAGGGAAAGGGCAGATGGGAACCACCTCCACCCCAGACGGGAACCCCTCAGCAGGAAGCGCCACCGACGCAAGCGCGCCGTCCCCGGAGGCCTCCTCGGGTAGCGAGGTTTCCACGTCACTGGGCGCACCCGCCGCCCAGTCGGGAAAGGCCACGCGAGGCTCGATCGATCCCAGTACGCCCAAATCGACGCTGGCCGGCGGGGACTGCGCGAAAGGATCGCATGCCGCTTCCGACCGGGGCGTGACTCCCACCACCCTCAAGCTGGGATTCTTCATCCCCTCGACCGACTACGCCAACCAGATGGGCTTCGGCATCAACGGCGGGGACGCCCGCAAGGCCATCCAGGCCATGGTCGATCAGGTGAACGACTTCGGCGGTGTCTGTGGCCGCAAGCTCACCTGGGCGGCCGTCGACTTCAATCCCTTCGATGACTCCGACAAGCGAGCGGCCTGCATCAAGATGACGCAGGAAGAGAAAGTCTTCGCCACCATCGACAACCTGACGTTCGGCGTGGCGGGGAACGCCTGTCTGGTCGAGAACAAGACTCCCTTCATCAGCTTCCAGAGTCTCGAGCAGGACGTTCTGCGGAGCTTGGTGCCCTATGGTTGGATCATGCGCTTCACGAGGAACAGGCTGATCAGGAACTGGGTCTTGTTCATCAAGAGCCACGGGATGGCAAATGCCTCGACGAAGCTCGGAATCCTCAGCACCACCTATGGTCCAGACCAGCGCCTGACTGTTCTCCTCAAGAACGAGCTGAAGAACGCCGGGCTTACCGTGGCCGCCGAGTTCACGTCCTCGGATGACTACACCACGGGCCCCGTCCAGATGGCGGACGCGGCCGTACAGTTCAAGGCCAGGGGCGTGCAGGTGGTGCTACCGGTCACATCGTTCATCCACCTGACCGCTTTCATGAACAACGCCAAGGGCCAGCAGTACCGGCCCGTCTACACGGTGTGGCACGACCTCACCCTGGACTTCACCACGGCGGGGTATCCGGCCGACCAATTCGAAGGGTCCATGGGCCCGACCGACACGATCACCGGTCAGGACAAGGCGGAGATCCCTCCGCAGTGGGCGCAGCAGTATTGCTTCGACACCTATATCAAGCGCACCGGCGACACCAGCGCGGCCGGAGCCACCAACGGGCTCTTCTACTGCCAGGCGGTCGAGCTGTTCGGGGAGGCCCTCCGACGCACCGGCGCCAACCCGACGAGGGACGGGTGGATCAAGGCCATGGGTACGATCGCCGACTTCCAGCGCACGGCAGTGACTCCGCCGCTCGCATTCAGTCCCTCACGTCACGATGGGGGCGTGTCGCTGGCAACCGTCAAGTGGTACACGAACTACAAGGACAAGACAGGCTGCAAGTGCTTCGTGCAGATCGAACTCCCACGTCGGGCGCAGTACTAGCCGGCACGAGACGGCCGAACAGTCCGTCGGGGGGCCCGCGCAGTGTTTCAAGCGCCGGCCAATCATCGGACCGCAACCAGTGAAAGGGAAGCAGCTATGACAACCGAGAGCCTGGCCCCGATGTCCACGGCGGTCAAGGAAGGCGACTACAAGCGGGCGGTGGAGCTGGTCAAGGCCGCTCTCGAAGCCGGCACCGACGGCTTGGTCATCTTGAACGAGGGGCTGGTCCCCGGCATCGAGGCCCTGGGCGCGGCCTTCAAGGAGGGCCAGGCCTACCTTCCCGAGGTGCTGCTTGCCGCCCGGGCGATGAACAGGGCCGTGGATGTGCTCACCCCACACCTTCCCAAGGGTGAGGCCCACCGTCTTCCCACCGTCGTGATCGGCACCGTATCCGGCGACATGCACGACATCGGGAAGAACCTCGTGCGCATGATGCTGGACTGCGCCGGCTTCAAGGTGGTGGACCTGGGTGTGGACGTGGCCCCGCAGGCCTTCGTGGACGCCGCCAAGGAGCACAACGCCTCAGTCGTGGCCCTCTCGGCCCTTCTCACCACCACCATGGTCAACATGCCCGAGGTCGTAACGGCCTTGAAGGATGCCGGCGTCGCCGCTTCGGTCATGGTGGGAGGCGCTCCCCTTTCCCGCTCCTTCGCCGAGGAGATCGGCGCCGCCGGCTTCGCCGAGGACTGCCTGGCCGCGGTGGATGAGGCCAAGCGCCTGGCGGGAGTTGGGACAGGGGCCTAGTGGGATCCGAAGCGGCTCGTTGATGAGCGATCCAGAGCACGAGCAAGCCGGCCACGAAGTCCGGCTGGGCCATCCCGAATCCGAACACTTCCGGGTCTCTTTCCAGCCGTTCGTCCGCCATGCCAGGGTTGGGCGCGGCACCACGCTACTGGAAGCCGCTCGCCAGGCAGGCGTTGGCCTGCAGTCCGTCTGCGGGGGTCAGAGCACCTGCAATCTGTGTGTCGTCGAGCTCGACCCATGCGTCGAATTGCCGGCGCCCCCTGAGGAGCGCGAAGCGCTGAACGACGTGGGAGCCGGACCGAACGCCCGGCTTGCCTGCAAAGTTGCGGTGGACCGGGACCTGACGGTTTCCGTTCCCGCATGCTCATTGACGGCAAACCAGCGTCTGCACCTCGAAGCCCTGGGCACCCCGGTAGACATCCAGCCCGCCGTGGTCTCGCGCGAGTTCGTCATCGGCGACTGGGATGGGCAGGCAGCCGGTGGCACCGGCGGTGCGGGCGCTCGTGAGGCTATTGCGGCGTCCCTGGGCGAGCCGGTCTTGGAAGCTTGCGAAGCAGTGCTGGCCACCCTTGCGCACGTCGTGGCCATGTCGGGGTCCAAAGTTCAGGCGGCACTCCACGGCCGGGCCCTCGTCTCGCTCTCGCCCCCGGGGTCGCCGCTGCTGGGCGTGGCAATCGATGTGGGCACCACCAAGCTCGCGGCCTACCTTGTGAGCCTGGAAACCGGCATCACCCTGGCGGCCGCGGGGCTCATGAACCCCCAGATCACCTACGGTGAAGACGTCATGTCGCGAGTCGCCTACGCGTCCGGCTCGCCCAAGAAGGCCGCCGAGCTGCAGCACGTGGTGGTCATGAAGATGAACCGCCTGATCGAGAAGCTTTGCAGGGCGGCCAAAGCCTGCGTCCGCGACATCGTGGACGTGGTGGCCGTGGGCAACACGGCAATGCACCACCTGCTACTCGGGCTTCCCGTTGCTCAGCTTGGCCGGGCGCCGTACAGGCCGGCTGCCACGGCCGCGCTTGATGTACGCGCGTCGGAGCTGGGCCTAGAGGTGGGCGAGGGCGTCTGGATGCACACACTGCCCAACGTGGCCGGGTTTGTCGGCTCGGATCACGTGGCCATGCTGCTGTCCACCTTGG
>JBBAAN010000138.1:0-5416 GCA_041658225.1 Actinomycetota bacterium
AGATGACACACGTCCTCAGCCGACGCATGAACCCCCCGCTGTCAGCAAACCTAGCCCGCCGGACGGCCGACGTAAGCCAGATACTAACCCGCGATCCGCGCGTTGCGTGTGCGGATCGCGGGCAACTTGCATGCGTGCTATGTGAGCACCTGCAGGCGTGCTACGCGCGCGAGCGAGCAGGGCGCTCTCCGAATGCCAGGGCCAAGCCGCCGAGTGCGAGTGCCAGCCCTGCCATCAACATCAACCTCGAGATACCGGCACCGGTCCGGGGCAGTTGCACGCCGAGGACCGCGACCGGCTCGGTGGTCGTCGTCTGCTGGAACCGCACTCCAAGAACCGCCGCTCCCACGGTGGTCGTGGTGGTTGGAGCCGTAGTCGTGGTGGTGGCTTCAGTAGTCGTCGTGGTTGGAGCCGTAGTCGTCGTGGTTGGAGCCGTAGTCGTCGTGGTTGGAGCCGTAGTCGTCGTGGTTGGAGCCGTAGTCGTGGTTGTGGCTTCAGTGGTCGTCGTGGTTGGCACGGTCGTGGTGGTGGTGGCTTCAGTGGTCGTTGTGGTTGGCACGGTCGTGGTGGTCGTCGGGTCGTGGCAGAAGTCGATGTGGCTGATGCCAGGCACGTTCTCACCAGGGTTGATCGGGGTCGTCAGTCCGGTGTCGGAAGTGGCCGCGGGGTCGTACCAGTACAGGTTCGCACCCGGCCCTCCCTTGGAGATGACAAGGCGGATCCCAACGACCGAAGTCCACGAGAAGACCGCGGGCTCGTCGTCGTCATTCATGCCGGTGACCGTGACGACCACCCCTTGAGCGTCGCCACCCTCAGGCAGCAGATCTCCGCCACTCGCCTCGAACTTGACCAGTTCGGTCAAGCCATAGTCCGAGCACCTGGGGTTGCCGGGCTCCACCACCGGCGTGATGGTAGTGGCGCCGGCACTTGTGATCAGGCCGCCAACCAACAGCAGCATTCCCAGCGCCAGCACCGTCAGGCCGGCTCGACGCCCTCTCGCACGAACGATCAATGCGCTCATACTTGCCTCCCCTCTCGGGAGTGCTCCTCGTCTCCTGCCGATTCCGATCCCCGCATTGCCCCTCTCCTGCCCTAAAGAACCGTCGCGCCCTTGCCGATATTCCCTACATATCCATTACTGTGCGTGGTAAAGCGAATGCTAGGAGTCCACGCCGCCGAATGTAAATACGTGGCGCGCCCTATTTCGCAAATGACTAATGCACGCTGACCAATCAGTATTGTTTGCCATGGTCAGTGTGAACGTGGAATGACTATTGCCTGCGTAGTGTGATGTGACTGGGCACACGAGATGACGGCTCGTCACGGCTGCGGAGCAAGCCAAACGGGGAATGGAGTGCTTCTCCGGGAGCACCGACCCGCTATTCGCCCGAGCAGGTCATTGGGAAGGCCAAGATGTGGTCGCGCTTGAGGGCAAGCGTCGCTACATCTCAGGGACAGGACACGCTAGTGTGGTGCGTCCGAATTCGCCGTACACATCGAGGGCGCGGGTGCGCCCGAAGCGCAAGGCGCGAGGAGGGCGCATACCTGTAGGTATGCAACCGACGAGCAACGCCGCGATTCGGGATGCGGACGCGACCGAATGTAGGCGAACTTCGGACGCACCACACTACGGCTTGCGCGAACCCCGAATCCGTTGCAGCGCTTGGGATGCGGCCAACCCGGGGCCGGCCTCGACGGCAAGCGCCGTGAAGCGATCCAGATCGGCCTCGGTGAAATCGGGGCCCCCGACCATGCCGACCCCACAGCAGATCTCGCCCACACCCAGGGCCGCCGCCATAAGCGCCTCGGTCCTGGCTCCTCCAATTCCCACCACCAGGCCCTGGGCCATGCCCACCGGCTCCACCAGGACGCTACCCATGTTGCGGGCCAGTTCGCTCAACAAGGGCTGGTCTCCAGGCACGGGAAGCGCGCACTCGGTTTCCGAGAGCCCGCGGGCGGCCAGGACTTTGTAGCGCCCGTCCGCCTCCCGCGACCACACCGCGCACACTTCGGGCTTCAGCTCATCCTCCACCTCGGCGAGGAATTCCTCGGCCAGCGCCCGCGGATCCGCCAGTGCGGGAATCTCAGTGAGCAGGCATTCCAGGTCGCACACGCCCTCTGCCGCTCGAGCGATCCGGGCCACGAGCGGATCTTCGGCTTCCACCGGCTCAAACTGGCGCTTGCTGCGCAGCCTCAGGCCCATCGGCCGCTTCCGCCCGCCGGTCCGCTCCTTCACGCGGGCGGCCGCGCCGCCGCGTCGGCGCACTGGCGGGGCCGCCGTGGCCGGGGGGCCTGGCGGCGCTGAGGCCGGACTGCTCACGGCCGAGACGGGCGTCTCCCCCTTGCGCGGCGCGGGAGAGACGACGGGCGCCGGAGAGACAACCGGCGGTTGTGCCAGGGGCGCTGGCGGCGCAGTCGTAGATGCCGAGGGGGGCGGTGCAGTCGTTGGCGGCGCAGTCGTAGATGCCGGGGCCGTTGGCGCCCGGCGGGGTGGTGCGGATGTTTCCGGAAGAGAGGTAAGCGGCACTCGTTGAGGAAGAACCTCCGACTCCTTTGACAGCCGGGTCGCCGGACCGAGCACGGGTCCGTCAACGCCGCGCGTGGCACCGCGGCGACCGGCCTTCGGCGAGGAGGCCGGCGCGGCGGGCCGTGGTGCCTGGCCGGGTTCTCCCGTGAGCTCCAGGACCCTCGCGCGCACCTCCTCGATAGTGAAAGGACGCAGTATTACCGGGGCAATCGCGACACCGAGAGGCTCGCGGTCCCCGGCGACCAGGCAAGGCAGCGCCACCCCACGCCGCCGAAAAGCCGCGGCAGCCCCCAACCCCAATTCCGTTGTGCCGAGGTCGATCAAGGCCACGCTCGCTTCTGGGGCCAGGTCCACGGCCTCGTCTATCCCGGTGACGGCGACGACCTCCCAGTCGCCGCCCATGAACGTGAGCGCCACGACGAGCGATGCGTTCTCGGTGACGGCAAGGACGCGCACCACAACTCCCCTCGAATCTCCGCCCCGGCGGTATCAGTCGTATTCAGGTTCCACCGCCGGCTGCCGTCCCGCAAGGCCCTGTGCGAGCGCGACGATCACCCGGCACTCGGGCCGCGGGCCAGGAGGCCCCGAAGGCGCCGGGAGCTTTCACGCTGGATTCGGGCCGCGGGTCTTCATCCCACCGGCTGGTCCCACCGGCTACAAGGCCCCGAAGACGTTGCGATAGATATTGATAGCCGCAGGACCCAGCAGGACCACGAAAAGCGCCGGCATGATGCACAGGATCAGCGGGAAGACCATCTTGACCGGCAGCTTCTGGGCCCTCTCCTCCGCCCTTTGGCGCCGCTTCACGCGCATCTCATGCGCCTGGACGTGAAGTACCTTGGCAATGGCAATGCCGAAGATGTCGGCCTGCACCATCGCCATCACGAAGGACTTCAACTCATCCACGGTGCTCCGGTCCGCAAGGTCCCGCAGGGCCTCGCTGCGCGGTCTGCCGAGCTGGATCTCCTGGAGCACCCGGTGCATCTCCTCCCCAACCGGACCCCCCACTTGCCGGGCGACCCGCGCCAGGGCGGCGTCGAAGCCGAGGCCCGCCTCCACGGTGATGGAGAGAAGGTCGAGAGCATCGGGGAGCGTGCGCCGGATCGACTCCTGACGGTGGGCGGATCGGCTCTTGAGGATCCACTCGGGCACGTAGTACCCTGCGCCGCCCAGAAGCACGGCGAGGATGACCGCCCTGAACGTCGGAGCCCCTAAGGTCTTGGGCACGACGAGCCCGGCCACGAACAGCCCCACGGCCCCCAGAACCTTCAATGCGAGCAGGCGCTCCGCATCCCATCCCGAGGGGCTACCCGCATAGATCAACTCCTGCCGCAACCGTTCCACCGCGCTGGCCGGCGTGAGCTGTCCGACCGCCTGCCCGAGCCGGCGAAAGACGGGCGCCACAACGCGCTTGGGAAGGGGCAGGGCAAGCTCACGCCTGCGCACATCGGAGGCCGTCAGCTCGATGCTGCGAATGGTCCGAAGGGTTCGGTACAGTCGGCGGCGCTCCACCACGTAGCCCTGCAACGTTGCTGCGAGCAGTACCAGAGCCCCGAAGAAGGCCAGGATGCCTATCGCGTGTGTGTCCACCCGTCCCCCTAGACTTCGATCCGGATCATCTTGCGCATCCAGACCATGCCCACGATCAACAGCCCGATCCCCCCGACGATCATGACCTTGCCGATCGTGTAGTGGGTGAGCGTTCCTATGTAGCTGGGATTGACGACCGACATGTAGGCCACGAGCAAGATCGGCAACGCCGTCAGGATGATCGCCGACAAGCGTCCCTCTGCCGACAGCACCTTGACCTGCCGCCGCAACTGCTCGCGTTCCCTCAGAGTCGCGGAAACCGTCTCGAGCAAAGCGGCCAGGTTGCCGCCGACCTGCCGCTGGATGTTGATCGCCAGCACCACCCAGCGGAAGTCCTCTCCCCCTATGCGTTCCGCCATCCCCTCGAGGGCCTCCTCGAGCGGCATGCCCAGGCGCGTCTCGGTCAGTGCCCGCCCGTACTCCACGGAAGTGGGTGGCCGAGACTCCCTGGCGACCGTGTCGATCGCCTGAACGAGCCCGTAGCCGGCCTGAAGGGAACCCGCCAGGAGTTGGAGCGTACCGGGCAGTTGCTCCATGAACGCGGCATTCCGCTTCTCCGTGCGCTGCCTGAGGATAAGCTCAGGAATCATCACCCCGATGACCATGAGAACGAGGCCCAGCCACCACAGACCGAGTAGCCCGAGGCCGAGCAAGATGCCGATGACGGCCCCCAGTCCCCTGAGGACGAGGAATTCGCTCGCCCGAAGGGGCCAGCCGGCCCGGTCGAGGCGGATCTGAACCTTGTCCTCGTAGCCCTTGGGCTTGGGCGCCTGGTCCACCAATTCGACCACGCGACGTCCCAGGGCGGTGGTCATCGCGCTGGCTTCGGGCTCCTTCTTCTGCCCCCGCGTGTACAGGCGAAGCCCGCGGCGCAACACCCTGACGGCGGCACCTCCCCTCGTCCGGGAGAAGACCATCCCGAGCAGCAGGGCGATCGCCAGGAAAGCGGCCCCGAGCCCCACATACAGACCGAGACTCGACCCGAACACTCCGACGTGCTCGCCTTCTGCCGCCTCCCCCGGTGGCGGGGCGACGCTTCGGGGATTCAAGACCGCGATCGCGTCCTCTACCTTGACCCCGCTCACCGTCACCGCGACGGACAGCTCCAGTTCTCTTGGCGTGGCGGCAGTGCTGGTGTAGGTCAGGACGTACTGGGAGGCTATGTCTCGCGCGACCGCGCTGAAGGCTCCCGCAAGCTGGGCGGACTGAGCCACCGGAACGCTCCTGGCTCCCGTCTCTGTCGCCAGGGTGTCGAGCACGCTCTGGTCCAGGTCCTTGGTGACGAGCCCTACGGAGGTC
>JBBAAN010000139.1:0-5370 GCA_041658225.1 Actinomycetota bacterium
GTCTGTGCTCTCGGCGGACTTCGCCCACCTGGCCGATCAGGTGGCTCTTGTGTGCCCGTACGTGGACGTGCTGCACCTGGACGTCATGGACGGCCACTTCGTCCCCAACCTGACAATGGGTCTGCCGGTGGTGGCCTCGCTGCGCCGGGCGACCGACATGCCGCTGCACGTGCATCTGATGATCACCAATCCCGAGGACTTCGCCGTGCGGTTCGCCGAGGCCGGCGCGGACCTGGTCTGCTTCCACGCCGAGGCCCACCCCGACCCACGCCGGCTGGCGGCCCAGCTTCATGCGACGGGGACCAGGGCCGGTCTGGCGCTGCGGCCCGGGACGGCACTGGCGGAGGTCTCGGAGTTGTTGGATGAGTTCGACCTGCTGCTGGTGATGACGGTGGAGCCGGGTTTCGGTGGGCAGCAGTTCATGTACGAGATGCTGCCCAAGATTGCCGAGGCCCGCGGAGAAATCGAGTCTCGAGGATCGAAGATGTGGCTCGAGGTAGACGGCGGGGTTGGGCCGGCCACGATCCGGGATGTGGTCGGCGCCGGGGCCGACACACTGATCGTCGGCAGTGCCATATTCGGGCAGCCCGATGTGGGGGCCGCCGCGAAGGCGTTGCGGGATGCCATCTCGCGAGCGGACGGGCGACCCTTGGAGGGGCCATGGAGTCGTTGATCCTGGTAGCCGACGACGAGAGGGACATCCTCAGCTTCGTGGAGGTCAACCTGCGGTTGGAGGGTTTCCGGGTCGCGACGGCCGAAGACGGCGAAGAGGCGCTAAGGACCGCTCGAGAGATGCGACCCGATCTGATCATCCTGGACGTGATGATGCCCAAGATGGACGGGCTCGAGGTCTGCCGCGCGATTCGCGCCGACGGGCTCATTGGTCACACGCCCGTGATCCTGCTGACCGCGCGGGGCCTGTCGGCCGACAAGCTCGTCGGTCTGACCGCCGGGGCGGACGACTACATCCTGAAGCCGTTCGATCTCGCGGAGCTGGTGGCGCGCGTGAGGTCGACGTTGCGTCGCGCGCGGGACATGCGCTCCCTCTCGCCCCTGACCGGCTTGCCGGGCGGGCCCAGGATCGAGCAGGAGATCGACCGGCGGGTGGCCGAAGGAGAACAGCCGGCCGTGCTCTACGTGGACCTCGACAACTTCAAGGCGTACAACGATCACTACGGCTTTGCCCGCGGCGACCTGGTGATCGGTCTGGCGGCGGAAGTGCTTCAGGCCGCGGTGGAAAGCTGCTCCGGGCGAGGTTGTTTCGTCGGCCATGTGGGCGGCGACGACTTCGTGGCGCTGGTGCCCCCGGAGGATGCCGTGTGTGTGGCCGAGGCGTGCATTCGGGCGTTCGATGAGCGAGTGCCCGGTCTCTACGACGAGGCGGACCGAGAGCGGGGTCACATCCAGGTGGAGGATCGGAGCGGGAACATGCTGACGTTCCCGGTGGTGAGCATGTCGATCGGCGTCGCCACGTCGGCCTGGCGTCCGTTCAGCGATTACCGCGAGCTCATCGCCGCGGCGACCGAGATGAAGGGCGTGGCAAAACGCTCTTCCGGATCGAGCTTCGCCCTGGATCGCCGGCACGAGTAGCCGGCCGCGCGCGACTGCTATACTGCGTCTGCCGTCCCCGGAACCGGGGACGGCAAGTATCAACGGATGCGCCTTCGGGGCGGGGTGGAAATCCCCACCGGCGGTCAAAGCCCGCGAGCCCGGAGCGGCCAGTCGAGAAAATGCGCCGCGTTGGGTTGACCCTGTGGAATCCAGGGGCCGACGGTGAAAGTCCGGATGGGAGAAGGCGGTAGCGGTGCCACCGGCGGCGTTGGCTGAGCCGTGCCGGCCGGCATGGACGGTGTTTGTGCGAGCACCGAGTCCGCTCCCCCCCAATCCCTGAGATCGGCTCCGAGGCCACGTCGCCGAGGAGAGGTGTTGAGCGAGGCTCGCGAGTACATGGCCCGGGCCCTCGACCTGGCCGAGGGTGGTCGCGGCAGCGCAAGCCCCAACCCGCTCGTGGGAGCCGTGCTGGTGCGCGAGGATCGCGTGGTGGGGGAGGGTTTCCACCGCCGCCCCGGTGAGCCTCACGCCGAGGCGGTGGCCCTGGCCGCGGCCGCCGGCCGGGCCCGCGGGGCAACCCTCTATGTGACCCTGGAACCGTGTGCCCACCAGGGCCGAACGCCGCCCTGTGCCGATGCGCTGGTTGAGGCGGGTGTGTCCAGGGTGGTGGTGGCGACGGGGGATCCCCATCCCCTGGTCGACGGTCGGGGAATTCTCCGTCTGCGCGGGGCAGGGATCGAGGTCGAGGTTGGGCTGTGCGAAGCGGAGGCCCGGCGTCAGAACGAAGCCTTCTTCGTGTATGCGCGCCACGGCCGTCCGTTCTTCGTGGTGAAGTCGGCGGCCAGCCTGGACGGCAAGGTGGCTGCTCGAGACGGTTCCGCGCGATGGATAACCGGAGAGGCGGCACGCGAGGACGCTCACCGTCTGCGCGGCGAGCTTGACGCGGTGATGGTCGGCGTGGGGACGATCCTCGCCGACGATCCCCTGCTCACCTGCCGCGGCGCGGGATTCGCGGGGAGAGCGCCGTGGCGGGTCGTGGTCGATTCGCGCGGCCGCACGCCCGCGGGGGCGCGGGTACTCACCGACCGGGCCGCTCCAACGGTGATCGCGACGACGGCTCAGGCATCAGAGGAGACGGTCGCGCTTTGGCAGTCGGCCGGGGCCAAGGTGTGGCGACTGCCGGCACGAGGCGATGGAAGCGTGGACCTGGGGGCGCTGGGCGCGCGCCTGGGTCTGGAGGAGATCACCTCGGTGCTGGTCGAGGGCGGCCCGACGCTGGCCGCGGCGATGGTCGCCGAAGGCCTGGCCGACAAGTTCGTGGTGTACGTGGCGCCCAAGCTGTTGGGGGGAACGGCGCCGAGCTTGATCGGGGGTGCGGGCGTGGCGGGAGTCACAGCCGCATGGCGGTTGGAATTCGATGAGGTCACGCGGGTCGGCGAGGACATCCGGATCGTCGCCTATCCCGCCGGGGAAGGAGCCGCTTGATGTTCACCGGGATCGTTGAAGAGCTGGGCAAGGTCAACAAGCTGGAGCGAGAAGGCCCCTGCGCGGTGCTGGCGGTGCGCGCGCCCGACTCGGTGCCCGGAGCCAAGATCGGCGATTCGATCGCCGTCAACGGGTGCTGTCTGACGATGAAGGCCATCACGGGCGAGGGTTTCGAAGCCGATCTGATGGCGGAGACACTGGATCGCACGAGCCTGGGGGCGGTGAAGAAGGGTGACCCGGTGAACCTTGAGCGCCCGATGCGCTTCAACGACCGCCTGGGCGGGCACATCGTGCAAGGGCACGTCGACGGGACGGGCAAGATTCTCTCGCGCACGCCGGTCGGCGACTCGGAAGTGGTCGAGATCGGCTTGCCCGCGCCGCTTGTCCGCTACGTGGTGGAGAAGGGCTCGATCGCGGTGGATGGAGTCAGCCTGACCGTGGTGCACGCGGGCGATGACCGGTTCAGTATCAGTCTCATCCCTCACACGCTTGCCGTGACCACACTGGGGTTCAAGGGTGTTGGGGATCTGGTCAATCTGGAGGTCGACCTGGTCGCCAAGTATGTGGAGCGACTGCTCAGGAGTGAGGAGGGTGGCGATGTTGTCCGGCAGTGAGGGAGGCACGGTGTTCGCGACGATCGAGGAAGCCATCGCGGATATCCGCGCCGGGCGCATGGTCATCGTCGTCGACGACGCCGATCGGGAGAACGAGGGCGATTTCATCGTCGCGGCCGAGAATGTGACCGCGGATGCCGTGAACTTCATGGCCACGCACGGGCGTGGCCTGATCTGCATGCCGGTTGTGGCGGAACGGCTGGAAGAACTGCAGATACCGCCGATGGTTCCCCTACCGGGTGACAGCTTCGAGACCGCGTTCACCGTTTCGATCGACGCCCGCGGAGTGACCACGACCGGAATCAGCGCCGCGGAGCGGGCGGCCACCGTACTGGCCGTGCTTGACCCCGGGGCCAAGCCGGATGACTTCCGCCGTCCGGGGCACGTCTTTCCGCTTCGAGCGCAACCCGGCGGAGTCCTGAAGCGGGCCGGCCACACCGAGGCCGCGGTGGACCTCGCTCGGCTTGCCGGGCTCTACCCGGCGGGAGTGTGCTGCGAGATATGCAACCCCGATGGGACGATGGCCCGGCTTGGCCAACTCGAGCAGGTGGCTGCGGAGCACGGCCTGAAGATCGTGTCCATCGCGGACCTCATCACCTTCCGGCGGCGTTCCGAGCGGTTGGTGCGCCGAGTGGCTGAGGCGAGGATTCCCACCGAGTTCGGGGACTTCCGGGCGATAGGCTACGAAAGTGTGATGGACGGCCATCAGCACCTAGCGCTGGTGATGGGCGACGTGGCCGGAGCGGAGCGGGTTCTCGTGCGAATGCACTCGGAGTGCCTGACCGGCGACGTGTTCGCGTCGCGGCGCTGCGACTGCGGTAAGCAACTGCAGATGGCGATGCGGCACATCTCCGACGAGGGCCAAGGGGTCGTGGTGTACCTGCGAGGTCATGAAGGCCGTGGTATCGGAATCATGCACAAGCTGCGAGCATACGCGCTGCAGGAGAATGGGCTCGACACGGTGGATGCCAACCTGGAGTTGGGCTTTGCGGCCGACCCACGCGACTACGGAATCGGCGCGCAGATCCTGGTGGACCTCGGCGTCAGCACCATGAGGCTGATGACCAACAACCCGACCAAACGGGTCGGTCTGGAGGCCTACGGTCTGGAGATCGTCGAGCGGGTTCCGATCGAGACGATTCCCACCGAGGAGAACATCCGATACCTGCGGACCAAGAAGGAGAAGATGGGCCACTTGTTGGACATCCCGACCCAGCCCGGCGGGGGGGGACAAGCCTGATGGGCCGCTACGATCCACCCATGGTTCGGCACTCGGCCGCCGGCAGGCGTTTCGGCGTGGTGGTAGGTCGCTACAACGCCGAGGTCGGCTCGCGGTTGTTGGAGGGCTGCCTCGCGGTACTGGCGGAGATGGGCGCGGCAACGGAGGATATCGAGGTGGTGTGGGTGCCCGGGGCCTTCGAGATCCCGCTCGTGGCAAGGCGCCTGGCGCGCGGACGCGCCGACGCGGTCGTCTGCCTGGGGGCCGTGATACGCGGCGAGACGCCTCACTTCGATTTCGTCGCCGAGGCGACGGCGCGAGGGATCGCCGAAGCGGGGTGGGAGACGGACAAGCCGGTGGTCTTCGGCGTGCTGACCACCGACACGCGGGAGCAAGCGATGCGGCGCGCCGGGGGCGAGGTCGGACACAAGGGTCGCGAAGCGGCGGCGACGGCGGTGGAGATGGTGGGACTGCTGGCGGGGCGGCGAGGGTAGGACGCGG
>JBBAAN010000140.1:0-5349 GCA_041658225.1 Actinomycetota bacterium
TCAGGCAACAAGATGGACTACTACATGCGCCGGGCACTGAACTACCGGGTGAGCCTGGGGATGGATGGTTCGGCTCAGGCTCGGGCAGCCGTCGACCTGGCCAACACCGGACCGGCAAGTGGTTTACCGGCCTACGTCGCGGGCCCGCGACAGTGGGTTTCGGTCCCCGGTGAGGATCGGCTGTTCGTCAGCCTCTACGTTCCGATCTCCACCGGACTGAGCAAGTTCACCGGGGGGACGGGGACCACGGCGGAGTCCATGTCCGAGGGTGACCGCGCCATCTACTCGCGCTTCGTTGCCGTGGCGCCTCAGTCCGCCACTTCGCTCGTCTACGAACTGGCATCGACCAAGGTCGTATCGATTTCGGAGTCCAGGGGCAGCTACCGTCTTGCCATCGGGCATCAGCCGACGATCGTGCCCGACAAGCTGCACCTCGAGATCGTTGCGCCGCAAGGCATGCACATCGACTCGGCCCCAGGGCTGAAGATCGTCGACGGGGGGTCTCGCGCCATCTTCGATGGTGAGATCGCGGCAAGCCGTGTCGTCGAAGTTCGCTACTCTCGTCCGTTCGCGGGTCGGGTGCTGGATCGGCTGGCCGCCTGGTTCGGCCCACCCGCCTAGATTCAGCCGTCCCGGCGGCCGCTTGCCACAGCGACTCGGCTCCTTCCTCGGTCAGGCAAACAGTCCCCCGTACTCACCGAACCCTGGGCCTATCTGATCCGCGAGACGTGAGCTTCGGCCGGGGCTACAATGCCATGCGGGAGGCCCAAGATGGCGGAAACCGAAATCCTGTTCTTGGTGGAGGAGTCGCCGGAGGGCGGGTATGAAGCTAGAGCTCTCGGCTACTCGATCTACACCCAGGCCGATACGTTTGAAGAGCTGGGAGTGATGGCTCAGGACGCCGTCGCTTGCCACTTCGAGGAGGCGGAAAGACCGCGGGCCATTCGTCTGCACCTCGTGCGTGACGAGGTCATACCTGCTTGAGAATCCCCCGCGAAGCGCTCGTAGAGGGGTTGTTCGGCCGCTGACATCTGCTGACTTCAGACCGTGAGCCGGCAGACCAACCCCCTGTGCTGGAAGCTCATCAAGGCCTTCGATGCCGAAACGGGGGTTCCTGTTCTCCTCAACACATCGCTCGACGAGAACGAACCTATCGGCTGTCGTCACGCAAGAGGCGGCGGTTCAGTGACGCTCTTTGACGGCGGCCTACCCGCAAGTCATACTTGCATTACTAGTAGATCACCCTGTGCACTGGAGGGGCCACGTGGCTGTCTCGATCTCATTGCGGCTGCCCGACGAGATGGCGAAGGCCATCGAGGAGCTTGCCGAACAGACCGACCGGCCTAGGACCTACCTCATCCTGAAGGCGCTGACCGCGTATCTGGCCGAGTACGCGGACTATCAGGTCGCCCTCGATCGTCTCCGGGACAAGGACGACTCGGTGATCACATCCGCCGAGCTTCGCAAGCGCCTTGCGACCGCGAGTTGAGTACAAGGCCTCCGTCGAGAAGGATCTCCGGAGGCTCGGCAAGCAGGAAGCGCTCCGGGTGCTGAGCCGCATCGAGCGCTCGCTGGTCCAGGAAGGGCCGCAGGGAGAAGCGCTGTCGGGTGACTTCGCCGGCCTCTACCGGCTCCGGGTAGGCGACTACCGGGTGATCTACGCGCACACGGATGAGGGATACCTCGTCCTCCGGGTCGGCCACCGAAGGGACGTCTACCGCCGCTAGCCCGTGTCAAACACGGGCTGGGCTCAGCCGGCGAGGAGCTGCTGCACCCTCTGGTGCGAGAGACCAAGGATTTCGGCGGTGTCCCGGAGCGTCAGGTGACCCTGGTCGACAAGGGCCCGGGCGGCGGCTCGGGTGGTGGCTCCGGCCGCCTCCTGGGCTGCGTGGGCTCTCTCGCGCTCCTTGCGGGCCCGGGCGACCGTCCTTCGGACTTGCTGGGGCAGTTGAATGTCCTCGATCAGATCGAAGCCGTCGATGCCGTGCTTGGTGCGGTCCTCAAAGCAGCCTTCCAGATGAAGGGTCGAGGCCTCAAGTAGCATCGTCTTGGCCTGTGTGCCTCAGCCCGCAGGTAGTATGGGTGAAGCTGGCCGACCTGGATGGGATCCACCGCCGGGGGACCCTGGTCGGCATGGTGTTGGGCCCGGTTCTTCAAGAGGGAGACGTCCCGCATGAGGGAGCCCGTTGAGCGAACGGTAGAAGCCCGCCAGGCGGGAGAGAACCGTCACGACCTTGATCGGCCGCGGACGGTCGCCCGCCGGCGATCGGCTGCCAATCTTGCGCAGGTGAGCCACGAGGCCGCGGTCGCCCCGGCAGCCCGGGTGACCACCCAGCAGTGGGCCGTGTACCGGGCCGCTCAGCAGTCGCGTTTGGAGAAGGCCGAGCAGGAGGGGCTCCAGCGCCGGGAACGAGCATGGAAGCTGGCCCGGCGGGCGGCGCGCCTGCTGAGAGAGCGGTTCGGGGCCACTCGCGTGGTGGTCTTCGGTTCCCTCGTACACGAGGACTGCTTCACCCGCTGGTCCGATGTGGACGTCGCGGCCTGGGGACTGCGGCCGGCCGACACCTTCCGGGCCATGGGGGCGGTGGCCGACCTGGACGCGGACATCGAGGTCAACCTTGTGGACATGGGGGCCTGCCGCGCTTCTCTTCGGGACGTTATCGAGCGTGAAGGGATCGAGGTATGAATCGGCGCTATCTGGTCGTGGCCCAGCGGGTCCGGGCCGAGCTTGGGGACTTGGAGCGCGCCATCGATCGTGCCGAGCGGGCGTCGGCGGCCGTCCGGCGGCAAGGCAGGGACCAGGACCTCTACCTGGACTCAGCGGCTCTGAACCTCCACGATTTCTACGCCGGCCTGGAACGAATCCTCCGACACCTAGCCACGACGGTGGACGAGAGTTTGCCCGCGGGCCCGGATTGGCACCGGGACCTGCTTGCTCAGATGGCAACCGCTGTGCCCAAACTGAGGCCCCCTGCTATCTCTGCGGAGACGGCTGGAGGGTTGGACGAGTATCTGCGGTTCCGGCACGTCGTCCGGAACGTCTACGCTTTCGAACTGGATGCCGAAAGGCTGGAGAGTCTTGTTGGGGGGCTCCGGTCGCTTTTCGATCGGGTCCGTTCGGAGTTGATGGCCTTCGCTGAGTTCCTGGACCAGCTCGCCGAGAAGGGTTAGGCCCCCGTCGGGTCGCAACGACATGGTCGGATCTTCCGGCAGAGCATTGGCGCAGGCGAGCCCCCTGTGCTGGAAGCTCATCAAGGCCTTCGATGTCGAAACGGTCGGCTGCGCCCTCAGGAGACCTTCCGCTCGAGCCTCTCAGCGATCCAGGCCTTGATGATGGACTGTCGGGTGACACCGAGACGCCTTGCCTCACCGTCGAGGGACTCGATCATCCAGGTGGGGAAGTCGACGTTGACACGGCGTTGCTCCTGCCGGGGCCTGCGGGCCCTGGCCAGTGACGTCCCTTGAAGGGTCGAGGCCTCAACTGGCGTCGCCTTGGCTGGGGTACGCCTACCAGGCCGCGAGGAGATCGTCGGGCCGCAAGGCGGCGCGTGGGCGACCCGGTCCGGGAGGAGCCCCCTCCTGATCTTGCCTCGCGCCTCATGCGGCGGCTCAGCGCCAAACCGTTCGCCCCGACGAATAGGCGCCCGGCTATACTCGCAGCAACACAGCTCGGGCTACCAGAAGGAGAAGCCATGAGGCTGAAGGTTGTGGTCCACGAAGCTGAAGAGGGCGGATTCTGGGCCGAAGTCCCGGGCATTCCAGGGTGCGCCACTCAGGGCGAGACCTTCGAAGATCTGCTTGAGAACCTCTATGAGGCCGTTGAGGGCTGTCTTGCGGTTGATGTATCTCCTGCCAAGACCGGCGAGCACGCTCGGGTTATGGACATAGCGATTTGAAATCGGTTTCTGGCCGGGATCTCGCCAAGGCGGTCGAGCGCAAGGGGTGGGTTCTTCTGCGTGTCCACGGCAGTCATCACATCTACGGGGAGGAAGGCAGTACTGTGCGCCTATCCATTCCCGTACACGAGCGGCGTGCTCTCAAAGTTGGCCTGTTGAGGCACCTCATGAAGTTGGCGGAGCTCTCGGAAGACGACCTCTGAGTGGGCCCTCTGGAGCTTTCCGCAATAGGCTGACATTGTGGTCACAAAGGACCGGCCTACACACGCGTCAGGTGACCCTGGCCGCCAGAGATCGCAGGGCCGCATCCGCGGCTTGCGAGAGTCAGGCCGTAGGTGTACGCGGCACCGTCTGCTGACCCTCTCTCGTGAGCTGGGTGGGGCACCGTTATCTGGTGCGTACCTGTGGTGGTAAGCTCCGGTGTGTCGATGTGGTGTCTCAACTGAGTGGAGGAATCTGATGCCGAGGCTGTCCGTGGCGCTGGATCGGGAGTTGCTCGCGGAGGCGGTGCGGCTGACCGGGGCCAGGACGAAGCGCGCGGCGCTCGATGCGGCCCTGCGCGAGTTCGTCGCTCGCCGCCGCCGCCGCGACCTGGTGGAGCTTGCGGGCTCGGGGCTTGTCGACATGGATCTGGAGGAGCTGCGCCGCTGGCGCGCCCGGGCCGGCGAGGGTCTGTAGTGGAGGGGGCGCTGTTTGACACGTCGGCCTGGGTGGCCTACCTGAGGAAGGGCGGACCATCGGGGATCAAGCGCGTCATGAGCGCCGCACTGGAAGAGGGCGCCGTCTGGACGTGTTGGGTGGTCCGGACCGAGTTGCTGGTGGGTGCCAGGGACATGGAGGCTTTCGAGCGTCTTTCCATGCTTCTCGCCGCCCTGCCCGATGCCGAAGTGGGGCCCGGCGTGTGGGAGGCGGCGGCGAAGCTGGGGTTCGACCTGCGGCGGCGCGGGACGACGGTGCCTCTGCCGGACCTCCTGGTTGCCGCGGCCGCCCTCGCGGCCGACATCGAGGTGTGGCACGTCGACGAGGATTTCGAGCGGATCCGGGCTGTGGCCCCCTTGAAGACAAAGACCCTCCGATGACAGGCCACGTCTGCGCCCTCCTTCACAACGATTCCCGTGAAGCCAAACGTTCTGCGGGCTCGTTGAGTATGTCTGCTTCGCTCTCAGGCGGTTCCGCAAATGGCACCGCCACATTTGGAACGGCCAGAACTGGCGGTGTCCTTCATCGCGCCGGCTTCGTGACCGTCAAGCGCGCCAATAGCCCTGGTGCGACGGGGCGTCTACACACTGTGAGCAAAGGGCCCTGGAGCGCGCGATCGATCGTGCCGAGCGGGCGGCAGTCCCGAGGAGGTGGCCGGGCCCTGCGCGCCGGTGAGCTTCGGGCGTCAAGCGCCGGATGCCGCGAGGCTTGTCATTCGGACCCGGGGGTGTCTAGCTCGCGCAGGGCCTCTGAG
>JBBAAN010000141.1:0-5320 GCA_041658225.1 Actinomycetota bacterium
TCACGAGGGAGTACAGGCACGAGAGCGAGGCGCCCAGGGCCCCGACCTCCTCGAGGAGCATGATCTCGGTCGTCCAGCCCACTGCCCGGCCGCCGAACTCCTGAGGGAAACGGATCCCCAGTAGTCGCCGCCGGCCGGCCTCCTCCAAGTACTCACGCGGGTAGCGGACGCGGTCGGCATCCATGTCCAGAATGAGCTGCTTGTCCACGCCGCGCACGAAGTCCCGCATCTCGTCCCGCAGCTTCTTCTGCTCGTCGGTAGCTATCCAGTCCCACATGGTCCGTCCCTCCAGTCGCTCTTCGTGTCGGCTTCCAGGGAAGCGGCTACCCGCTCATCCCCGCCACCCGGCGATCGACCTACACCTGCCTCCCTTAGTGCCCCCCGGCGCAGATACGCTCACATTCGAGCGCCCCCGCATCCCCGATGGCTGCGTTGCTCGTCGCTTGCGTACCTTCCTGGTACGCGGCGCTCCTCGCGGCCTTGCCCTCGGGGCGCGGTGACGCTCTCGGTCGTGACCGTACCTACGCCGGCGGGCACTTGGTTTCCGGGCATGCGCCCACGGCGTGAATCTTGTCACAGACCCGGGCAGGCAAGTACCCCCAGGGGCGTCGGGAGGGCCGTTCTCACTGGGCCCCGGCGGACTAGTCACCATGGGTCATTTTCGGCCATTCACACGTGAAAGCCTTGCAGCGCAAGGGACGTGGCGGGAAACTCTAGATGTTGAGGCGACCGCGGACAACGGGGCTGGTACCAACCGGGCGGGAGGTAACCATGAGGCGGGTCCTGTCGATCAGTGTGGTCGTGGCAAGCGCTCTGTTCTTTGTTCTCTACTCCGGAGCGCCCGCGCCCGCCGAGCCGTCCCTGGGCACGTACATCGTCACGTTCGACGCTCCGCCCACCACGGAGCAGATCGAGGCGCTCTCGGCCAACGCCGTAGGCGTCCACGGCTTTGCGCACCTGCCGGCGGCAGTGGTGGTGGCGGCGCCGGCGGACCTGCGGGTGCTCGCGAATCTACCCGACGTGCGACGCGTGTTCCCGAACTACGGGATGATCAAGTTGCTCGACCAGTCCACGCGCGCCCTCCGCGCCGACGCGGCCTGGGATGTCGGCTACACCGGAGCGGGCGTCGGCGTCGCGATTATCGACACGGGTATCGACGGTACCCATCCGGACCTTTGCGCGGCCGAGGTGTTCTGCCACGGGACGCCCGTGAAGACGGTTCAGAACGTCAAGATCATCGGCCGGGCGGACCTGGCCGACCCGGTGGTCGTCCTTGAGGACCAGATAAACACCGACACCTCCTCCGGTCATGGAACCCATGTCGCGGGGATCGCGGCCGGGCTGGGTGTGGCCAGCGCCGAGCCGGGCAAGTACCGGGGTGTGGCCAACGGCGCGCGGCTGATCGGACTGGGAACGGGCGAAGCGATCGAGGCCGTCAACGTTCTGGCCGCTTATGATTGGGTGATCGAGCACGCGGGCAACCCGGCCTACAACATCAAGGTCATCAACAACTCCTGGGGTCCGGGCGCCGGGAACCCTTACGACCCCGAGGACCCGGTCAATCGAGCGACCGATGCCGCCTGGGCCGCTGGGATCTCGGTGACCTTCGGGGCCGGCAACGATGGGCCGACGGTCGACACGATGAACGCGTTCTCGGTGAACCCCAAGGCGATCTCGGTGGCGGCCGGAGAGAACACCGGGCACGTGGCTTTCTTCTCGTCCAGGGGGGTTCCGGGTAGCGGCCTCTGGCACCCGACCGTGACGGCTCCCGGATACCTGATCGCCTCCGACCGGGCGTCGACGGGCTTCTACGGGGACGTTGCGGACCTCACTTCGTCCTCCGGGAAGACCATCCTTCCGCCGGATGACGCCTACTACGCGGTCAGCAGCGGCACGTCCATGTCGTCCCCGCACGTGGCCGGTGTGGTGGCCCTCATCCAGCAGGCGGCCTTCGCCGCTCGCGGGTCCTACTTGAGCCCGGCGGAGGTGAAGAACCTGCTGCAGAACACCGCCGTTTCACAGGATGCGGCGCGCGGGCCGGGCGGGCTTCCGAAGTACCAGTCCTACACGATGGGAGCCGGGTACGTGGATGCTCTGGCGGCCGTGCAGGCGGCGGCCGCGGGGAACGGGACGCAAGCCTACGACGACCACGTCACCTACGACGTGCGTACCTTCTCCGGTCAGGTGGGCCCGGCCGCGATCATTCCCACTCAGTCCTTCGAGACCACCTTCAACGTCTTGCCCGGCGCGGTGTCCCTGGACGTGATGGCGGACTGGACCGTGAAGGCCAACGACGTGGACA
Source organism: Actinomycetota bacterium (assembly GCA_041658225.1). Classification (GTDB taxonomy): domain Bacteria; phylum Actinomycetota; class CALGFH01; order JBBAAN01; family JBBAAN01; genus JBBAAN01. Next base: position 2,303 of record JBBAAN010000141.1, read on the forward strand.
TCGACCTGTACAACCCGGCCGGCACAATGGTCCGCTCGACGTTCCTGGTCTGCGACCCGAACGCCCAGCCCAACGGGTACTCCTCCTTTTGCACTAACATCCCTGACGAGCGCATCACCGCGGTCGCGCCCATGGCCGGGCAGTGGCGGGCGTTGATCCACGGCACGGCCTCCGCGGTGGACACGGTGACCGGGATGTGGTCGGTCGTCTACCCCGACGGCACGGCGCTCCCTCCGGGGCCGGTCCCCGCGACCATCACGATCGCGACGGCTATTTGCCCGTCGGCTCCGGCCGCGGGCGAGCCGGCCTGCGTGCCGGCATCGAGCTCGGTCACGGGGCAGGACGTGAAGCTGACGGCCACGGTCTTCGACGGGTCGGGCAACCCCATTCCCAACGCTCCGGTGACGTGGACCAGCAGCGGGGTCGGCCAGATCTCCACCGCTGAGGTGACCACGCACGCCGACGGCGTGGCCGTCGCGACGGCGGTCAGCGATTACCCGGGGACGCAGACGGTGAGCGCCACCTCTGGATCGGCCTCCGCTTCCACGACGATCACCTGGCTGGGTGTGCAGATCCCCGGAAACGAAAGCACTCCGGGGCGGGCCTCCGGCGGCGGCTGGTTCATGGATCCCAACAAGCGGACCTTCGGCTTCTGGGCCGAGTACAAGGCGGGAGAGCCCGCGCCGAGCGGTGAGCTGAGCTTTAACGACCACGCCGGGACCAAGGTCAAGGCCGCGGGAGTCGATCAGCTTGTGATAGAGGAGAACAAGGCGACCGTTCGTGGATCGGCCACTCTGAACGAGGAGTCGGGTTACCGCTTCGAGCTGGTGGTACAGGACAACGGCAAGGGCCGGACCGACACCTTCGATCTCACGGTCACGAAGACTCTGGACCCGTTCTTCAGCTACAAGACCTCAGGGACTCTCGGCGGCGGGAACATCAAGGTCGAGGCGTACTAATCCCCACCCGACCCGCATCTGGCTTCGACCACAGCGGATGCGGGGACGGGCTTACGGTGCTTGGCCGGCGGCCTCCCCTGTGTCCTGCCCTGTGAGATCCGCGCGCAGCAGCTCCACCGTGAAGATGCTGCCCCGACCCAGTTCGCTCGTGGCGCTGATTCGGCCCCCCATGCGATCGCAGAGCTGCTTGACCAGGTACAGGCCCACGCCGAGGCCTCCGGTTTCGCGCGTTTCCGCGGGTGAGACCTGGAAGAAGCGTTCGAATACTCGATCGAGCATCTCCGGCGGGATACCTCTGCCGCGATCCTCCACGGAGATCAAGACGGATTCGTCCGTGGCCCTCACCCGCACCGTGATGGGCATGCCGGCTTCGGAGAACTTGGCGGCGTTTCCAAGGAGGTGGGCCACGACGTGCTGGAGTCGACCGGAGTTCGCAAGGGCAAGTGGAAGGTCGGGATCGGTCTCGACCTCGATTGGGCCGGTGGCCTCCCCCGCCTCCGCCACCGCTTCCTGGACCACCGGCTCAACGTCGGTGGGGTCGACTCCGATCCGCAGGACCCCTCGCTCGATGTCGGAGATGAAGAGCATGTCCTCCACCAGGCGACCGAGACGCCTGCCCCCCTGAGCGATGCGCCGGCCGAAGTCGGCGACCATCGCCGCATCCAGTCGCTCGGCTCGGTGCTCGAGAATCTCGGCGAACCCGGCGATGGTGGTCAGGGGTGTGCGCAGCTCGTGGGAGGCCACCGACACGAAATTGCTCTTGAGGCGTTCCGCCTCTCGCAGGCGGGCGAGCGCCTCACGTTCCCGTTCGAAGAGCTGGGCGTTCTGGACGGCCGCGGCGATGGTCGGCACGAAGGCCAGTACGTAGCGGCGTACCTCGAGGGGGAACGCGTCGACCTCGGGGGCGTCGATCTGGACCACCCCAGTCGGCTTGCCGTGCAGGATCAGCGGAACGCCGAAGTAGCTGCGCACCCCGGTGCTGACGCCCTTGGCCCGGCCCTGTGGGTACACGCGTGGGTCGACGGTGATGTCGGGGATGTATACGGGTTCGCCCGTGGCCGCGATCGTGCCGGAAACGCCGTGTCCCACAGGGATGCGCACGGTGAGAGCTTCCGGGCTGGCCGGGGGATCGGTCGCCGCCGCGACCAGGGCGTCTCCGTCGATGAGCTGAATGGCGCCGCCGCCGAAGGAGAGCAAGCGCCGAAGGGCCGCCAAGCTCCTGTCCAGGACTTCCTGCAGGTCGAGGGTGCTCGTGACCTCGCGGCTGAGTTCGAGGAGAACGCGATACTCGTCGGCGGAGCTCTCCACTCGCATCGCAGTCCGTTCGCTCGGTGGCCGGCCCTGGGAGAATCGCTCACCCATCGTACTCGGAGTGACCGGCTGAGCGGAGAGGGCTTCCGGCAGGAGTGAAAGTCGAGCTACCGAGTGTTTCGGTGCTGGATGCGGGCTCGGGCTCGACGCATGCAGGCGGAGCTCCCCAGGGCGGCCAGGCCCGCCAGAACCAAGCTTGCGGGCGATCCGGTGCCGGGGGTACGCGCGCCCTGCGCGGACGAGAGGTCGTGGGTGAGACGTGCCGCGTTGAATCCGGAAGCGGAGGCCTCGAACACCAGCTGGCCGGTTTCCGGCGCGATTGTCAATGCGACCTTGCCGTCCGAGCCGGTCGTGCCCTCGACCCGCCTGCTGCCGGAGGTCAGCGTGACCTTGGCCCCCGGGACCGGCGCTCCGGTGTCATCGTCGGTGACGAGATAGGTGAGCGAGCTCTCGACCCCCTTTGCGGGGGTGCCGGAGCTGAGCTGGGCGCGCAGGTTCAGTAGGTAGATGAAGCCCCCGTCCTCGACGGCCTGGATCTGCTCCTTGGTGAAGACGTCGTCGGTGTTCCTGGGGTTCGACTTGTCCATCGGGCCCATGCCGTGGTCTGACACGAAGAAGATGGCCATCTTGGCGCGAACTTCCGCCGGGATCTTCGCGAGCACCTGACCCAGCCGGCAGTCGTTGTCGCGGTAGGCGCGCAACGCCTCGGGCCCCCTGGGTCCGACCACGTGGCTGGTGCCGTCGGGCT
>JBBAAN010000142.1:0-5235 GCA_041658225.1 Actinomycetota bacterium
TCAAAGGGCCGAGGCGCTTGGGCACGTGCTGTGGAACAAGCAGGCGGTCATTTACCCGCGCGAGATCCTGGTCGGGTGCTTCACCTCCCACCGCGTGGGAGGCACGGTGTTCCCCGAACTCCACGGTGTGCCGATGATGGAGGACCTGTTCCGGTTCCCCCGGCGCAAGGTCAACCCGTTCACCGTCTCCCGGCGAGAACGCCGGCAGTTGTTGGTGGAAGTTCTTCCGTTCTGGTTGCCCCGGTTCCTGGGCATTCGCGTGAATCCGCGGGGACACAGGCTGGCCTTCATTCGGGAGGAGCTCTCCCCGAAGCTCTACATCGTCAACGAAGTCGCGGGAGTGGCGCACTTCGTACCCAACTACCAGGGTCTCGTGAGGCGGGGCACGGATGGCTACCGGCGGGAAGTGGCCCAGCGACTGGGGGAGGTTCCTCCAGGTTCGCCGGCGGCTCACTTCCTCCATGCGGTCGAGATTGCCTGTGACGCGCTGGACGGGTTCGCCGAGCGCTATCGCCGGGAGGCCGAACGGCAGGCCGCGGAAGAACAGGACCCGAAGCGCCGTGAGGAGCTGGTCCGTATCGCCGAGGTGTGCGCGCGGGTTCCTCGCAACCCGGCGGAGTCCTTTCATGAGGCCTTGCAGTCGATCCTGTTCGGCCAGATCGCGATAAACATCGAGTCCTTGGACAATTCGGTTTCCCCCGGCCGGCTGGACCAGATCCTCGCCCCCTTCTACCAGAAGGACCTGGCTTCCGGACGGCTCACGCCCTCGGGGGCGTTCGAGCTTCTCGGCTGCCTTGCCCTCAAGCTCTGCGAGATCGTGCCCGTCTACTCGTTGCGGGGAACCCGCTTCAACGGGGGCATGTTCAACGGGCAGGTGGTGGTGGTGGGCGGCACCGACCAGGAGGGCGAGGACGCCACCAACGAGGTCAGCTACTTGTTCCTCGAGCTGATGGACAAGCTGCGAACCCGCCAGCCCAACTACCATGCTCGGCTTCACAAGGGCAGCCCGCGGGAGTACCGGGACCGCATCGCCGCCGCGCTGGCCGATGGGGCGGTTTCCCCCGCGCTGTACAACGACGAGGTCATCGTCCCCGTGCTGCGCTCACGCGGGATATCAGAGGCCGACGCGCGCGACCTCGCGATGGTGGGCTGCGTGGAGCCGGTATCCGCCGGCCGAAGCTTCCTTTCCACCGACGCCGCCCTGTTCAACTTGCCGATGTGCCTGGAACTGGCCCTGAACCACGGGCGCAGGTTCGGCACCCGCAAGAGGATAGGAGCCCCTACGTCCCCAGCTGAGGAATGCGGATCGATCGAAGATCTGGTCGGGTTGTTCCGCAAACAGGTTGAGCACGCGCTGTTCTGGCTCATCTACGACCTGAAGGCGGTCGAGCGGGCGAACGCGCGGCTGCAGCCGACTCCGCTGGCTTCCATGCTTCTCGAGGGATGCCTGGAGAACGCAAGGGATGCCAGTTCGGGAGGGGCGCGGTACAACGGCAGCGGCATCCAGGGCATCGGAGTTGTGGAGGTGGGGGATAGCCTCGCGGCGGTCGAGGCGGTCGTGTTTCGTGACCGCAAGGCATCGATGGCCGAGATAGTCGAAGCCTGCCGGACTGGGTTCGCGGGACGGGACGCACTTCGCGCGAGGCTTCTCGCGGCGCCCAAGTACGGCAATGATGATGGGCTCGTGGACGGCCTGGTGGCGCGGGCCATGGAGGTGTTCGCCTCGACGCTGCAAGGCAGGCACAACACCCGTGGTGGCGAGTACACGGCCGGCTTCTACTCCGTGACGGCGCACCAGGCGTGGGGCGAGGTCGTGGGGGCCCTGCCGAGCGGGCGGCTGCGGGGAGAGCCCTTCAGTTCCGGGCTGTCCCCGGGAAACGGCCGCGACCGGCATGGGCCCACTGCCGCGCTAACCTCGTACGCCTCACTTCCGCTGCACTTCGCGAAGAACGGCGTCAACTTCAACCTGCAACTGCCTCCGTGGGCGGTCGGGAAGGAGAAGGGCGCGCGGACGCTTCGGCAGCTCATCGATGGGGGCTTCGCCGCGGGCTGCATGCAGATACAGGTCAACGTCCACGACCCCAAGATGCTGGTGGAGGCGCGAGACCACCCGGGACGCTACCCGGGACTGCTGGTCAGAGTGTCCGGGTACTCCGCGTACTTCGACGATCTGTGCCTGGAGATGAAGGACGAGATCATTCACCGGTTCACGTGTGAGAGCGCCTAGCCCTTCAGGCTTGCGCGAACGGACATCCCTCGGCGGAGCCTCGACTGATACGCAAACCGCGTCGTTCGCGACAGACGACCTGTCGGCGGCAGACGACGTTGACCCGCTCTGGGGCGGATGCTAGCGTGCGTGTGACGCCCGTCACACCCCCGCAGGGGGCGACCGCTCTTGCGATTGTAGTGGGTTGAGCGCCGCCGGCAGCATGACCCGGGAATGCGCGTCGAGCGCCGCCGGTAGCGAGGCTTCGGAATGGGGGGATCGTACTATGCACCGTGCTCGGGTTTCTGGTTCGCGTCCGGGCCCTTTGAGACTTGTCGCATTCCTGTGCGCCGTGCCGCTGATGGCCGCGGGTTGCGGTGCTCGCTGGGGGCCGAATCGGGATCCTTCCCTCGCGTACGAAGCCCCTGGCGCGCAGTCGGAACAATCGGGTCAGGGCCCGGGGAGCGAGGGTGCGCTGCCGGGTGAGCAAGACGTGTTGGCGGGGGACTCGCTGGCCATGAGCTCCGACGGGTCGCCCGCGCGATCGGTGCCCGGCGCGGCGGGTTCTGCGGGGCAGGTCAAGGGCTCCAGCTCCAAGACCACGAGCACGAGCGCCACGGATGCCGGACCTCGCCCGGGGGTCAGCGATACAGAGATCACTCTCTGCTACCTGGTGCCCCTCACGGGTGCGGCGCCGATCCCGACGACCTGGGACAAGGGCGCCAACTCCTACTGGGACTATCTGAGAAAGCACGGCGGGGTTCACGGGCGCAACGTGAAGCTTCTGGTCAAGGACACGGAATCCGATCCTGCCAAGGGCCTGGCCAGCGCTCGTGACTGCATCAACGAGAAGGCGTTCGCCTTCGTGACTCTGGACCGCTACCAGGTCGAGAACGCCATCGCCAAGTTCCTGAACGAGCAGGGATACCCGATCATCCTCATCAACACGCCGGCTACTCCGGCCATGGAGAAGGGATCCGACCAGGTCAACAGCTTTGCCGTGTCGGTCGGGCACCGGGATCAGTCGGTGATGATCGCTGAGTACCTGACCGGTGGGGACCTGGCCGGCAAGAAGATAGGCGTCGTCTGGGAGAACGTTCCGGACCTGCGCCCGCTTGTGGACGCGGTGGAAGATCAACTGGCGAGAAGGGGCGTCAAGCCGGTTGCGGATGAGGCTATTGACGCGCAGGGAAATGACTACTCGTCCAGTATCCTCAAGCTGAAGCGCTCGGACGCTCAAGTGGTATGGATGTTCACGTCCGTCACGCCCATGGTCAAGTTCGCTCAGCAGAGCTTCGCGGTCGCCTATACGCCCATCTGGTTTGGCAACGCGCCGACATGGGCTTTCAACGCGGCGGCTCAGATCGGAAACGCCAACGGAGCGATGGCCGGAGCACGGGCGTTCTCTCCATGGGTCGCGTTGTCGAACCCCGCCGCGGATACGTACAAGGCCGCCTACCGGGAGCTGTACCCGAATGAAACCCCAGACGATATCGGGCTGGTGGCCTGGGGCTTCGGGGAGATCATGCACGCGGTGCTTCAGTCGGCGGGTCGCAATCTGGGCCACAACACTTTTCGCGCCGCTTTCCAGAACCTCGACGTGGTGCCCAAGACGTGGGCTCCCCAGCGCTTCGGTACCGGGGTGAGAGTGGGCTCCTGCTCCGTCACGGAGTTCCGCATCGATGGAGATCACTTCGACCAGGTGGGGGACTTCCGCACCTCCTTCTAGGTGTGGGATCCTGGTCAAGGCGGAGGATGCCATGGGCAAACGCACGGCCCTTACCGAAACCTTCGACATCATGGGAACCAACGTGGGGTTCCCGGCGCGTCACCGCGTCGGGCGTTCCGTCAGCCTTGCGGTGCTCGCCAGTTCCGCCGGCGCCGCCAAGCTGTTGGAGCACCCGCGGCTGAGGCCGGCGACGCTCCTGCCGGGTCGCACGCTCATCATTGCGTCGTGGTTCGAGTGGGCGGACACGCCGGTGGGCCCGTTCAGCCAGGTCACTTTCGCGATTCCGGTGCTGCGCGACAGCCGGGTATCGGTCCCGGGTGTCGCTCTACTTGCGCACACGCTGGCGGGCCGCGAGGGGAAGCTGGGCTTCCTGACGCACGTCGTCGCTTGCTCCAACGAGATAGGTGCGGCCTACTCGTGGGACATATGGGCCGAGCCGTCATTCGTGGCGGACTTCGTGGTCGAAGATGGACCCCATTCCGTGGCAGTCCAGGTGCGGGGTCCGGAGGGACTGGCGGTGCGGCTTGAAGCGAGGCGGCTAGGCCGCACGGTGCACGACACCAAGGGCTATCCCTTATACACCTACCGTGGCGAGCGCATCATCAGCGATTGCATGCAAGCAGACGGCAATGGGCTGATGAGGCTTCTTCCCGGAGGCGGGAGCGTGCAGTTCGGCGAGCACCCACGGGTGGCGGGCTTGGCGCGGGCGGCGAGGGGCCGGCGTTCCGTGCAGTCCGGTGTGTTCGATTCAGGCGACGTCGCGTTTTTCGGGCCAAGGATGCGCTGACGGGAAGGAAACCGCTCCCGAACCTTCTGGGTGATGGAATGGTCCTCGCATCGGCCTACGCATCCTGAAGGGCGTCGACGAGATCAACGCCTACCCGGTCGTGTTCCATCGGAACAAGTTCGACTTGGGAGTGGCCTGATGTGTGATCAGTTGTCGGGAACGGCCTGCTAGGGCTTGCAGATGCGGCAGGGATCGAGGCCCATCTCAACCGCTCTCGAACGGGCTACGCGGCTGAGTCCGGTCTTGCCGTTTGTGAGCCGGCAGTCGAGGAGGTGGAAGCTGTGAGGGCCTATCGCCACAGTGGCCTCGATGTCGCCTTCGGGTTGTGAACGTGCTGCGACTTCCCCGGTCACCGGCACGGACGACAGGCGCTCCACCACGACGGTCAGCTCGCTCAGGGCGTGCTCCAAACGGGCACGGTCCCGGCGGGCGCCGTCGATGGTGAGCAGCGTTCCTCCCAGGAACACCAGGGCCAGGCCGGTGGCTCCTCCCGATATCAGGTAGGGGAGTTGG
>JBBAAN010000143.1:0-5234 GCA_041658225.1 Actinomycetota bacterium
TCGAGGCCTGCGATGCAGTCGAAGCGGTGCTCTCAGGAATCGATCTTGCGGCCTATGAGAGCAATCGCGCCATACGCTCGGCCGTCGAGCGTGAGCTCATCCTCATCGGCGAGGCGGTCAGTGTCCTGGGCCGGGTGGCGCCAGAGGCTGTCGGGCCCATCTCGCACGCGCGGATGATCGTCGGCTTACGCAACGTGCTCACGCATGGCTATGCGGCCGTCGACGACGAGACCGTCTTCGAGACAGCATGCGCGGACTTGCCGGGACTCAGACGGGAATGCGCTGTACTGTTGGAGCGCATGGAGGAAGCAGACTAGCCAGGAGGTGGGACTCCGGGGGCAACGGGCGAGTAACACGAGTGCTCCTACCCCTCGCCCTTCATGCTCATGACCTACCGGGTGCGCCCGAGCAAGCGGGAGGAGATCCCGGCCACGACCCATGTGGACGGCACGGGCCGGCTTCAGACCGTGAGCCGGAAGACAAACCCCCTGTACTGGAAGCTCATCAAGGCCTTCGAGGTCGAAACGGGGGTTCCCGTTCTCCTCAACACATCGTTCAACGAGAACGAGCCCATCGTCTGTCGTCCCGAGGAGGCGGTGGACTGCTTCCTGCGCACTCACATGGATGCCCTGGCCCTCGGACCGTTCCTGGTCGTCAAGGATAAGCACGTCGACGGACAAGGATAGCCACAGGAGTAGCCGAGTCTCGGCGACGCGCTCGCCTCACGAAGGGGCCGGAGGGCGCAGGTCGCCAAAGTCTACAAAGTGGACAAGGCCAGGGTAGCCGCGTAAGCTTCGCTTCGGAGGTGAGGAGCGCATGGCGGTGCCGAGGCTGCTAATGGTTCGAGAAGTGGCACGACGGCTTGGCGTGCACGAGAACACCGTGCGCAACTGGGAGCGCCGTGGCGTCCTGCACGCTATCCGGCTGCCAGGGTCGGGGTTCCGCCGTTTCCAGCCCGACGAAGTCGATCGCATGTGGGAGGAGATGACGAGCCACCTGGCCCCAGCCGACACCGGACCGGTCATCGAGCCCCGCATTCCAATTGGGGGCGAGATCATTCACGGGGACCTCACGTAGGTGCCCTCCAGGGTCTGTGGCTAGCGTGGCGCCGTGACGCGCGAGGCAAGGCCCCCCGTTGGACTGAGCTGACTACCGCGCGGCCTCCCGAGCCCGCGGTCCCACTCCCGAGCACGACGGGCCCTCGAGGCGGGTAATCCCGCCGCGCAGTACCAGGTGCCAGAGCTCCTCGATGATCCCGGCTCACACGACCCCCTCGGCCTTACCTGGGCCCTGGCTTCGACGACACCGAGTGCGAGAAGGCGCTGCGTGACGCGGGCCTTGCTCCTCAGAAGCTGGATGAGGAAACCCTCGTGCGACAGGTGGCTCGCCACGTCGCGGCCGGCGAAGTCGTCGGATGGTTCCAGGGCCGAATGGAGTTCGGGCGCCCTTCATGCTCATGACCTACCGGGTGCGCCCGAGCAAGCGGGAGGAGATCCCGGCCACGACCCATGTGGACGGCACGGGTCGGCTTCAGACCGTGAGCCGCAAGACAAACCCCCTGTACTGGAAGCTCATCAAGGCCTTCGAGGTAGAGACCGGGGTTCCCGTTCTCCTCAACACATCGTTCCGAACCCCGGCGAACCGGCGGCGACGGGCCACATGGAAACGGGGGTTCCCGTTCTTCTCAACGCATCGTTCAACGAGAACGAGCCAATCGTTGACAGCGTCCCGAGGAGGCGCTGGACTGCTTCCTGCGAACTCACATGGATGCGCTGCCCTCGGCCCGTTCCTGACCGTCAAGCGTGGCGCCCAGGTGCGTGAACGCTTTTCCTATCGACTCACGGCCCGGACGTGCACGCCCCGGCGGGCGCTCACAGAAGGTTCAGCAGTTCCTCAGCGCTCAGGCGCGCCTGGCGCAGGATGGACCGCACGACCTGCGGGTTGAGGTCGCCGGGGTGGACGGGGACTGTCACCAGCAAGTTGCCGCGTTTGAGTTGGAGGTGGCTTCCCCGCTGACGGACTTGCCGGAACCCGGCCCTCTCAAGCGCGCTAACGACTTCGCGCGCCCTTAGGGCGGGCAGCTCATGCGTAGGCACGGACGTCAACGTCTACCTTGAAACGGAAGACCTCCACGATGTTGTCAGGAGATGCTTGCCGCGGATCTTCGGCAGGGGGGACCGGACGCAGGTACGGCAGCCCGTCCTCAAAGCAGCCTTCCAGATGAAGGCTCGAGGCCTCAAGTAGCATCGCCTTGGCCTGTTCAACCGCGGCCCCCTGTGACGCGATGTCCAGTTCGGGGCAGAGGACGGTATAGCCTGTGCCCTCCTTCACCACGATCCCCGTGAAGACGAACATTCTGCGGGCTCCTTGGGTATGTCTGCTTCGCTACAGAGTATAGCGCTCAAGATGAGCCAGCCTCGCGACCCGCGCGGCCCCGAGATGAAGGACAGGCGGTGGACTGCTTCCTGCGCACTCACATGGATGCGCTGGCATTAGGATCGTTCCTGACCGAGAAACCAACTGGTGGTCCGAGCGACCTCGCCACCGCCGCAGGGGAAGGCGCGATCGCAAGGTGAGGATTCTCTTCGTAAACCAGTACTTCCCGCCGGATTCGGCCTCCACGGCCAACCTGCTGGGGGAACTTTGCGAGGACCTGGCGGCGCGCGGCCACGAGGTGCACGTGGTGGCGGGCCGGCCGAGTTACGACCCGGATACGTCCCACGGCCCGGCATCCTCGCGCAGCCTTCGTGAGTCGAGCAGCTCCCCGCTTGCCCACGGCCCTGACGCCTCTGACGGCCGAGCGGCCCTCCGCAGTCACGCCAAACGCCGGCGCCATCGCCTCATCACCCGGGAGCGCTGGAACGGTGTTCAGGTCACCCGCACCTTTTCCACGACCTTCGTTCGCTCCTCGGTCGGGGGACGGCTGGCCAACTACCTGACGTTCACGTGCTCGGCGTTGTTGGGCTGTCTGCGAGCGCCTCGTCCGGGCGTCGTGGTCTCGATGACGGATCCCCCCGTGGTCGGGCTGGTGGCCTGGATGGCCGCTCGCTTGCGGCGCGCGCCGCTGGTCTGCTGGTGCCAGGACGTCTTCCCCGAAGTGGCGGTGGTTCTCGGCTGGCTGAAGCCCGGGGGCGTGTCCCGGATCCTGGGCTGCCTCACCCTGTTCGTGCTGCGTCGCGCCGCCACGGTCGTGGTGATCGGTGAGGACATGGCCCGCCGGTTGGTGGTCAAGGGAGTGCTGGCCGAGAGGATCCAGGTGATCCCCAACTGGTCGGACTCCGCCGTGGTCATGCCCGCCGACGGAGGCGCCTTTCGCCAGTCCTGCGGCCTTGACGGTGGCCTTCTGCTCATGCATTCGGGCAACGTCGGGCTCTCGCAGGCGCTGGATACGATCGTGGACGCGGTGGCGCTGCTGGGCCCCGATGGAAACCGGCCCGGTGGGGATCGGGTAGCACTCGCCATCCTGGGAGATGGCGCGGGCAAAGCGGCGCTTGAGCAAGGTGTGCGGCAGAAGGGAATAGAGGCTATTCGGTTCCTTCCCCGTCAGCCTAAGGAGAAGCTTGCCGAGTGCCTCTCGGCCGCCGACATCCACCTGGTTTCTCTGAAGCGGGGTCTGGCCGGATACGTGGTCCCGAGCAAGGTCTACGGGATCATGGCCGCGGGCAAGCCGTTCATTGCGGCGGTGGATCCGGACAGCGAGGTGGCCGGCATCGTGCGCCGCCACCGCTGCGGTGTGCTGGTGGATCCGGAGGATCCGGTCGCCCTGGCCACCGCGGTGCGTGAGCTTGCCGCCGACCCCGTTCGCAGGCAGGAGATGGGCAGGCGAGGCCGTGAGGCGCTGCTCGCCCACTACGACCGGCCGCTCGCCGCGGAGAGGTTCGAGACGCTCTTGAAATCGGTGAATTCCCGAGAGGGGGGACGAGAATCGCGATGAAGTACTTGATCACGGGAGGAGCGGGGTTCATAGGTTCTCACCTGGCCGACGCGCTGATCGAGCGAGGCGATGAGGTGCTGATCCTCGACGACTACTCGACGGGCCGGCGCGAGAACCACACCCACCTTGATGGTCTTGCGAACTTCAAGGTACGCAGGGGGTCGGTGCTGGATGATCGGCTGGTGGAGGCCGCGGTGGCCTCATGCGATGTCGTGGTTCATCTGGCGGCCGCGGTCGGGGTCTTCAACATAGTCTCCAAGCCGCTGGATTCGCTGCTGACCAACATCCGCGGATCGGAGATCGTGCTCGAGGCCTGCTACCGCCACGACCGCAAGGTTCTGGTGACCTCCACCTCTGAGATCTACGGCAAGAACTCCGAGGGTCCGCTGTCCGAAGACCACGACCGAATCCTGGGCTCGCCGTTCGTGGCCCGATGGGCCTACTCCACCTCCAAAGCCGTGGACGAGATCCTGGCCGCCAACTACTTCAAGGAGTACGGGCTTGCCACGATCGTGGTGAGGCTGTTCAACACGGTCGGTCCTCGCCAGATGGGCTCCTACGGGATGGTGATCCCGCGCTTGGTGCGCCAAGCGCTGCGCGGCGAGCCGCTGACGGTCTTCGGCGACGGTACTCAGTCTCGCTGCTTCTGCTACGTCACCGACACCGTCGACGCGCTGCTGCGGCTGCTCGAGAATCCGGCTGCGGTGGGCAAGGTCTACAACGTCGGAAACCCGGAGGAGATCACGATCCTGGATCTGGCCGGTCGGATCAGGGAACTGGCCGGCTCAAGCTCAAAGGTGGTGCATCTCTCCTACGAGGAGGCCTATGAGCCAGGATTCGAGGACATGTTCCGGAGGGTTCCGGACGTCTCGAGGATCAAGGCGGCCACGGGTTGGGAGCCGACCTGGTCGCTGGATGAGATGCTCCGAGCGATCATCGCGCATGAGCGCGAGTCGGTGAATGCGCATATCAGCTAGATGGGCGTGCGTGTCGGTATGCCGTTTCCATTCGGTCAAGGCTAAAGGCTAGGTGGGGGCCCTGAACGATTTGCTTTGGATCGAGCGCTGGCCGCTGGCCGCCGCCGCGGCCTTTGGTCTCGCCCTGATCGGCACGCCCGTCGCCCGCTGGGTGGCGCTCAAGGCGGGGCTTTCCAACCACCCAACCTCGGATCGGCTGCATCGGCGCCCCACGCCCTACCTCGGGGGCGTCGCCATCATGTTGGGGGCGTTGGCGGCCGGTTTGGGCCTGGGGCGCACGGGACGAGAGGTGGCCGGCATCCTCTTGGGGGCGGCGGCGCTCG
>JBBAAN010000144.1:0-5231 GCA_041658225.1 Actinomycetota bacterium
GGGAAGGCCGCCCGCAGATCGGCTCCCACGGCCGCGTCTGCGAACCAGACTCTGCCGCCCAAGCCATCCATGATGCGCCGGCAGACGGCCAACCCGATTCCGGTCCCCCCGCTCGCCGCTCCCTCCGGCCGTTCCAGGCGTTCGAAGATGCCGAATACCTTCTCGCGGTACTGGGCGGGAATGCCGCGTCCGTTGTCGGCGATCGACACGACGACCTCGCCGTCCTGCGGTTCCAGTGCCCTGGCCACGACGTGGACGTCCGGACGTGCGCCGTGGTGCACGCAGTTCTCCAAGACGTTCGTGAGGAACTGCCGAGCCCGGACGGGGTTCATCATCACGACGGGCAGTGGGCCGATGTCGAACACGGCTCCCGGGTGCGCAAGCTGGACTTCACCGGCCAGGTCCGTCGCCAGCCTGGTCAGGTCGACCTGTTCCACCGCGGTCTGGGTGCGACCGATGCGGGAGAGCTCGAGGAGGTCCTGGATGAGCTGCTGCATGTAGGCACCGCTGGCGGTCATACGCTCGAGGTAGTGGATCCCCTCGCCCGCCAGGGCCTGACCGTAGTCGGTGCGCAGATACTCCAGGTAGCCCAGCATGGAGATCAACGGGCTCCTCAAGTCGTGGGAGACGCTGTAGAGGAAGGACTCCAGCTCGGTGCGGGCCTCCTCCGCCGCAACGCGGGCGTCGCGCTCTCGGTCGAAGAGCTCGCAGCGGGCGATTGCGAGGTCGGCCAGCACTCCCTGGTACCTGACCAGCTCGATCTCCTCCGTCCCGAAGAAAGGCGCGTATGGGCTGGCCCACACCATCAGAGTGCCCGATCCCAACTCCATGGGCAGGACCTGGGGTTCCGACGGCCCCGCGTGTGCGGCCCCGAAGCCGCCGGCCAGTTTCTCCGAGACGGCTTTCGCCACGGATCGAGAGACGCCGTATGAGCCGAGGACACGTCCGTCGGAGGCGATGAGAGCGGCGCTTTCCCCGCCCAGCATGCCGGCGACTTGGGGCAGGATCCTGCGCGTGACCTCGGCAACGCTCGCAGCCGTCATGAGGTCGCGCGCCGCAACACGCGCCGCGTCAACCTCGCGGCGCCTCCACGACATACGGAACAAGGCCGGGGGCCAGAATGCGAGGTAGAAGAGAGCGCCGGCGAAGATCCCGATCGTGGTGGTCACGAGACGGAACCAGTCCGGCGCCGTGCCGCCCGGGATGGATCCGACCACCAACGACAGGGTCAGGCCGGCCGCCCCAGCCGCGAGCAGGCGCATCCTCGCTTGCACAACGGTGGGCTGCCCGCGGCCCGCGCCCCAGAGCCGGACGGTCACAGCCCCGCTCAACAACGACCACTCCCCCAGGAATAGCACCGTGAATGCGGCCCACCATGCCGAGCGGGGCTCGCCGGCCGTCGGCACATGAGGGAGGAGCAGCGTCACCACAGTCACGAGCAAGGCCAGTCCGTCGGCGATCTTGCGCATCCACCGAGGCGGCATCTTCAGTGATGACGCGAACCGGAAGAGGAAGTAGGGGTAGAGGAGTAGCATCGCAAGAAGCGGTTTGATCAACCAAGGTGACAGGATCGTGACACCAGCCACCGCCATGACGCGCGAAAAGGCGACAATCGCTGCCAGGGCGCCGAAGCTGACCGCGACCCATGCGGCCGGGCGGGTGCGGTGGCGGATCCAGAGCCTTACGGCCAGCAACCCCAAGAGAATCCACATCGCGGCGGAGAGGTTGTTTGCGATCTCGCGGGCTAGCTCCATCGCGGGCCCCCTGTAGCGTCATCCGGCGCTGTTCGCCCTGACCGTCCTCCACGCTCGAGCGGCTGAGGACTCGGTGCTCCTCCGGTGTTGGGCCTGATGAATCCTCCCACGCCTTCAGACGTTCTGTGACCCACTCAGTATCCGTTCCGGGGCCCGCATTGGAAATGGCCAATGATGGCGCTGACTCAACGGCCCGGATGGGCTGGTCATCTGGGGCGGTGGTGGGGCGGCCGGGTCCGCGCGAGCGTGCCGGGACGAGCATTGCCGGGGCCGAGCGGATACAATCGCGCCCGGGCTGGGTGAGCCGACGATGGGATGGTGCGGCAGTGTCACGCCTACCAATGAATCGGCCTGAGAACCTCGAGCATCTCGCAACCGCCACGTTCGACGTGGCGGTGATAGGCGGAGGCATCACGGGCGCGGGGATAGCGCTGGACGCGGTAACGCGCGGGTTATCGGTTGCGCTGCTGGAACGCGACGACTTCGCCTCCGGCACCTCGAGCAAGTCCTCCAAGCTCGTGCACGGCGGGCTTCGCTACATGCAGCATGCCGAGTTCGGCCTGGTCCACGAGAACAATGTCGAGAGAGATCGCCTTCGCCGGCTTGCCCCCCACCTGGTCACACCCATGCGGTTCGTCATTCCGAAGTTCCCCGGCACCAAGCGGATGGCGTTGCTGCGTCTCGGACTCGTCGGTTATGACGTGCTGGCCGGCTTCCGAAACTTCGCACCCCACCGCCATGCGTCCGCCGCCGCCGTGAGTCAGATGGTGCCCGCCCTGCCGCGGCAGGGTCTCATGGGCGGCCTGGTCTACTACGACGCGCAGGCCGACGACGCTCGACTGACCGTGGAGATCGTCAAGGCGGCCGGCCGCTTTGGCGCGTGTGTGGCCAATCATGCTCGCGTCGTGGGTGTCGCCAAGAACATGAGCGGTCAGGCGGTCGGAGTGGATGCCGAGGACACGATCAGCGGCCGGGCCATGACCGTCCGTGCGCGCCAGATCGTCAATGCCACCGGGGTCTGGGCCGACGAGGTCGCCCACATGGTCGATCCGGAGATCGGACGTCGGTTGGCCCCGTCGAAGGGCGTGCATCTGCTCTTTCCTTCCTCCCTGCTGCCGTTGCGCGCCTCGGTCCTGGCACCTTCGGTGCGGGGCGACGGCCGGTTCGTGTTCGTGATTCCCTGGGGAGAGCAGGTGATTGCCGGAACGACGGACACCGAGTACTCGGGCGACCTGGATCGGCCCACGGTCGAGGCCGATGACGCGGCCTACATAGTGGAGGCCCTTCGTGCGATGTTCGGAGATCGGGTCGCTCTGAGCAACGCCGTCGGGTGCTTCGCCGGGCTTCGACCCCTCCTGGGCGCCGGGCGCTCCGCGGCGGCAAAGGATCTCTCGCGACGTCACAGCATCACGCGATGCTCCGCTGGGGTTCTCACCATAACCGGAGGCAAGCTCACCACCTACCGCCAGATGGCGGAAGAGGCTGTCGACGAGGTGGTGCGGGCTCTGGGCCACGGTGGGCGTTGTGTCACCGGCAAGGTGCGCCTCGGTCTGGCGACCGACCTGGCAACCACGCGTCGCGAGGCGACGGCACTGGCCTCCTCCTACGGATTGGGCCGGCAAGCGGCGGACGCAGTTGTGCGCGCGCAAGGTGACGCCTACCCGGAGGTCATGTCTCTGGCCGCGGAGCGGGACCTTCGCCGACCGCTCCTGGAGGGCCTTCCCTATCTCGCGGCACAGGCGCTGTACGCGGCCAGGTCCGAGATGGCCTGCACCCTCGAGGACGTGCTCTCCCGGCGGATGCGCGTCGCGCTCAGGGCGCGAGACGCGGGCGCCTCGATCGCTGCGGAAGTGGCGGCTCTCGTGGGCGAGGAACTGGGCTGGAGCCCGGAAGTACGAGACGCGCAGGTGGTCTCATACCTCGCAGCAGTCCGCGGCGAACGCGGCGTCATGGGCGATACCGTTCCGTAGTGCGCCCGGCCTACAGCTTCAGACGCAGTGCCTTGGGTGTGAGTTCGAACACGGCGGGCGTGTAGCCGAGAACTTCCCCGTCGGCCTCGATCCGCAGAGGCTTGTCGCATTCCACCCGGACAAGGCGGGATCGGTATTCCTGGATGTCGGGGTGAGGCACATGCTTGCCCTTGTAGAGCTTGGGCGCCAGGACGACCATCTTGGCGCGGTGGCCTCCGATCGCAAGTACGTCCAAGAGGCCGTCGTCGGGCACGGCGTTCGGGGCCACCATCATGCCGCCTCCGAAGAACCGGCAGTTGGCGACGACCAGGCTGCTGAGCATCGCCTCGAAGCTGGCGGAGTCCAGGGTCACCCGCACATGCTCCAGCCCGAAGCGTGCCAGGGTGGCCAGGGCCGCGACACCGTACACACCCGGACCCAGGATGCGAGGCAGCGTGGCGGCTCGCGCCGTCGCCTCGGCCGAGAACCCCACGTCGGCTATGTTGGCAAACCACCGCGTCCCGGGGTTGCCCTCCTCGTCCCGGTAGCTCACGTGCCCGACGTCGATCGGGCGTGTGGTGTCGCCGTCCAGCCGAGCAGCCGCCGCCTCCGGGCCGACGCGCAGGCCGAAGGTCCGAGCGAAGTCCCCGCCTGAGCCCGCGGCCACCACACCCAGGACCGCGTCGCGAACCCCGGGACCCGCCTCCCCCATCATTCCGTTCACAACCTCGTGGACCGTTCCGTCGCCGCCGACCGCGACGAGGAAGCGGATCCCCTGCCCCAGGGCTTCGCGCGCCATGCGGGTCGCGTCGCCGGGCCCGGCCGTTTGGCACACGTGGTGGCTCAGACCTCGATCCGTCAGCGCACGCTGCAGGGGGACGAGTGCCCGCCCGACCGCCCCCCGCCCGGCTCGAGGATTGATGATCACCCTCATTTCCCCAAAAGGACTAGCCACCTCTTCTGCCTCCCAGAGATTCAGCCGTCACGGGCGCCCCGCCTGCAGTTCGAGCTTGCCGGGGTTCATGATTCCAGCCGGATCGACGAGCGCCTTGATCTCGCCGAGCAAATTGAACGCCGTCGTTCCCATCTCGCGAGCGAGCCAAGAGGCGCGCAGAAGCCCCACGCCATCGTGGTGGCTGATCGTGCCGTCCGCGGCGAGGCAGGCATCCATGCCTGCGGACCATGCCCTCGCGTACCTCTGCTCCACCTCGCGTTCGCCTGAGCCCTGGGCTGCAAACGTGAAGCACACGCACGCGCCCTGCAGGCTGACGTGGGAAATGTGCGCAACAACCCCCGCGCAGTGCGGCGACAGGGCGTCGCGAATGCCGTCGTACAGAGCGACGACCCTGCTCCAGTGGCCGGCCACTTCCATCGTTCCCACCACGCTCGGCTCCCCGAGCGCACCGTCGGGACGCACGTCCTGCGAGGGCCAATAGCTGATGTCGTAGCGGTGGTCCCACCAGTAGCGCCCGGCCTGCTCGCCGCAGTCGCGACCTCCGCGTTCCAGGCATGTGCGCAGCGCGACGCG
>JBBAAN010000145.1:0-5155 GCA_041658225.1 Actinomycetota bacterium
TGCTCGGCGGAGAGGTTGATGTCGTAGAGCTTCGGGCCGAGGGCCTGGAGCAGCGCCTGGTGGATCCTGCGCTTCAGGGGTGCCAGAGGGTCCGCTGTCTGCAGGTCCTCCGCCTCCTCGGTCGCCGGAAGCACGGACGCTTCCGTGCCGCCCCGCCCTTTGGCAAGTCGCTCATACAGACCCATGACGAGTTCCTCCTCGGGACCTACCAAACAAGCCCTGGCGCGGCTGAGTACCGGCCTGGACACCGCCCCCCGATGCAACCAGGGCCGCCGCCAGCTTGGAAATCGCCGCTATCACCGGGGACTTGCGGTTTTGCACGGCGAGCGGGATTCCCTGGTTGATGGAAAGAGGGACGTCGCGACTGGAGGGAATACTCACGTCGATCTGCGTCCCCAGGGTCTTCTCGACATCTTCGATGCGCAGGCCCACCTTGCTGTCCGCGCGGTTCAGAGCCAGCCGGATCCGCTCGCGCCCGAGGCCAAGCTGCTCGAGCGTCTGCAGGGAGAGCTTCAAGCTCTTGATGCTGGGAACGTCCAGGCTCGCGATCAACACACAGCCGTCGCTCTCGTCCAGGGCCGCCAGCACCTGGTCGCTGAAGAATGCCGGCGTATCCACCACCACGTAGGCGAAGGACTCCCTGAGAAGTTGCAGGACCCGGTGCACCGCCGCGCCGGACACCTTCTCGGCCAGGGACGGATCGAGCGGCGCCGCAAGCAGGTGGACCCCGGAACGCTCCACGGTCAGGTATCCCTTGAGCGCGCCGGCGTCCAACCTGTCCAGGTCCTTCACGGCATCGTGGATGGTCCATGCCGGCAGGAGCTGGAGCATGATGGCCAGGTCCCCCGACTGCAGATCCAGGTCCACGAGCGCAACATCCTGCCCGGATTGCTGAGCCAGGAGGATGGCAAGGTTGGAGGCCATGAAGCTCTTGCCTGAGCCCCCCTTCGAGGAGAACACCGACACGACGCGGTGGGTCTTACCATTGAGGAGGTCGGTCTCCGCCGCCGATGCGCGCCCCCGCAGCTTCCTCGTGAGGTCTTCCGCGCGATCGATGGCCTCACGCAGTTGCTCCGGTGTGAACGAGGAAGGCAGCACGTCCTTCACGCCCGCCCGAATGGCCTTGTGCAACAGGTCGGGAGTGGGAGTCTCGGCCACGACCACTACGCTGACTTCGGGCGCGTTGAGCTGCATCCGGGCGGAAGCCTCGAGAGCCGCCGTCACGGTGACATCCGGACCGAAAACGAGTACGTCAACCTCTCCCGCCCTCTCGGCCATGAGCCGGTCGAGATCGGCGATTCCCTCCACGTGCATCACGTCGTCCCTACGCCCCAGTTGCCTGTCGAACGAGGACCAGAGACGCCGGTTTGGATCGGCAAAGATGATCAACCCGGGGCTCCTATGCGAAAGCGTTGTCTCGGGTGCGCCCACCCGGAGGGCCCACCGGCTTCTGACCCGGAGGCAGGAGAGTGAAGTAGATCTGGCCCTGGAAGACGGCGTAGGTCAGCATCTCGACATCGGGCGGGGTGAGCGCCAGGGTCATCAGTATGCGCGCCTGCTGCTGCTGCACCTGGGCGCCCTGCTTGCCCTCGGTAGTCACCACGACGCGCTGGCCCACTGAGAGAACCTGGACGTCCTGGAGCAGGTAGGCAACTCTGGTCTCCGAATCCGCGCCCTTGGCTACCTCGAGCTGGGCAACGATCGAGACGCGATCCCCGGGCTGAATGAAGCCGGCGACCCCGGGAGGTATTCCCACCTCCACTGAGATGGCCTGACGGTCTGCGGGAATGGGCAGGATGCCCTTGGCCTCGGCGGGCTTGATGAACCGAGCAGCCAGTATCAGCTCACCCTTGAGGATGGTCACCGCGGCGACCCTGTTCTTGATCTCCGTGAGGGACTTGATGGCGCCTTCGGCGAGCATCTTGCTGGGGATCGCCTCGCGGGCAATCAGGCCCTTGGAGATGGCCGTGTCGCCGCTCGTACCCTCAGGAATGGTGTCCTTGGCCAGGTAGGCCCTGACGGTCTCGACGCCCTTCAGAGCCCGGGACTCGGCGCCCTGGACGTAGGAGTTCAGGGCCACGGCCGCCACCGCCGCGAGGATCACCGCCAGCAGGATCGCGAGTGTGCGCCGACTCATCGACAGACTTGCCATCTACAACCCCCTCTAGACGTCACATTTCTCCGTCTTGTCCACGCCGCAGAGCTGCACTCCCCAGAGAGCAGGGATCACGCTGCTTGGAACAGACCCGATGGTCGTGTCGCCTGATTCGTACCAGACGAACTCGAGATCGAACCATGGATCGTTGTCCGTCGGTCGCGGCGGAAGCGGCTTCCCCTTGTCCTTGTCCTGGCCGCCGCCTTGGCCTTGCTGGCCGGTAACCTTGTTGTACCCACGGAGGACTACGCCGAGGAAGCCCACGAGGTGGTACTCGGCGTTGGATCCCGTGCCCGTGACTGTGTCGTAGACGACCACCGGGAAGCTGAAGGGGCAGTTGTCGGCGGCCGTTCCAGCCGGACACAAGATCTCGTTCAGGGCGCTCTTCGTGCTGTCGTTGGCGCCCGGATTGCCCTCGCAGGGGTCTGGGCTGTTGTCATCCGGGCCCCGCACCTCGCAGTCCTCGTCACCGGGCGTATTCCCGCCAAGGGTCGGAGGGTAGGTGGAGCCGTCGTAGACGAACCCATCGTAGCCGTCGAGCAGCCACTCCTTCAGAGCATCGGCCCCGTTGGGCGGCTCATTCCCGTTGAAGTCCAGCCATCCCCAGTTGCCCTCGCTGTCCCCGCAGTCCGAGTCCTGCGACTTTGTGAAGGGGATCCGATGGACCACGCCGGCCCCCGCGTACTCGGGGTGGTCGGTCAACCCTGGGGTGGTCGGGTCGGGCAGGCCACGGAGCAACTTGTAGACGGGGTCATTGGGGTTCCCTTGCGCGGCAATCCATTCACCAATGTGCTCGTCTGCCGCGCACAGCCCGATCGGCCGCAGGTTCGTCACGCTGCTCAAGGGCCCGAACTGGGCGGTTGACCCCGAGAAGACACGGATGTCGTTGAAGCCGAGTACGGGAGCGAAGGTGAGGTGGGCTCCGAGTCGTGCGCGTACCCGCACGAGCCCCGCCTCGCCCACGCAGACTATCTGGAACCCCTCCAGACCGGGCTCAAGTTCCGTCCGGAGATCGTTCTCCCCGAGAACCGAAAGCGCCTCCTGGAACGCGGCACTGCCCCTTCCCTGCGCGGCTGCCAGGAGGCAAGCGCCAGGTCTCGCCCCGCTCAGATACCGAGCGGCTGCAAGAGCAGCCGCGTCGGTGTCGGTAATCAGATCCCGACGAGTCTTCCATACGCTGCCCGCGTCGATAGAGAGGGCAGCCGCTCCGAACAGAAGCACGAGGGCGATGGCCACTATGATTGCAGAAACTCCCCGCTCATCCCTGAGACGCGTCATCAGCCCTCGCATGGCCAACCTCCTAAGTCAGCTTCTCGCCCGTTCACACCTGAACGTGCCCGAAGCCGTGTACGTGATCCGTCGGTTGCCCCACAGGGGAATGGTTATGGCGTACTTGTCCAGGTCGTCTGACGGCGGAGGCACCTCAACTCGAACCTCGACCGTACCCCCGACTCCAGCCGTCTGGCAGGGAGGCACGGTCCACGTCTGAGTCGGCAACCCCCCGTTCGCGCCCGCCTTGACCACAACGTCGGTGGCCGTGAACAGGCTCTGCGAGGCACGGACTCTGTTCTGGATCTCGGCGTAGCTCGCGCCGATCGAAGCCAGACGAGCCCCTTCTCTGGCTGCCGCCTGAAGACCCTGAGTCCGGTTGTAGGCAATGCTGAACTGGATGATCCCGAATACGAGCAGGATGAGAATCGGAAGGATGAGGGCGAACTCTACCGCCGACGCCCCCCGCTCACCGGAGCCGGCTCGCCGACGACGTAATTGGACACACTCGTCGCAGCCCACTCGGCTGGGCCTCGGCGACTGGATCCCTCGAAGGAATCGTCTCCAAACGTCCATCTCAACCTCAAAGTCTAAGCCCCCCAAGCCAAAACGAACACCCCAAGTGACGGATGCTCTCTGGGCAAAACGGGGAGTCACGCCCAGAGACGCGCCGAACCTCCCCAAGCAACACTAGGGACACATCTCCCGCGACGGCACGCTTCGCGCAGTCGTTCACAGACCCCGGGATGCTCTCCGGGCGGGATGTGAGCCCGCCCGGAGTCCGTCTCGTGTCTCTGCTACTACTTTGGGGACGCAAGCGCCTGCTATGCCGCCCTCGGCTAGAAACCCTTGGGCTCGCAAGCACCTCCTATGCCGCCCTCGGCTATTCCGTTCACTACGCTGCAGAACGCGTTGTGTATCTGAGTTCCCAGAGTAACGACGACCGCCACGATAACCGCGGCAATCAGCGCCACCATGAGCCCGTACTCCACAGCGGTCGCACCGCGCTCGCTCCGGAATTCGATCCGCGAACGAATCTTGGTTCCTAGCCAGGCGCCCGTGAAGCCCACGAACTGGAAGAGATCCATCTTCTTTCACCTCCTTCCCAAGCTAGCAGCAATCCCTAGTCCAACGACTTCCACCACAACTAACTGGCATGTTAGGCGGACCTCTCCAACAACAGATGATGCAAACGGCGCGATTCGCGGGGACTCCTATCCCGGCGCACCGGGACGAAAGTCCCTTCCCAACCTTCTCCGGCGCCGCGAGCATCAGGGGAAAGCGCAAGAAGGCAAGCGGGTGAGCCGGCGCGTGATGCGCGCGCTGGGTGAGTTTTTCGCTGAGAGAAGGTGGAGTCGTGCTCCAGGCAGCCGACAAGCGCACGGCCAGGCAACCGAGGCCACGACCGAAACCACAGACCGTGTCGGAGGCGTTCGAGCGCCTCGACAACGCTCTCCAGGCAGGTAGCGCCGCAGAGCTGATTCCGATACCGACCGGCTTCGAGCCGCTCGACCGGGTCCTTGGCGGCGGACTGCGCCCCGGGGAGCTCACGCTGGTCGGCGGGATACCCGGGGTGGGCAAGACGATCGCCACCCTTCAGTGGGCCCGCAACATCGCAAGCCAGGGCAGGACGACGATCTTCGCCTGCTACGAGCACGAAGAGGTCGACCTGCTCGTGCGTCTTCTCGCACTGGAGATGGGAGAGATCTCAGACACGGGCAACCCGGAGGT
>JBBAAN010000146.1:0-5144 GCA_041658225.1 Actinomycetota bacterium
ACTCAGCCTTCCTCAACTTCGCGCTCTTTGTCTCGCCTCGGAGTCGTCGCAGATCCTGTTGTCCGATGACCAATAGTTACGCGGCGACGAAGTGGGGAGTGTTCTGCAGTAGGAGGGCGACCCGGTCGCCGGTCTTCAGGCCGAGCCTTCTGAACCCGCCCGCGGCGCGGTCTATCTCCTCGTCGAGGCCGGCATAGGAAACGGGCCGGTCCTGGAAGATGAGGGCCGGCTTGCCGGCCAGCCTGGCGGCCGATTGTCGCACCAGATCGGAGACGTTCACCTGCCCCCCTCCTTGGTCACCCTCCATGCGAGGCAAGCGTGCTCGGCCACCTCGGACATCCTCGGCACTCCCCGCGCGTGGGTCCGGGCCTGGGGCGGACGGGCCCACTCGGGGCAGTCTATCCGGCCCGCATCCACGCGCCCAACCGCCCGATGGACCGGAGATCGGCTTCAGGAACTACAGGCGAATACCCGGCTGTTTCGTGGCGGCAGGCGCCCCAGTACGGCCCTGGATTCCGCCTTTGTCCCATTCGCCCGATTGCGGGCCATATGGCACTAAAGAACCCGAGGCCGGCAACCGATCAACAGTAGTGAACCGAACATTGAAAACCGCAGAAGAAGCAGGTCTTCCCGACAAAGGCAAACCGCCGGAAACGGCGGGACGCAAAGCCATGGATCCTCCCTCCGCGGGCTTCCAGCCCGGAAGCCTCGGAGAAGGACCGCCAGGTTGCCGAAGAAGACGGGCCGCATTGCCAGCAGAGAAAGCCCGTCAACTCCCGGAACTCCAGGGATGGCGGGCTTTCTACTGCGGACCGGGGGGAAGGGGTAGGTCCGATGGCAAAGCGACTTCTCGTCTACATCGCGACACTGTTCATGGCGGTGTCCCTGGGGGCCCTGGGGGCCCTGGCCGCCCAGGCAGCGCCGGGCCTGACGGCCGAAGAGCAAGGGTTCTTCTCAGGCGTCAACCAGGCCCGGGCCGCCAAGGGCGTGCACGCACTGGTCGTGGCGGATGATCTGGTTGAGGTGGCCCGCCGGCACTCCGCGGAGATGGCCGCGAAGGGCACCATCTACCACAACCCCAACCTCGCCACCGATGTGTCCAACTGGCAGGTCGTCGGCGAGAACGTCGGGATGGGTCCCACGGTCGAGTCGATCAACCAGGCCTTCATCGACAGCCCCAAGCACTACGCCAACTACGTCGACACCGCCTACACCCAACTCGGGGTTGGAGTGGTCATCGACTCCGACGGAAGGATCTTCGTGACCCAGGTCTTCCGTCAGCCCGCTTCCGCTCCCGCGCCCGTTGCCAAGCCGGCTGCTCAGCCGCCGGTGGCTCCGAAGCCGGCTGCCAAGACCACCACCAGCGCCCCTGCCCCCGCCGCGCCCAAAGTCGCGGCAAAGGCAGCCGTCCCGGTAGCTTCCGCGCCCGTTGCCAAGCCGGCACCGACCGCTGAGGCGCCCAAGGCCGCCCCTTCACCCCGGCTCGCCATGGTGTTGCAGCGCTTGGGCGATCTCGACCGCGCCGCCGACCGCGCCCTGACCTCCACCGTCCCCGTCAACACCCTGGCCTTCGGCGCGCTCTGGACGAGCCTGCTGACGGTCGTGCGCGGCAAGCGCGGAGGTCTCGTCTAGTCAGTATCCGATATCCCTGAGCACGCCCCCCGGAAGATTCCCGGGGGGCGTGTTTCGTACGCCCGGCTGTAGAATGAGTCCTCTCGAAATCGCTTGGGGCGTGTCCTTTGGACGGCGGTATCCGCGTTCTTCTGTCGACCGGTCCATTCCTTCTGACCCCGCTTGCTCGTACGTTTGAGATCGCTGCCGAAGCGGGGTTCGAAGGGGTCGAAGTCGCCGTTACCCAAGACCGCGAGACCCAGTCCGCCGAGAGACTGCGTGGTCTCTCAGAGGAGTTCGGGCTGGCCATCCCAGTTCTCCACGGGCCTTTCCTGCTGTTCACCAGATGGGTCTGGGGTGCCGATCCGAAAGGCAAGATCGATCGCTGCATAGACCTGGCCGAAGAGGCTGGGATCTCCGTGGTCGTGATTCATCCTCCGTACCGCTGGCAGATCCGGTATGGGAAATGGCTGGCAGGGGAGATGGCCAGAATGTCCGCGGAGGGTGAAGTCACGGTCGCCGTCGAGAACATGTTCCCCTTGCGCTGGCGCGGCCGCGGGGTACGGGTGCATCGCTGGACCGAAACGGACCGGCTGAAGCGGTTCCCTCACCTGGTACTGGACACAAGCCACTTGGCGGTCTCGGGAAGAGACATAATCGAGGCTTTCGACGACCTTCACGACCGCGTTGCGCACATACACCTGTCGAACAACTCCGGCAAGGGCCGAGATAGCCACTCTCCTCTTCACCAGGGGGTCCTGCCGATAGGCGAGTTCCTGACTCACGTGGCCGCATCCGGCTACCAGGGCACCATCACGCTGGAACTAAATATCCGCCCCTACGTGGACCAGCGCGATCGCCTCATCGCCCTGCTCGAGGAGAGCCGGCATCTGTGCTTGGAGCGGCTACGGATGGGGGTCGGTTCTCGTGAGGAACGGGAATAAGGGGTCGGGAGGCCGGTTTGCCCGGCTGGGAAGGAGGTCTGTATTCTCGGCGCACTTCGGGGCCTTTATCCTCGGGAGCAATCGTGACCAACCACGCCCGCGCACCCTTTGCCGATCGCGACCCGGCCGCCCGAGTGGCCGCAGCCCGGCAGGACGCGCCGGGGGCAGGTCCCGCTGTTCTGGCGCTTTCACCGCTACGATTCGCGCGGATTGCGCCGAGTAGGCCGACGAAGCCGACGAAGGAGCCAAGCGGGGTGAAAAGCCGATCCCCGTACAGGGGGGGACCCCCCGTCACATCCGCCGAGCCCGACGGCAACCTCTCGGAAGTTGCCGCTCTGGTGGAGCGGGCACGCACCGGTGATTCGCAGGCCTTCGCCGACCTGTACGATCGCTACGTGGGCGCGGTCTACAGGTACCTCCTGTACCGCGTCGGCGACCGGGCCACCGCGGAGGATCTGACGTCCGAATGCTTCTTGAGGGCCCTGCGCCGTATAGGCGACTTTCAGTGGACCGGGCGGGACGTGGGAGCCTGGTTCATCACCATCGCCCGAAACCTGGTGACGGACTACTTCAAGTCAAGTCGCATGCGGCTGGAGATCAGCGCGGAGAACCTGCCTGAGGTCCCGGCCCGCCAAGCCCAAGCCGGGGTTTGCGACCCGTCCGAGGTGCTCGCGCAGCGGGCGGAAGCCGCGGTCCTCTACGGCGCACTACGCCTGCTGAAGCCCGACCAGCGCGAGGTCGTCTTCCTTCGGTTC
The DNA here is from genome assembly GCA_041658225.1 of Actinomycetota bacterium. GTDB lineage: Bacteria > Actinomycetota > CALGFH01 > JBBAAN01 > JBBAAN01 > JBBAAN01. Next base: position 3,311 of record JBBAAN010000146.1, read on the forward strand.
ATACAGGGCTTTTCCGTGGGCGAGGTCGCTCGGGTGCTCCGCAAGTCGGAAGGCGCGATCAAGGCGCTTCAGTACCGCGCTATGCGCTCCCTCGCCAGGTTGCTTAGTGAGGAGGAACGCTGTGTCACCCGCGACCATCGCCCTGCCCCGTCGTTAGAAAGGCGGGACCGATGATGAGACGACGAGAGATTTCCGACAGTTTCGCCGCATTCCTCGACCTCGGGGTCGGGACGGATGCCGCTACGGACGCGGAGATGGCGCCGCTGCTGTCAACGGCCGCGCGACTGCGCGCACTGGCCGGTACCCCGCCTTCCGACTTCACAGCCAAGCTGCGCGAACGTCTCCTGGAGGAAGCGCGGACCGCGCCCCCCGCACGGAGCGGCTTGCGAGCCTTGCGTGACCGGCGCGACAGGCTTTGGGAAGCAACGGCCGGCTGGCGGCGCAGCCTCGCTTTGGCCGGAGCCACCGCCATGGCCCTCGTGCTGGTGATGACGGCCGCTCTCTTCACAGCGGGCGAGCGCTCGCTGCCCGGCGACCCGCTCCACTCTCTGAAGCGCGGTGTGGAGAGTGCCCGGCTGGCTCTTGCCCGAGGCGATCTTGCTAAGGGCCAAAGACACCTCGCCATGGCGCGCACAAGGCTGGAGGAGGTCGCGGACCTGGTTGCGGCGCCCAAGGCTCTGCCCAGGGGCCCCATCGCTCTCGGGATAGCCGGAGGCATGCTGGCCGCCAGAGGCGGAGTCGACCCACAGCTCATCGCCGACACCCTCTCCGCCATGGATCGCCAGGTGGAGTCAGGATCCAAGCTACTCATGCGAGCGTCGAAGGGAGGCGCTCGAACCCAACCTTTGCGCATGCTCCAGAAGTTCGTCGACTCGCAATGCCGGAAGCTGGAGCGGCTGCTGCCGTCACTTCCGCCCGCCGCGGCCCCGGCAGCCCACTCATCGCTCGATGTCCTCCAGCGTGCGCGGGTCGAGACGGCAACGCTTCTGGGGGAATGCGGCCCGTGCGAAGGCCCGGAGCAACCCCAGGCCGAGCCGAGCCCGGTTGCCGCTACCCAGGACACCGAGCCCGGCCAGCCCGGCGCCGGCACCGCGGGGAGCGCGGCAGGGGGCTGCCCGTGCGGCCAGTCCCCCCGTACGCCCTCGCCTTCCCCAACTGCGGGCGGGCCCACGGGTTCTCCCACCCCGGCTCCCACCCCGGCTCCCACCCCGGCTCCCACTCCGGCTCCCACTCCGAGTCCCGACCCGACTGGTTCCGCCAGTCCGACCCCAGAGCCCAAGCCGACCGGGCCGCTGCCTCCGCTGCCGCCACCTTTGGAGCCGATAGGGGACCTCTTGAACCAGCTCGTGAACGACATACTCGGCGTGCTGCCATCCCCCATGCCACTTTCGCCGCCACTTCCGTAGCAGGACTTGGCGCGGTGCGCGAAGAAAGTAAAGGTTCTAACCAAACCTGGCGACACGACCCGGCACAGGCCGATTACGGTCGTTCCTGGGCGGCCTACGGGCGTGGGCGAAACCTTTGGGAGACAAGGGATTGGGCGGCAGGTACCGACATCACGCGATATACTCCGGCGCATGTCGAGATGGGTTTAAGTCCCGGTGCCGAAAGGCGTAGGGGTTCGAGTCCCCTCTCTCGCACGGTCAGTGAATCCCCGGCCCCCACCAAAGAGAAGCACCCCAAGACGAGGTGAACCGTGACCAAGCCGTGGTGGCAGGGAGCCGTTGTCTACCAGGTCTACATCCGCAGCTTCGCCGACGGAAACGGCGACGGCGTGGGCGACCTCATGGGCATGAAAGAGAAGCTTCCCTACTTGAGATGGCTGGGAGTCGAC
>JBBAAN010000147.1:0-5141 GCA_041658225.1 Actinomycetota bacterium
TGGGCGGCCGGGCGCACCACGGCATTGCGCCAGCAGGTCGACGAAGAGGACCCGGACTTGTCGAACGTGCGCTTCCCGATGGCTGAGGCGCTGGATCACCTGGATGAGGTGGGGGAACTGTCCGAGCCGGCCCTCCAGCGCCTGGAACGCTTCGCCTCCGAGCTGAAAGCGCTGCGAGCCAATACTTCCATGCCGCTGCTCGACCTGGTTCGCGAGATCCTCGAGACGACGGGCATCTGGCGGGAACTGGCCGCCTCACGCCACCGCGGGGCGCAGGCGGCGCGCCAGAATCTCCTGAACTTCCTGGATGCCGTTGCGAGCTTCTCGCCCCTGGAGGGCACGGCCGGCTTGCCGGCGTTCCTGGCCTACCTCGACGCCGCCGAGGCGGTGGCCGAAGATCCTGAGGCAGCACAACCCTCGGTCGCGGACTCCGTCAAGCTCATGACCGTGCACCAGGCCAAGGGCCTGGAGTGGAAGGTGGTGTTCCTGCCCGGGCTGGCCGGAGGTCAGCGCAGTGAGGGACGCAAGGCGAGTCCGGGCATCTTCCCCGATGTCAGGCTCTCCAACCCCATGACGAGCCGAGGCGCGCTGCCGCACGCCGTTCGCGAGGACCACGAGCACCTTCCCCGCTGGGAGGGCAAAGCCGGGGAGTTCGAGAAGTCGTTGCGCGAGCGGGCCGAGGAGGAAGAGCGGCGGCTGTTCTACGTGGCCGTGACCCGCGCCCGGCGGATGCTGGTGTGTTCGGCGGCCCAGTGGTACGACGAGACCACCACTCCCAAGGGCCCCAGCATCTTCTTCTCCGAGGTGGCCGAGCATTCGGTCACCGAGCGCTTGGGGCCCTTGGTCGAGCAACCGCCGGACCCCAACCCCATCTTCGCCAAGCGCGCCGACCGAGCGAGCAAGTGGCCGCCCGAGCCTCACGTGCTTCCGTTGGCCGATCCACTGTTTGCGGAGGGCCACGTTGAGGCGGCCCTGGAGGCTATGAGCGGCCTGGGGGCGGTGGAGCGGCGCGCCGCCGGCTTGCCGGCGCCCGATCGCGAGCGGTTCGACGCCGCGGTGGGTCGGGCGGGTAAACAGATCGCGCTGCTCGAGGCTTGCGCGCGAGCACAGGAGATTCCCTCGCGCGCGATCCCCAAGGCTCTCTCGGTCTCGCAGGTGGCCGACTACGCGCGCTGCCCCCGAGTGTTCTACTTCACCGCGGTGCGCCCGCTTCCGCGCCGTTTCTCGGAGGCGGCCCGGCGCGGCACGGAGATCCACCGCTGGATCGAGCTTCGCGGGCGGGGCCAACTGGTGTTGATCGACGAGGAGGCCGATCTCGTGCGCGGCACGCGTGGGGATGTGGGCCAGACCGAGAAACTGAAGAGCGCCTTCCAGGCGAGCCGCTTCGCCGAGCTTGCGCCGCTGTACGTGGAGCTTCCTTTCACGCTGCTCGTGGGAGGCATGCTCGTCCGTGGACGCGTCGACGCCGTGTACGCAGGTGCGGATGGGCGATGGGAGCTGGTGGACTTCAAGACCGGCAAGGTGCCCGGCGAGGGGGAACCGGCCGACCTCCAGTTGAACGTCTACGCGCTGGCGGCGGCCGAGGTGTGGAACAAGCCGGCCGAGGATCTCACTCTGACCTACTGCTACCTGGGGGCCGGCGTGGAGCGGTCCCGGCAGATGAGGCCGGAGGGACTGCGGGCGGCGAGGGAAGATCTCGAGGGCTATCTCGCGCGGGTCGCCGAAGGGGAGTTCCCGCCTCACCCCACACCCAGTTGCGCCCGGTGTGACTTCCTCGCCTTCTGCCCCGAGGGGCGAGATTCGCTATAGTCGCGCCTGGATCTTGCGAGCCGGGCCGGTCGATGCCGGCGGTGCCGGGCTGCGATCAACGGAGGCAATCCAGTGTCCAACCGCCGCGATCCTTCAGGCCGGCAGGCGTCCCAAAGCGCGCAGGGAAGCCGCCGTCCAAGCCAGAGCCAGCGTCGTCATCAGCGCGCACTGGCGGCCGAGCGCGTGGCGGCGCGAGCCCGCCGACGCAGGCGGATCCGGCGGGTGGTGGCGCTGGTTCTGGCGGTCGCCCTGGCCGCGACGGGCGCCGTCGTGCTCGTTCGCCGCTACCGGGAGCCGTCGGTGAGCCGTGAGGGATCGACACTGGTGGCCGGGAACACGGGGCCTCTGGCGATGAAGACGCCTCCGCTCGCCTACCACATCGACTACCGCGTCAGTGACCTGGCGGGACCCAAGCGGATCGTCAACACTGATCGGATCTGGATCCGGCGTCCTTTCGAGAGCCGGGTCGAGACCTTTTCGGGAAGCTCTCCAGGCGCGAAGGCCCTTTCCGTCCAGGTCACCCAGCCGGGCCTGATGATGTTCAGCCCCGCCGACGCCTCTCCGACGATCACGGGAAGTCCGATCTCATTGGCGTCCGCCGACGTGCGCTTCGATGTGATTCTCGAGCAAGCCCTGGCCACGCGGGGGCTGCAGCAGCGGGAGCGCCGTCGCGTGCTGGGGCGGTTGTGTCAGGTCTACCGGTCGGGATCGGTAATCGGCAGTGGTTCGCTGACACCCTACAAGAGGGGTGCCAACGAGTACTCGGACACCTGCGTCGACGCCGAAGGCCTGGCTCTGGAGGAGATCTGGGTCTTCAACCACAAGGTGCTGCGCCGGAAGGTGGCGGTGGCGGTGGACACCAACTCGGCCTTCACCGACGAGACGTTCAAGATCCCGAGCGAGATCACGATCCCCGTCGAGTCGGGGGGAGGAGTGACCAAGCTCGGCGACTCGAGCACCAATCCCCCGGGCGCGACGTTCACCGTGGAGGAGCCACCGGGCTTCGCCCGCATGGGGCGCTACACGGTGATCTATCCGCAAGCCGGTGGGCAGAGCGGGTTGGCCGGGCTGGCCCAGCGCACGATCAGCGTCGTCGAGGTGTGGCGGCGAGGCGCGATCGACTTCGTGGCGGTGGAGGTGGGCCGTCCGCAGGAAGGGATGGGGACCTTCTCATCGGGCCGGATCGTCAAGAAGGCAGACCTTGGATCCGTCGGTAAGGGGCAGACGGCCATGGATCTTCGCACCTCGGAGGTCCGCGTGCCGCTGGAGGGAGACAGGTTCCTGAAGGTCTACGGGACTCTGACCCCCACGGAGCTCGCGGCGATCACGCGGGGGGTTCGGGTCACGCCGAACCCGCCCGCGGAGATCCCTGCGCCCATTCCCACGACCAGTCCCACGCCGACGAGCGAGTAGCCGCCGAACGCGACCACACTAGAGTGTGGTGCGTCCGAATTCGCCGTACACACCGAGGGCGCGGGTGCGCCCGAAGCGCAAGGCGCGAGGAGGGCGCATACCTGTAGGTATGCAACCGACGAGCAACGCAGCGATTCGGGATGCAGGCGCGACCGAATGTAGGGGAACTTCGGACGCACTACACTAGGACCGGCTCACGTGAAGCCCACCGACCAGCGCCGCGCCGACCAGGGCCAACAGTCCAATCGCCAACTCGGCGGAGACCCCAGGTTTCTCACGCCAGGTGCCTGGTCCGTTGCCAAGAGCCTCCGCGGGATAGAGAGCCGGCGGCACGACGACCGGGTTCGACCCGGTCGGTGTCGACTGCGGTGTGGGGTTTACCACCGGTGGGGCGGCCGGGATGGGCAGCCGGGGCGGGCGGCCTCCCGACGGCACGGCCGCTCCCCGGAACGGGAAAGCGGAGAAGGCGCGCCAGAAATCCTCGGTGGCGTGCTGCCATACCCAGAAGCTGGCCCCGATAGCCCCGGCATCCTGCGCGGCCTGCAAAGCGGCCCGGATCTCGGCGGCAGGTGGATAGGCGCGAAGCGAGTTGGCGGAATGGTCGGAGTACGCGAAGGCCTGGCCCAGGAAGGACACCGGCAGGCCGAAAGCGGCCATCTTCTGCACCGCGGCTTTCGAGTAGCCGGCCGCGTTGGTGGTCTGGGCGCGCCAGTAGACCATCGGCATGAACGCGTCGAAGTGCGGCGCGAGGGCCCGGTAGGGCTCGTTCGGGAACTGGTTGGGTGGGTAGACGATTGCCACCAGCGGGTAGCTTTGCCCGACCCCCTTGCGGAGCGCCCGCCCGTAGGCGTCGTAGTTGGCGGCCGTGCGTCGCGAGGCCTCGGGTTCGATGTCCGCCGCAACCGCGTCCAGCGCATGGCCGCCGGGGGCTCGGAAGCGAGCCAGGGCAAGGGCCCGGTCCACATCGGCCTGGATGTTGGCCATGGTGGGAGGGTCATAGCCGATCACCTTGATACCGGCGGCGTGGGCTCGCGGCAGCAGGTCGGCCAGGATCTGCTTGGTGTCGAAGCCGGTGTCGGACCCGGAGGCCCGAAGCACCAGGAAGGAAAGACCCATCGAGTGGGCACCGACCACCACCTGGGCTGGGCTGCCGGAGCGGCTCCACTGCCAGATGAACATCCCCTTGCCCGCAACCACCTTGGCCGGACCTCCCCCCGGACGCTGGGTTTGGGAAGGGCTCGACGTGGGCTTGGGGGTAGTTGCCTTCGAGCTCGGCGTCGGAGTTGGAGTTGGAGTTGGAGTCGTGGTGGGTAGAGGGGCAAGAGGGGCTCCGGGCGAGCCCGTCGGCCAGGGGATCTGCGGTTGGGGGTTGCGTGCCGGCGAGGCCGATCCCGCCGGGACTCCGAGCACACCGAGGCTGCCCACCACACACGCGATCAAAGCGGCTGTTGTGACCGCAATTCCCAAACGTTGCATGCGCATAAGCGTCGCTGTTTCTGAGTCGGCGAACCATTGACCCCGCAGGAGGCCTCGGCGATCGGCGGGCGTTTGCCGGTCGGTTTCCCGTCTACGCCGCAGAAGCGACAGCCCCAGGGTTTGTCCATACTAACGGACGGATCGCGAAAAGGTCACGCCGGATCGAAGTGGCCAAGGGAAGCGGTCAACCGGGCGAGGAGTGGAAACACGCGTGGGCTCCGTGCAACAAAGGGGGTCCGACTCGATCCGTTCAATCCGTGGCGGCAGGCAATGGGACCTTGAAGCAGGCGCCCCCGCCGGGGCGATCCTCCACCCAGGCCCGTCCCCCGAGGCTTGTTCTCCGATGGGCAATAGTGCATCATTGCAGTGCAGAATTGGCCGGAAGCTGCCGCCGGCGCGACAAGCGCCCGGCGCATTGAAGCGAGAGCGAGAGGCAGAAGGAT
>JBBAAN010000148.1:0-5127 GCA_041658225.1 Actinomycetota bacterium
AGTGTGGTGCGTCCGAAGTTCCCCTACATTCGGTCGCGTCCGCATCCCGAATCGCGGCGTTGCTCGTCGGTTGCATACCTACAGGTATGCGCCCTCCTCGCGCCTTGCGCTTCGGGCGCACCCGCGCCCTCTGTGTGTACGGCGAATTCGGACGCACCACACTAGGCCAGACCCAGCAACGACTCCAGTCCCACCGTCAGCCCCTTGCGGTGGGGAACCTCCCGAACCGCCAGCAGCACGCCCGGCATGAACGAAGCGCGATCCAGCGCATCGTGGCGCAGCGTCAGCACCTCACCCGGCGCCCCGAGGATCACCTCCTGGTGTGCGACCAATCCCGGCAGGCGCACGCTGTGCACGTGCACGCCCTCGACCACGGCACCGCGGGGGCCGCCCGGCGCCTCCCGGCCGGCCTCCTCGTGCACCGGCGCACCCGCGCGACCTCGTGAGATGGCCTCCGCCGTCCTCAGCGACGTCCCCGAGGGCGCGTCCAGCTTGTGCTCATGATGCATCTCCACGATTTCCGCGTCGGGCATGAACCGAGCGGCGATCTCCGCGAAGTGCATCATCAGCACGGCGCCGATCGCGAAGTTCGGCGCCACGATCATGTTGGACTCGTGTCCTCCCCGCTCGATGTGAGAACGCACTCCTTCCAGGTCCTCCGGTCCCAATCCCGTGGTCCCCACCACGAGGTGCATCGCATGCTCGATCGCCCACCGGCAGTTGGCCATGACCGACGCAGGCGTGGTGAAGTCCACCGCCACCTCGGCCTCCGCCTCGAGCAAGGTGGTGAGTTCGTCGGAAATCGTCAGCTTCAACGAGGCGTCCCCGACGATGGGCCCGAGGGTTTTCCCGGCACACTGGACGTCGATAGCCGACACCAGCGCCATGTCCGGTTGTTCGTGCACGGCGCGGCAGACTTGCCGTCCCATGCGCCCTCCGGCTCCGATCACTCCCACCCGGATCATGCGATGAACTCCTCGAGGTCGGTTTCCTCCAACGGTCCCACGGCACCCAGTGCCCACGGCCCCCCGTCCAGGAGATCCCGGGCCACGGACTTGACGTCCTCGAGCGTGACCGCGCGGATTCGCCGCAGCGTCTCGTTCACGCTCAGCAACTCGGAGCCGGTCAGCTCCGACTTGCCCAAGCGACTCATGCGCCCGGCCGAATCCTCCAGGGAGAGGACTAGAATCCCCTGCAGATGACCCTTGCCCCGTTCGAGCTCCACCGGAGTGAGACCGTGAGCCGCGGCTTTCGCCATCTCCTCCCGCACGATGCCGAGCACCTCGCGAGCCTTGGACGGTGACGTCCCGGCGTAGACGGAGAAGTAGCCGGTCTTTCCATGCTGGACATGCTGCGAGTAGATCGAGTAGACCAACCCGCGCTTCTCTCTCACCTCTTGAAACAGCCGGGAGGACATCCCACCCCCGAGCGACTGGTTGAGCACCGCCACGGCAAAGCGTCTGGGATCGTCGCGGGCGACCCCGCGGGTGCCGAGCACCAGGTGCGCCTGCTCCGTAGGACGGCAGCGGAGCTTCAACCCCCGGCGATGCCGCGGAACCGCGTGGTCGCGACGGCCGGGCTCCCCCTTCTCCATGCCGCCAAACGCATGCGCGGCCAGGTCCAACACGGACTGACGCGAGATGTTGCCCGCCGCGGCCACCACGATCCTATCCGGCCGGTAGTGGCGGCGGTAGAAGCCGGCCAGGGATTGGCGAGTGACCGCGCCGATGGACTTGGCGGATCCCAGAACCGGACGGCCGAGCGGGTCGTTGCCGTAGATGGCTTCGCCAAAGACATCGTGCACCAGTTCGTCCGGGGAGTCCTCGTACATCGAGATCTCCTCGAGCACCACGTTTCGCTCCCCGGTGAAATCGGAAACGGCGAGACGGGAGTTGCGAATCATGTCGGAGAGGACGTCAACGGCCAGGGGCAGGTCCCGGTCCAGCACTCGCGCGTAGAAGCACGTGTACTCCTTACCGGTGAAAGCGTTCAGGTCGCCGCCGATCGCGTCCATCGTCTCGGCGATGTCCCGGGCGCTGCGCCTCGGCGTTCCCTTGAAGATCATGTGCTCCAGGTAGTGGGAGGCTCCCGCGAGCGAGGGTCTCTCGTCGCGGGAGCCCACTCCCACCCACACACCCAAAGCCACCGAGCGAACGCCGGGCATCCGCTCCCCCAGGAAGCGCACTCCTCCCGGCAACTCGGCCCGGATGATGCCCTCGCCCAACGGCCTACTCCGGCTGAGCCGGCTCGGCAGGTTCGGCCGGCTTTTCGGCAGGTTCGGCCGGCTTTTCGGCAGGTCCGCCCTCGCGCACCAGCCCCAGCGAGATCTTGTTGGCCTGGTCGATGTCCAAGATCTCGACGTCGACCTGGTCGCCGACCTTCATGACGTCATCGACGGACTTGACTCGCTCGCCCGGCTTGCCCATGCGCGAGATGTGCAGCAGGCCGTCCTTACCGGGAACCAGCGAGACGAAAGCGCCGAAGGGCTTTGTACCGACCACGGTGCCGCGGAAGCGCTCGCCCTTCGCGGGCATGCGAGGGTTGACGGTGTCGCGGATCATCCGCAAGGCCACCGCCAACTGCTCCGCGTCCCGGCTTCCGACGTAGACCCGGCCGTCGTCCTCGATGTTGATCTCCGCTCCGGAGACCGCCGCGATCTCGTTGATCCGCTTGCCCTTCGGGCCGATCAGCTCGCCGATCTTGTCGACGGGAATCTGCTCGACGTGAACGCGCGGTGCCCATGGAGACATCTCGGCACGCGGCTCGGCGATCGCTTCCGCCATCCGGTCGAGGATGAACAGCCGGGCCTCGCGAGCCTGGCTGAGCGCTCCCGCCAGCACCTCGCTCGGGATGCCGGTCAGCTTGGTGTCGAGCTGCAGCGCCGTGACGAACTCGCGCGTGCCGGCCACCTTGAAGTCCATGTCGCCATAGGCGTCCTCGGCTCCGAGGATGTCGGTCAGCGTCACGTACTGCCCGCCTTCGGAAATAAGCCCCATGGCCACGCCTGCAACCGGCGCATAGATGGGTGCGCCGGCATCCATCAGCGAGAGCGCGGAGCCGCAGACGCTGGCCATCGAACTGGATCCGTTAGAGGAGAGAACCTCCGAGACCAGCCGCACCGCGTAGGGAAATTCATCCTGCGGCGGCACTACCGGCAGCAGAGCGCGCTCGGCGAGAGCGCCGTGACCGATCTCCCGGCGGCGGGGTCCCCGCATGAAGCCGGTCTCACCGGTGCAGAACGGAGGGAAGTTGTAGTGGTGCATGTAGCGCTTGCGGTCATCGGGGTCGAGGGTGTCGATGATCTGCTCCATGCGCTGCATGCCGAGCGTGGTGATCGTCAGCACCTGTGTCTCACCACGGGTGAACAAGCCCGAGCCATGCGCCCGAGGCAGCAGCCCGACCTCGCAGGTGATCGGACGGATGTCGCGGGTCCCGCGTCCGTCGATGCGCTTGCCCTCGGCCACGACCCTCTCGCGCACCAGGTGCTTGGCCAGCGACTTGAAGGCGGGACCGATCTCGCGCTCTCGGCCCGAGATCTCCTCGCCGACGATCGCCTCGACCTTCTCGGGCGCCTGCGACTTCAGCTCGTCCATGCGGGACTCGCGTTCGGCCTTGCCGGGGATGGCCAGAGCCTCCGCCAGTGCCGGACCCATCGCCTTCTCCAGGGCGCCATACACGTCCTGCCCGTAATCGGGGAAGCGCGGAAGGTCCATCGGCTCCGCGCCGACGCGAGCCACGAACTCCCGCTGCGTCTCGCAGGAAACGCGGATGGCCTCCTTCGCCTGCTCGAGAGCCTCGACGACCTTCTCCTCGGTCGGCCGGCAACCCGGACCTCCCTGGCCGAACAGCCCGACGGCATGCTCGGTGGCCTCGGCCTCGACCATCAGGACGTCCACCTTGCCGGACTCGTTGAGCCGCCCGGCGGCGATGAGGTCGAAGGTGCACTCCTCGATCTCCGTGTAGGTCGGGTTGATCACCCAGTGGCCGAGCTTGTGCAGACCGACGCGCGCGGCGCCCACCGGGCCCTCGAAGGGGATTCCGGCCAGGAGCACCGCCGTGCTGGCTCCGTTCATTGCCGGCACGTCGGGAGGATTCTCCATGTCCGCGGACAGGATCGTTGCGATGATGTGAATCTCATTGCGCAGGCCTGCGGCAAAAGACGGGCGCAAGGGCCGGTCGATCAGGCGAGCCGTCAGGATCGCGGTTTCCGAGGGCCGCCCCTCGCGGCGGAAGAACCCGCCGGGGATCTTTCCCGCAGCGTACATACGCTCTTCCACGTCAACGGTGAGCGGCAGGAAATCCAGGCCTTCCTTGGGGTTCTTGCCCGCCACAGCGGTGACGAGCAACTGGGTCTCACCCAGGCTCACCACCACAGCGCCGTCGGCCTGAAGGGCCAGCTTGCCGGTCTCGAAGGCAAGCGTCTTGCCACCGATGGTGGCTTCGGTCTGTTGGACCGTCACGGTCAGCTCCTTACTTCGCGCGCGGATTTCCGCGCTTTCTCTATCGGAGCGCCCGTCCGGCCCGCGGGTTCGGACCTTGCCAGTTGTCAGTCGAAAGGTCCGGAGCGGTCATGCGTTCCGGCCCTCACTACTGATAACTGACAGGCCCCGCGAGCGAAGCAGGCGCTGACCCTCCCCTTTCGGAGAGGGAACGGCTAGGGCCTCACCTCCTCGATTGCCGCCGCGCGGCGTCGCCTACCGGCGCAGGCCAAGGCGTTCGATCAGAGCGCGGTAGCGAGCAATGTCCTTGGCCTTCAGGTACCCCAGAAGCCGCTTGCGTCGGCCCACCAGGATGAGCAGCCCGCGACGAGAGTGGTGGTCGGCCTTGTGGGCCTTCAGATGCTCAGTCAGGTCGGTAATGCGACGCGACAGGATGGCGACTTGGACCTCAGGCGAGCCGGTGTCGCCCTCGTGGGTCGCGTGATCACCGATGATGGCTTGCCTGGTCTCTTTGGCCAGAGGCACTGTGCGTTTCCCTTCTTCCGCGGTCTGGTTCGCTCGGGACCCCTCGCGCATCGGCGAGGAGCCGCACCCCGAACGGTCGCGGCCGAGCGGCCGCCACCCGAGGGCACACGTTAGCATGCCGGCGCCCGCACGGCCAGGCGAGGGGCTGCCACGAATGCCGCTG
>JBBAAN010000149.1:0-5087 GCA_041658225.1 Actinomycetota bacterium
CATCCTGACGGTTGGGCTCGCTCGCGTGCTTTGGCGAGTGCCGGTCTATGAGCCGCCCGCTCCCAGGCGCCGCCGGACGAAGGTCGACGTTCACGAGTGGATCGTGCCCAAGTTCCTGGGCCTGCCGGTGAAGTGGTGGAAGAGGGCCGGTTGGGCCGTCGGGATCCTGGGCGCGTGGGCGTTGATCACAGTCGCCCCGGCGCTCGACGGGGCCAACGCCATGCAGTCGGGGCGGGATGCGTTGATCGCGGGAGAACAGGCGATGGCTCGCGGCGAGAGCGTCGAAGCCGTCTCTGCCTTCAAGCGCGCGGAGTCGGCGTTCGTGCGGGCTCATGAGCGAATGGACATGCCGTCCGTCAGGGTATCGGCGGCGTTTCCCCTACTGGGCAACAGCCTCGATGTGGCACACGCTCTCGCCGATGCCGGTGCACGTCTGGCTGTGGCCGGCGGGAGCCTTGCGCGCCAGGCCGACGTGCTCACCAAGGGGATCGGCCTGCAGGCGGGCTCGATCGACCTGAACGCCACGCGGTCTGTTGTGCCGGTCCTGGAAGTGGCCGCGGCTCGAGTCGCGGAGGTCGGCAAGTTGATCGCGGCCAGCCCGTCGAGCGGATTGGTTGGTGCGGTGTCCAGGGCGCGCGCCGTTGCGTTGGAGGAAGTCGAGCGTGCCGAGCGCATGACTCGGGGGGTGGTGGATCTGGCGGGGGCCCTGCCTCGACTGCTGGGCGAGGACCAGCCCCGCCGCTACTTCTTGGCGGTGCAAAACCTGGCCGAGGCAAGAGCCACGGGAGGTTTCATCGGCTCCTACGGGATTCTTGAGGCCAGCGGCGGAAAGCTGAAATTGGTCAACCTGGGCCTGATCTCGGATCTTGGTCTGGGGGTGTTCCCCGGCGTGGCCGGACCCAATCCGGAATTCCAGAGCATGTACGGTCGCTTCGGGGGCGCCGCCTTCTGGCGCAACATCAACATGAGCCCCGACTTCCCGACTGTGGCGACGAGCATCGAGCGGCTGTATCCGGTGGCAGTCCCGGGCGGCCGGGTGGACGGAGTGGTGGCCGTGGACTCGGTGGGCCTGGCCGAGTTGATGCGACTGACCGGACCCGCCGCGGTTCCCGGCGTTGCTCAGCCGGTTACATCCGAGGGCGTCGTGGACTTCACTCTCTCCACCTCGTATGCGCTCTTCCCGGACCGGGCGGTCCGCCAGGAGATCCTGTCCGGCGTGGCCGCGGACGTTTGGGGCAAGCTGGCCAAGACCAATGCGGACATGCGGGCCCTTGCCGGTGCGTTCGGACCGGCGGTGAGTGGTGGTCATCTGAAGTTCCATCAGTCGGATCCGCAGGCGCAGGATGCGTTGGTGCGCCTGGGCGTGGCGGGGGAGTTGACCCAAGTAGGTCCTTTGGTGGCGGGAGTGCGGCTTCGGGATTCTGCTGGGGGAGTTGCGATTTCGACCGCGTCCGGCTCTGCCGTGACTCTGGCAGCATCCGCTGCCGGGGCGGCCTCTACGGGGTCCGGCTCAGGACCTGCCACCTCGAGTGGCTCTTGGGCCGGCAGCGCGGAGTCGGGCGTGATCGAGGCAAGCGACGCGGTCTTGCTCGTGACTCAGAATGCCGGAGCCAACAAGATGGACTACTACCTTCGCCGAGAGCTGGACTACCGGGTGCGCCTACGGTCCGATGGCTCGTCTGCCTCTACCGCTTCTGTCGTCCTGCGTAACACCGGTCCGGTGGACGGGCTGCCGAGTGAGGTCGCGGGAGGGCCACCCTTCGTCTCCGTTCCCGGCGAGGAGCACGCGTTTGCCAGCCTGTACGTTCCCGCCTCGACGCAGGTCGTCAGGTTCGCCTCAGGCAAGGACACGGAGATCGAGTCTCATATCGAGGGCTCGCGAGCGGTGTATTCGCGATTCGTGAGGATCGCCCCGCAAGGGTCGGGCTCCCTCTCCTTCGACATGAAAGCCGAGCGCGCGGCGTGGGTTTCCAGCAACGGCGGGACCTACCGGCTTGCGGTGGAGCGCCAGCCGACGGCGGTGCCGGACCACGTGCGCCTGGAGATCACGGCGCCCGAGGGCATGCGCATCGTAGCGGCTGAGGGATTCCGAGTGACGGGCGGGGGCACCACGGCGGTGTTCGACGGCGACCTCTCCGCCAAGCGGGTCTTCGAGGTGCGCTACGCGCGACCACTCGCCAGTCGGGTACTCAACCGTCTGGTCGGCTGGTTCGGACCTCGCGCTCGGGACTAATCGAGGCGCGGTAAAGTGGGGGAATCATTCGGACGAGCGGGTTGGGCGAGGAGTGAGCGTGGGTATCGACTACAAGGCAGCCGGGGTGGACATGGCGGGGGAGGGGAAAGCCCTTTCCCGGCTACTGGCCTGGCTCGAGCCAACGGAGGCGTTCTCAGCCTGCAAGGTGGTGCTCGGCCCCTCCGACCGCCACTATGCTGCCGTCATGGACGCCGGTCTGGGTATGGGCCTGGCGCTGTCCACTGATGGCGTGGGCACCAAGCTGCTCATCGCGGAGAAGCTCCGCCGCTACGACACGGTCGGCATCGACTGCATCGCCATGAACGCAAACGACGTGGTGTGCGTCGGCGCGCGGCCGATTGCCTTCCTCGACTACCTCGCCGTGCAGCGGGTGGACGCGGAGTTCCTGGACCAACTGGGCAAGGGACTGAACGAAGGTGCTCGCCAGGCCGGAGTGGCCATACCCGGCGGCGAGATCGCCCAGCTTCCCGAGATGATCACCGGAGATGGCACCGGCTTCGAGTTGGCAGGCATGTGTGTGGGGATTGTGGCCCTGGACCGCATCGTGCGTGGGGAAGCCCTGGCGCCGGACGACGTGGTGATCGGGCTGGCCAGCTCGGGACTCCACTCCAACGGCTACACGTTGGCCCGCAAGGCCCTGGAGGGGCTGAGCTACACCGAAGTCGCTCCTGGGATGGACCGGCCACTGGGTGACGTGCTGCTCGAACCCACCCGCATGTACGTCAAGAGCGTGCTCGCCTTGCTGGAGAAAGTTCCGGCGCACGGCTTGGCTCACATCACGGGCGACGGGCTGCTGAATCTGTTGCGCCTCAACGCGGGCGTGGGGTTCAACATCGATGCCATGCCCGAACCCTTGCCCATCTTCGAGCTGATCCGAGACCGCGGTAAGGTCACCTGGGAGGCGATGTTCGAGACGTTCAACATGGGCATCGGCTTCTGCGTGATGGTCGGTCCCGAGGATGTCCCTCTCGCGGTCGAGGCTCTAACCACGGCCGGGGAGAATCCCGTCGTGATCGGCTCCGTCACCGACGAGGCCGGCATCGTTCGGGTGCCTGCCTACAAGATCGTGGGACAGGACGGCGTGTTCCGGGCATCGCAGGCCTAGAACGGTCGGCTTGCGCGCCGCGAACATTCTTTCCCGCAGGCGCATGTCTAGTAGGGTTCGCACGTTTACTTACTGAACAACGGGTTCCCGGCTTGCCGGATGGGTGTGCGGCGGCTGGGACTGTATAATGCGTTTGACCCCCGGAGGTGCGAGAAACGTGAACGAGACTACCCTGCGTGGGGCCAACCTTCTGCTCGAGGCGATTGCCGGCCAGTTGGAAGTGGGGGGAGAAGCTGTTGAGGTCTCCCCCACGCGAATCGGCGCCTCAGTTGGGCTGGCCTCTTCACTGGAAGTGGCACGGGCAATGCGTGCGCTGATTGCGCGTGGCCGGGTCGAGGGCGACGACGAAGGTCGCTACCGCCTGCTGGATGCCAGACCGGTGAGCCAGGACGAGCCGCACACCGCCCGCCGTCGCCGGCCGGCCCGCCGGCAGTCTCGGGCATTGCTGGAGGTCCCCTCCTCCGCGGCGCTTGCCGCCGGTCTTCCGCTTGGCTCCCAGGTTCCTTCCTATGCCGACGTGGGACGGGCGGTGGTCGAGCGGCTGTTGGGGCTGCTTGGCGAGCTGTCCGCCATGGAGGTTCGGGCGCACAAGGCCGAGCAGCTTCAGGACGAGTACCGGGAGCGAGCGGCCGAGGCCGACCGGCTGTCCAAGCAGGAGAAGGCTCGGGCCGACAAGCTGGCGCTGCGGGTGGGGGAACTCGAGAACAATCTGGAGATGTCGGACAACAACCTGCGGCAGGTGCTCTCGGCCGCCGGGCTGAAGACGACGGCCCTGGGTGACCCGGAGGCGCAGGCGATGCTTCAGTTCTTGGGGGCGGGGCGACACTAGGCCGTCGAGAGCGCAAGGCTGTATCGAACCTAGGCCGTGCGTTCCCAGACCTTCTCACGCATGAACGCTCTGTGGGTACGGCGCGAGCGGGCCGTCAGAGCGGTGTCAAAGCATTCGTTTTTTCGCATACAGTGGGGGCCGGTGCTTTCGGGCACCGGCCTTCTTGTTTTGCTCATCGCTTGGTGAACGCCACTCCTTCCAACCCCCTGATCGGGGCGGTGGCCTCCGCGCGCGCGGAGGCCTTGGAGCAGATCGCCGACGCCGAACGACTCGTGGGCAGCGGCAAGGAGTTGGTGCGGGCGCTACCGGCTTTGCTCGGCGACGACCGCCCGAAACGCTACTTCCTGGCCATCGAGAACCTGGCCGAGGCCCGGGCCACGGGAGGTCTCGTCGGCTATGGGATCCTCGATGCCGTGAAAGGGAAGGTGAGCCTCACTCACCTGGGTTTCATATCAGAACTCGGCTCTGGGGTCTTCCCGGGCAAGCCGGGTCCGACCCCGGAGTTCCAGAAGATGTACGAGCGGTTCGGCGGCGCGGCCTTCTGGCACAACATCAACATGAGTCCCGACTTCCCGACCGTGGCGGCGAACATCGAGAAGCTGTTCCCGATTGCCGTGCCGGGCGGACATCTGGATGGAGTCGTTTCCGTGGATCCGGTCGGGTTGGCCGGTCTCATGACCCTGACGGGACCGGTCAAGGTGGAGGACTTGAGTCAGCCCCTCACGGCGGAGGAGGTGGTGAGGTTCACCCTATCGACTGCCTACTCGATGGAACCGAGGCCCGCGGCAAGGAAGGAGATGCTGGGCGTTGTGGCGGGTGACGTCTGGGCCAAGCTGCTGTCCATCAACCTCAGCGCGGAGCGGCTGGCCCGATCGTTCGCCCCGGCCGTGGAGGAGGGG
>JBBAAN010000150.1:0-5063 GCA_041658225.1 Actinomycetota bacterium
CTTGGACTTCTTCAAGGACGGTCTCCCCTCTTCGAGGAGACCCTAACGTTTTCCGTGGTCCCAATTGCGGGGGGCGGCCCAGGCTCGCCTGTACGACTTCTACAACAGCCCCATGGAGTGGGCCGGTCGGAGGCCGCCGGGCGCATGGAGTCAGCGCCGAGTCCCCCTTCCAGCAACGGTCAGGGTCTCGCTTGATGGCCGGTAGCGAAGTCCGTACTGCCCATTCCGCTCAGCTTGTGACCGAGATTCGCGTAGAGTTGGCGTGGGCCTGCCCGGGTGGCGATTCCTGACCGCTTTTGCGGAGGCCCACGCGTCTACGGATGGTGCATCGGATGGTGACTGACCGCAGGGCATCGAGCGACTCCACGCGAGGGATGCGCGTGCTGCTCGCGGAAGACCACAACGTGGTTCGGGAGGCGTTGCGGCTGCTTCTCGAGGCCACCTCTGGCCTGGAGGTGCTCGAGGCGGGCACTGGTCGGGAGGCCCTGACGGTCGCCTTGACCCAACCGGTAGACCTGGTGCTGCTCGACGTGGAAATGCCCGAGATGAATGGCTTAGAGGTGCTGAGGGCAATCCGGGAGAGCAAGCCTGACCTACCGGTGGTAATCCTCTCCAACTACGACGACATCAACGTGCTCCAAGAGGCGCTTGAGGCCGGCGCCAGAGGCTACGTGCTCAAGGTAGCCACTGCCCCCCAGCTCAAGGAAGCCATAGATACGGCCCTGTTCGGCCAGGGAGTGTACATCCATCCTCTTGCGGCCCGGCGCTTGCTCGGGCGTGGTGGCCATGACGACCCAGCCAAGCTATTGAGCCCGCGCGAGGGACAGGTGCTGAGCATGCTGGTCGACGGGGCGAGGAACGATGAGATCGCCAGGGCCCTGTCGATCGCTCCAAGAACCGTGAAGGTCCACATCACGAGCATCTTCCGCAAGCTGGGCGTGACGAACCGCACCGAGGCTGTCGCAAAAGCGATAAGGCGAGAGCTGGGCCGAGGCAGAGATCGCCTGGGCCATGACACCTCCCTCCCCGAAGCCGGTCCACCTCCCACGACGCCGGCATAGGCGCGTCGCCCGAGCCGTCGCCTCTGACGCTGCCGCTGGGCCCGCAGTCGGTGGTCGGCCGAGTGTCCTGATCGCCCTATCCCTGATATGTAGCGACGTCTTCCCTCCAGCGTCCTAGCCTCTTTGGGCAATGAGCCGTGCCCGCAGGTCTTGCATCCGGCTATGACTCCCACTCGGAAACCGTGCCCGCAAGGACGATTTGGGCGCGAGTGAATCCCGCCATTCTGATCCTCGGTGGTCAGGTGCCCGCACCTTGTCTGCCACGGATTCCGCCGCTGTGTGCCGGACGCTGGATACGGGAGGGAAGGGTGAGAGAGAAGAGCGCGAACGGCGAAGTCCACTCGATGACTCGCGTGTTGGTGGTGGCTGATTTCCCCCTGGTGGCAGCTGCCCTGGCAACGGCCATAGACCTCCAGCCGGATCTCGAGTGTGTGGGAATCGCCTCGCACGGCAAGGAGGCCATCGACCACCTTGAAAGCCCCTTGCTCGACGTGGTTCTGCTCGACGCCCGCCTGTCCGGTCAACAGGGCATTGACGCCGCGCGCAGGATCACAAGCCGCCGACCGGATACCCCCGTGCTGATACTGACAGAACACGAGGATTCGCAGTTGGCCACCCTAGCGGCTTCATCCGCCGCCTACGCGGTGCTGTCCGGGAGGAGCTCCGTCTCCGAGGTCCTGGCCACCATCCGCGCTGCCGGCAGGCGACCGCGGCTCCGCGGCGGCCGGGCCCTCCGCTCCGCGCCAGACGCTGAGGATCGGGCCGGCACTTCCCTGGCCGGCCAGCCAACGCGGGGACACGCCCCCGGGGATCCAGTAGTCCGTACGGACGTCGAGGACGCCCATGGACCGCTCTACCCCGAGGTCATTGCGGGGCGCCTCGGCCTGCGCGCGAGTGCGGTGCGAAGGCACAAGAGAATGCGCAGGGGAAGTCTGTCGTGACCGAATCGATCCCCTCCTGCGAGGCCAAGGCCGTTGTTCGCGGTCCTCGCCGCAGCCTTTCGTTCTCGTCGGCAACCCAGGCACGAGTCCCGGGATGTGCGCCGTGGTTCTCGGCCTACGCGTCTGGACCCGCCACCGTCCGGCGGCTGCGTTCGCGGCCGCGTTGCCTGCCGACCCCGTGCGTCGCCGTCGACCAGAGGGTGCCATTTCGAGGCGGCGTAAAGCAGCGTGGCAGCCCCCCTATAACCGAAGCGCCGTCCCTTGGAGGGAGGTCAGGATCGTGACGAGGAAGGTGAGGAAGAAGAAGTACCTGCTCTGGCTGTCTCGTGCCCGAGGCCCCGCGCGTGCCGCTCCCCCTTGGCGCTCCACCCTCCACGGCGTTGCCGGAGGTCCCTGGACGGCCGGCATCGGAGTGGCAGCCCATGTCCACCTGTTGGAAGTAAAGGTCCTTGAGAGGGGGCTACCATCGTGAGGAAGGGAATCATGAAACGGCTACCGGCTGTCTTTCTGCCGATCATGGCGATGCTCATGGCCATGATGGGACAGATCAGTACCGGGACGGCATTGGCGGCACCCGCGTCCGCGACGGATGGAACGAAGGTCCCGCACTACTTCGGGCCCTACCCGAACTGGGCCAACAGCCCGCTCACGCTTCCCGATGCCGTGGTCGACATCGCCGGCGACGGCACTGGTGCCAAGGCCACGGCTACCGTCGGAGGCAACGGTGTCATTACCGGTATCAGGGTCACCTACCCGGGCAGCGGCTACACGGCCGCAACCGTCAGCATCACCGGCTCCGGGACCGGCGCCGCCGCCACGGCCACCGTGACCGCGTCCGGCGTGGTCACCGGGATCACGGTGAACACGCCCGGCTCCGGCTACACCTTGCCGGCGGTGACTATCACCGGCGGCGGCGCCACCACGGACGCCACGGCCACCGCCCTCGGCGGCGTCGATGCGGTCACCGTGACGAACGGCGGGAGCCTCTACTCGCAGAACGCGACGGTCGACTTCGACATGCCGGACGATCCGAACGGAGTCCAGGCCACGGGGTCTGTGACGGTCGACGCCAACGGCGTGGTCACCGGGGTCACTGTGGTCAGCCCCGGGTCCGGGTACCTGACTCCGCCCGGAGTCGCCATCCACGACGGCGCCCGGTGGCAGCCACAGGGTACCGGGACCGGTGCGACGGCGACGGCCACGCTGCTGATCGCGTCCGTAGTGCTGGACACGTTCGGCGCGGGTTACACCTCGGCCCCGACAGTGACGATCACGGACCCAACCGGGGCCGGAGCGACCGCCACGGCCACGGTCGACGCCGGCGGCGTCACGTTGATCACGGTGAACAGCCCGGGCTCGGGCTACGTCACGCCCGGCGGGATTCGGAAGTTCGTCGACCCGCTGCCGGGGCTCTGCGTCCCGCCGGCGTGCCCGACGGACGGCAGCAAGTACATCCCCATCGCAGTGCCCGACACGACGAGCTACCCGGGCTCGGCGACCACCCCGGCCGCCGACACCTACGAGATCGGGCTCGTGCAGTATCGGCATCAGTTCACCACGGACCTGCCCGCGTCACTGGAGCGCGGCTACGTGCAGCTCGAGACCCCGGCGAACGCTGCCGTGAGCCAGCACTTCCCGCTCGTGAACCAGCTCATGGACGGGACTTCCCTCCCGGTCATGGATGCGGCGGGCAACCAGTACTACGCGGTGACCGCACCCCAATTCCTCGGGCCGACCATCGCCGCCCAGAGGGACAGACCGGTGCGGATCATCTTCCGCAACCTCTTGCCGACGGGCGAGGACGGCAACCTGTTCTTGCCCGTTGACAACACGGTCATGGGCTCGGGTATGGGCCCGGACATGGGCGGGATGCAGGCCACGGATGAGGGCACGGTCCTGGACGGGGCGCGGAACCCTGTGTGCGGTGAGCTCACGGCCACCGGCGAGAAGCCGATGGGCTGCTACGCCGACAGCCGGGCTACCTTGCACCTGCACGGCGGAGTCACTCCGTGGATCAGCGACGGGACCCCGCACCAGTGGATCACCCCCGCCGGCGAGAACACCGCCTACCCGCAGGGCGTGAGCGTGCAGAACGTGCCGGACATGAATCTGTGTGGAGCGAACAACGACGGGTGCCAGACCTTCTACTACACCAACCAGCAGAGCGCCCGGCTGATGTTCTATCACGATCACTCTTGGGGCATCACCCGCCTGAACGTCTACGCGGGCGAGGCCGCCGGCTACCTGATCACCGACCAGACCGAGCAGAATCTCATCGCGAGTGGGACCATCCCGGCGGACCAGCTTCCGCTCGTCATCCAGGACAGGACCTTCGTGCCGGGAGCTGCTCAGCTCGCGGCGCAGGACCCGACCTGGGACTCCAGCCGGTGGGGCGGCCAAGGCAACCTGTGGTACCAGCACGTCTACATGCCGGCGCAGAACCCCGGCGACCCGACCGGCATGAGCGCGTTCGGTCGCTGGATGTACGGACCATGGTTCTGGCCACCGGCCAAGAACGCGACCTACCCGCCGATCGCCAACCCGTACTACGATCCCAACTGCGATCTCAACAACCCGGCGACCTGGCAGTACACCACCAGTCCGTTCTGCGAGCCGGCGCAGATCCCCGGCACACCGAACATCTCCGTCGGGATGGAGCAGTTCAACGACACGCCGGTCGTTAACGGGACGGCGTACCCGACCACGACGGTGGACCCGAAGTCCTACCGTCTGCGGATCCTGAACGCGGCGAACGACCGCTTCTGGAACCTGCAGTGGTACGTGGCCGACGCGACGACGGGAACCCTGAGCGAGGTCGCCTTGAATCCCGCCCAGCTGGCGGCCGCGCAGACAGACCCGACCGTGTTCCCGACGCCGGATCTCACCAAGAGCCCGGCGGGCCCGAGCTGGATCCAGATCGGCACCGAGGGCGGGTTCCTGCCGGCTCCGGTTGTGGTCCCGAACCAGCCGATCACCTGGATCACCGACAAGACGAGGTTCGACTTCGGGAACGTTGACAAGCACTCGCTCCTTCTGGCACCGGCCGAGCGGGCAGATGCGG
>JBBAAN010000151.1:0-5031 GCA_041658225.1 Actinomycetota bacterium
TGGCGAATCGATCGCCCCCTTCCGGCTTCTTGAGTCAGTCCTGGGTGTCATCCCTTGGGACGGAGAAACGGGCCAGCTTCTTGATGCGCAGGCCGCAGGTCACGCGGGGTACCGGCGCCTGCACTCTTGGATGCGCGAAGCCGAGGACCTCTGGCGAACTCACAGCCAGAGCGGCATGACCTTCCTGGAACAATTGGACTACTTCGGCAAGCTCACCGCCCAGATGCCCCCCGCGCCGGTGAGATTGCTGTATGCCGCGTCGGGAACGATTCCCGCGGCTGCCGTCCTCAAAGACAGAGCGGGGACTGCGGAGCACGCGCTGTACTGGACAGCCTGCGATGAGAGTGAGGCTCGATACCTGGAGGCGATTCTCAACAGCGAGAGCGCGCGCACCCGCGCTGAGCACATGCAGAGCGTTGGTCAGTGGGGCGCCCGCCACTTCGACAAGGTAATGCTGGAACTGCCTATCCCGAAGTTCAGCCCGTCGGACACACTTCATGCCCAACTCGCGGCAGCGGCGCTCCGGGCGGAGCAGGTCGCCGCAGGAGTGGTCCTTCTCGCTGGGGTGCACTTTGTGCGCGCCCGGCAGTTGATCCGCCAGGCGCTCCAGGCCGACGGTGTGTCAGAAGTCATCGACGAGCTGGTGGCCGAACTCTTGACGGGTGCGGGGCAGCAAGCCTGAAGTGTAGTCTACGGGTGCGGTGCCACAGGGTGCGCACGGGCACGAACAGCGCGATACTCGAGCGATCATCTTGGCTTCGGTGTGCGCCGTCTGGGGGAGATGTGATCCAGAAGGTCGTCAGGATTTCGGGAATAGGACGTTTCGAAGGCTGCAAGGCTCAGGGCCAGGTCGACTTGAAGCGGGTCACTACCATCTACGCCGACAACGGCCGGGGCAAGTCAACGTTTGCCTCAATCCTCAGGTGCCTGCACACGCGCGGTACTGCCGAGCTTCTCGGTCGCCGCACGCTTGGTGGTGGCCAGGATCCCCCCGTTGTGGACCTGCGCACCCCGAACGGAAACGTGCGGTTGCAGGACGGTGAATGGTCGGGGCCGCACGTGAGTCTCGCGGTATTCGACAGCAAGTTCGTGGACAGCAACGTCTACTACGGCTCCCACGTGCACCACGACATCAAGAAGAACATGTACGAGCTGGTCGTTGGGGAGCAGAGTGTCACACTCGTTCGCGCGGTGGGCGAGCTGGACGAGCAGATGAAGGACGCAACCGCTGCCACACGCTCCAAGGGTATTGAGATAGGCAAGTACAGTGGTCAGGCGTTCAAGGTGGACGAATTCGTCGACCTTTCTGTGCCAGCCGACCTGAAACAGCAATCGGATGCCCAACTGGGGAAGGTTGCGGCACTTCGCACGGCGACCGAGACCGCAAACCGCGAAGGTCCGAAGGTCGTGCAACTGCCCGACCTCCCATTCGACAGCATCGTCGCCCTCGTCTCTGAGGACCTCGGCACCGTGGGTGATGCGGCCACGGCCATCACTAGGGCCCACATCCAGGCCTGCATGGATGCTCACGGCGAGGCTTGGGTGGCTCAGGGCCTCAGCTACATCCGGGATGACTGCTGTCCCTTCTGCGGCCGTGGACTCGCTGGCACCGGTCTGGTCGATGGCTACCGCGCGTACTTCAGCGCTGCGTATGCGGCCCTGCGCGGCAAGGTCGACAGCATGCTCGATCGGATTCACTCGCTTCTCTCCCCCGAAGCTCTCTCAGCGATCCAAACGGCCGCCCACACCAACGCCCGCCTCGTAGACTCCTGGCGGCAGTACGTGAACGTCGATCTACCCGAGTTGGATCTCGAGGCGCTCCGAGAGGCCTGGCAAGCCGTCCGGGACGGGATCGTGGCGGTCCTGCAGAGAAAGCACGACGCGCCGCTCGACCCGATCGACGTAAGCACGGACCTTGCCCTCTGGGCCGCAAGATACGAGACTGCGGCGAACGCCGTGCTCAGCCATAACGAGGCCGTGGAAAGGGCTAGGGCGGTCATCGACTCGGCGAAAGCGGCGCTCACGGCGTCGTCTCTCCCACACGAAGAAGCTGAGCTCAGGAGGCTCCTGGCCATGGAGTCCAGGGGGAAGCCGGAAGTGGATGCGCTCTGCCGCGAGTACAGGGCTCTGATGGGAGCTCATGACGAGCTTGTGGCCAAGAAGGACCAGGCGAAGGCAGAGCTGGAGAAGCACGCAGGCGACGTACTGGCCAGGTACGAGAAGCGGTTGAACGAGTACATGGACAAGTTCGGCGCCGAATTCAGAATCGTCGATGTGAAACACACATATGCGGGCGGCAAGCCCAATGTGACCTACCACATCGAGATCAACGACACCGCAGTGCCGCTGGGAGACCCGGATAAGACGCCAGAGAGCGAGCCCTCTTTTCGAAACACATTGAGCAGTGGCGACAGGAGCACTCTCGCTCTCGCGTTCTTCCTTGCGCGGCTCCGCGAACAAGCCGACCTGGACAGCACCGTCGTCGTCTTCGATGACCCAATCACTAGCCTCGACGTGCAGAGGCGCGCTGCCACGATAGGGGAGGTCGTGGGCATCGCCACCCGGGCTGCCCAGGTGATCGTTCTCTCCCACGATGATGACTTCCTGAGGGGCGTTTGGGACGGGTGGGCAGACAGAATGAGCACGTGCAAAGCGGACAGGGCGGCACTCGCATTCGCACGATCCGGCCGAGGAACCACGATCAAGCTGTGGGATATCGAGAAGGAGACTGAGGACAATTACTTCAAGAACTACGAGCTGCTGCGGAAGTACGCGGACGGGACGTCGGACATATCCAGCGATTTTGCGAGGCCCCTTGTCCGTCCTGTGATGGAGCACTACCTCCGCGTCAGGTTTCCCGTAGAGTTCCGGAGGGACGAGGGTCTCGACACCTACCTTGGGCTGGTCCGCGCCGCCATCGAGTCCAAGGTGGGGCGTTTGGTCGACCTAGACCCCATCTACGGAGACCTTGACGCCATCAACGCCTACCTGGGGCCCAAGGGCCACGCCAGTAAGCCGGGGGCTCAGTACACCAGCGACGAGGAGACGCGGTCCTTCGTGCGCAGGGCACTGAAGCTGATTCGCTAGTCGCCCGCATGGCTTCACCCGCCGATTCGGATTGCGAGGTCGGCAACCCCTTCCAAGCCGCGGCCGGGGTGTCTTGCCGGAATCCCTCGACCACCTGACGCGGCTCCCTCGTTGACTCGCTGAACAGACTGGTGCGGCCTTGGGATCTCGGGCTGATAAACTCCGTGGCACATGCAGTTTGCGGGTGCTGTGTTACAGAGCGCGCACTGGCCGAACAATTCCACCTCCCGAGGGAGGATCACGGCATGGCCGCCGTCCCGAAACTATCCCCCGACATACCGCGAGCGCTCGATCGGGTCATTCACGACGCACGCCGAGGTCTCGTGCATGACCTCATAGGCGACGAAGACCTCATCGCGCACCTCAAGGAAGACCCCGGGCGCCTGAAGGCGCTGATGGCCGACTCCTACAAGCCCAAGCGGCCCATGCACGTGGCTGTGCCCAAGACCAGCCTAACGGTGAGGCCAACACTCCGCGTGGACCTCGCCGAGCGTGCTCTGGTACAGGTGCTGGTTGAGACATTCGCGGTTGCCACCCTCGGGGACCTCCCCGACTGGGTTTGCGGATGGAGGTTCACCCAGTCGCCTCAATCGCCGGATGACCTGGCAGACAACAATGACGAATGGAAGCGGTACAACACCTTGCTGCAGACATACGAGGAGAACGGCCCTCGGTTCGTCCTGAAGACTGACATCGCCAACTTCTTCCACCACGTTCCACTCTCGACTCTCCGAGACTCGCTCCAGATCCCGAGTCCGGTCGTCAAGAAGACCCTCCTGAAGTTCTTGGAGACCTGGAGTCCGGCCGGAGTCGGCCTGCCCCAGCCGATGCTCGCGTCCGCTCTCTTGGCCAACGCGTATCTCCGCCCGCTCGACGCCGTTCTGAGCAGCCACGAGGCAGTCAGGTGGATGGACGACGTCACTGTGTTTTGTCTGTCACGGTCGGAGGCCGTCGGCGCCCTCGTGAGGATCCAGGATGTCCTCCGTCGCCTGAACCTGGGCATCAACCGCGCCAAGACTTCTCTCACGCCACCACACCGGATCGACTTCAGTCCACCTGGATTTCGCCTGACCGCGTCCGCCTGGGATGCCGTCGAGGACCCGACCGAACTCTCCGCCTATCCTCCTATTCCACCGTGGGACGAGGTCATCCGAAGCGACGAGGTAGACAGGCGGGTCTTCGGGGTATACACGCGCAGGCTTCCCCACGATCCCCCAGATCCGTTCGCCGACCAGATTGTCAGTTCTCTCGACAGGCTTCCGCACGTTGCGGACCACGCCAGCCGGTATCTGCGAGACGCCCCGAACCAAGGCAGGATTCTCAGGGGCGTCCAAGACTTCCTGGCCGGCCCCGACAACCAGTTCGTTTGGCAGGAGTATCGACTGGCAACCCTCTTTTGGCATGCGCCCTCGCTGCCCGCGCGTTCTCTCTCCTTCGCACTTAAGAGAGCCATGGACGGCAACGTCTTCGTGCCCACGCGAGGCGTCTACCTGCGTGCGCTCGCCAAACACGGGACAGCAGATCACGTCGCGACAATCGAGGAGATGGCTGCGCACGAGGACCACCCAGCCATGCTTCGCTGTCTGATGATCGCCGCAGCTGAGTCCGGTCGTGTCCCGTGGCGCCGCGTGAAGAACATCGCGGGACCCGAGCCCCGTTTCACGCTGCTAGCTGACTATCTCAAGAGGAGACAGTGCCGGGTCCCTGATCTTAGCTTCTAGACGGTCAGCCCCGAGTGGTATTGCAGACCCCAAACGAGGGCTGCGGCTGGTATTCCGCATCGCCGGGCCGCGTCCACCTACTGGCTCCATGGTCGGACTCGCCAGGAGATGCCGTTCTCGCGCGACGGCTCTCGGACACAGGGTCTGACCTGGGCTCTTGGATCGTGCGTCGCCGCCGAGGGCCGGACGGATGGCCGCCTCCGGCGTCTGCATCTTTGTCTGT
>JBBAAN010000152.1:0-5001 GCA_041658225.1 Actinomycetota bacterium
CCTCGTCGAGATCACGCCGGAATCGCTCGAGATCCACACGAGGCGCGCCGGCGAAGACCGCGACGGCAGCCTCTGCTGGAACGAACATTCGCTGCCGCAGCGGGATCAACTCGCCCACTGGTACTCCGTTGCGGGTCACGACGAAAGACTCGCCCTTGTCGAGCGCGCGCATAATCTCGCCGCTCTCGTTGCGGAGCTCCCGCTGGGTGATCTCTCGGCTCATGCAAGGGATCGTAGCACAGGTGCGACGAGGCTGTGCCATGCCCGCAATCCCCCCACCTGACCGCCGAACACCCGCTTGGGCCGGTCAGTCCGGCACCGAAACAGTGAACCCCAACGCGCGCGCGGCGGCCGCCATCCTGTCGTCGTAGGTCACGATCCGTGCCAAGTCACTCCCGAACTCTTGCGCAGTGGCCAGGTGGATCGCATCGAGCGATCTGAGGTCGGCGGGCAGGAGCTTTCCGGCAGCCAAGAGCACTCGGTCGTTCACGCGAGCCAAATCGATCCGAGCGAGCACATCGTGTCCGCGCCGGACGGCCTCGGGGCCGAGGGGCAACAGGGCACGTGCCACCTCGGTGCGCGCCAAAGCGCTCGAAACGAGAGGCCGACGACGGCGCAGGTACCGTCGAAGAGCTGCTGACTCGGGCTCGTCAACCACGAGCTTCACGATGGCGGAGGAATCGAGATAGGTGGCGCGTTCAGCGTTCATCTCGTCGGAGACGCTCAAGCACCTTTGACGGCCCCTCCTTCCCCCGTGGGAGCTTGAGGGGTTCGGGTAGATCGTCCATGTCTTCGCGACCCGGATCCAGGTCGCCACAAGCCCGGAGCCGATCGAGTGGGCTCTGGTCGCGCAGAGGACCCAGAAGCGCCACAGGGCGACCTCGGTCGGTGACCTCGAACGTCTCGCCCGCCTCGACGCGGCGAAGCAGCTCACTGGCTCGCTGCCGCAGCTCACGGACCCCTACGGTGCTCATGTGCTATTAGTAGCACAATCTCGGGGATAGGGCAAGGCTCTTTTGGGGCGAGCAGCCATACGGGTGAAAGGCCTCCCGGGCCGTCCACCACGCCACGCGCGTTGCCCAGGGGTGCGCGTAGTGGCCACGCCGTGGCCTGGAAGTTGGCCGTGCCAACCTGCAGGGCACCGGTGCTGGCGCGCACGCCGCAAGAACCCTCTCCCCGCTTGCCCGAAGAAGCCCCCCTCCCGTCGGCCATGAGTCTGGCGCGTCCCCCCTGCTGGCACCTGACGGCAGTTTCGACTACTCTTCGACTAGTCTAAACTGCCGGGGCTGGTCTGGAGGGATTGACCGTGCGCGAAGTCGGTGTCTATGAGGCGAGGACGCACCTAGCACGGCTGGTTGAGCAAGTCGCCCATGGCGAGACGGTCACCATCACCAAGCACGGCCAGCCCATGGCCATGCTCGTCACCGCACCCGGACGGCCGAGAAAGAGCGTCCGTGAGGCTATCGAGGCCATGCGGGCCTTCAGGGCCGGCAAGAGGCTGGGGCGGCTCACCGTGAAGCAGCTTGTCGAGGAAGGGCGAAGGCGCTGATGCCCTTCGTTCTGGACGCCTGCGTGACGCTGGCCTGGTGCTTCGAGGACGAAGGCTCCGGCTACGCCGACGCAGTCCTGGGAAGTCTCGAGGCCGACACGGCTCTGGTCCCGCCGGTCTGGCCCCTTGAGGTCGCCAACGGCCTGTCCGTAGCGGAGCGGAGAGGGCGCCTCGGCTCCGCCGACGTCTCGCGCTTTGTGGAACTCCTCCCGGCGTTGCCCATCACCGTTGAGGAGGCCTCTCTCGCCCGAGCCCTCGGGCCCATTCTGGACTTGGCCCGTTCGGAGGGCCTGAGCAGCTACGACGCCTCCTACCTGGAACTCGCTATGCGCGAGGGTCTCCCCCTGGCCACCCTGGACACCAAGATCAAGGCAGCCGCGGCCCGCCTGAAAGTCGCCGTCTTCCAGTGGCCGCCTCGCAAGCGCCCGAAAAGGGGCAGTGATCGGGCGGTCTGAGCCACCGCGGCGTCCCGGGCCTTGGGAAGATGCTCTACTCCGGTTCCGCGCAGCAACAGAAAGCGCTGCTGCGCGTCCTCGTGAAGGAGCTACGCGTCGTGAGCCGGGAGCTGATCATCCCGACCTATGATCTTCCGGCGCTTGTTCGCGCGCCGGAAGATCAAGAAACCAAGTTGTAGTGCTGATTGAACGGTGCGCGAACCGCAACCTGCAACTGCGTGGCGCGCCGATCAACCTTCTCCGGTAGAGCGGGCCAGGCGCCCCCAAGAGCGAATCATGGCGGTCAGCCAAAGAACGGGCACCTTGCAGCAGTACGGCGATGACCAGAAGCTCGTACAGGGACTGGGCGCACTTCGTCCGCATGCCCCGCCATCTCTTGACCACAGGGTCGAGGACGGGGTTGGTCCTGGCCATTGGCAGGACGCCAGCGAGGTCCGCGCCGCCGCTCGATTGGCGACGTGGCGGCAGGTTCGTCTGGCGTGGGACAGACAGGATTGTGGGACTATCCCGTGAGTGGTACCGTATTCTCTGTGGTATGCATTCCCAAGGAGGACTCTGACCATGAAGCATCAACGAGAAACGTATGAACTCCAAGTCGGTGACCGCGGCCGAGTCGTACTGCCCGCGAAGCTGCGACACAAGTTGGCCCTGCGCAAGGGCGACCGGATGGTGGCACGACTCGAAGCGAACAGTGTCATACGGGTGGAGGCGCTGGCCAAGAGCGTTCGCTCGTTCCGGGGTGCCTACCGGGATGCGGCCACCGGCCGGGACTTGGTCGGCGAACTCCTCGAGGAGCGCCGTCGGGAAGCGGAACAAGAAGGCGGGCGGCGAGCCGCCAAGCGGAGCTAGCCGGTGCCCGTTATCGACGCCTCAGCGTTTCTGGCCTACCTGCTCGATGAGCCCGGGGCGGATGCCGTGGAGCAAGCCCTGGCCGGCCGGGCTACGATGAGCGCGGTCAACCTGGCGGAAGTGCTCTCCAAGCTCTCCGACATCGGCCTGCAACCAAACAAGGAGGCCGAGCGGCTCAAGGCTGAAGGAATCCTTGGGGTGGCTCTCAAAGTCGAGCCGGCCCGAGAGGAGCTGGCGATCGAAATCGCTCGGCTGCGCCTGATCACAAGGCCCTACGGCCTGTCGATCGGAGACCGCGCCTGCATCGCCCTCGGCCGCCTCCTGCAGGTCGCGGTGCTCACCGCGGACCGCACCTGGGCGGACATCCCCGGTCTCGAAGTCAAGATCGAATGTATCCGATAGGCGCTCGACTTCCGGCGCTTGTTCGCGTGCCGGAAGATCAAGAAACCAAGTTGTAGCCCCGACCGGATTCGAACCGGCGCTACCGCCTTGAGAGGGCGGCGTCCTAGGCCACTAGACAACGGGGCCAACAAGCCGGGGATAAGCTCCCCCGGCAAGCTGGGGCGCCAGGATTCGAACCTGGACTGACGGATCCAGAGTCCGCTGCGCTGCCGGGTTACGCTACGCCCCAACGGATGCGGAATGATACTCGCCTGCGGCCACCCCGGCAAACGGCCTTCGCGGTTCATCGAGCATCCTCGTCGCCCGGTTCCGGGGCCGGAGCGGGGCTCGAGTGCTCCGGCCATCGGGGATACGGGGTCGATTGAATACCACCGTATCTGCGGGGGCGAGGGCTAGGCGTTGCCGGCCGGCCCGACACTTCGGCAACGTCTACCTCGCACCCGGTGGTGACGTCCCTCACCGACCCGCAAGTTGCCCGCGGACCCGACTAAGTCAAGTTGCGGCCTTGCCTCTTGACAGGACCGAGCGGATTCGCGCGAGGCACCGATCTCTGCCCAACAACGCCATGGATTCGAACAACGGCGGAGAGACCAGTGTTCCCGTGATGGCGAGCCTGACCGGCTGGAATGCGGCCTTGGGTTTGAGCCCTCGCTCCTCCTGCAGGCCGCGAAGGCAGCTCTCGATGGCCTCATGTGACCATCCCTCGATGGCATCCAACCTCTCGACCGCAGCCTCCAGGTAGCCCATTCCCTCGGGCGTGAGGACCTTAGCGGCTCCGGCCGGATCCAGCTCCATGTCCTCCACCAGCAGGAAGCGAAGCATCCCGACCGTCTCGTCTAGCCTCTGCACGCGCTCCTGGATCAGCGGAGCCGCCGATGCCACCAGCGTGCGCTGCTCCCGGCTCGGCGCCTCGCCGACCAGCCCTTCGCGTGCCAAGAACGGAATCGTGCGCTCCGCGAGCTCCTCGACGGTCAGGCCGCGGATGTAGTGGCCGTTCATCGCGGCGAGCTTGACGGGGTCGAAGGCCGCGGGGTTGCGCGATACGCGCTCCAGCGAGAAGGCGCCGACCAGCTCTTCCATCGTGAAGTACTCGGTCTTCTCGTCGAAGGACCAGCCCAGCAGGGCCAGATAGTTGATCAGCGCCTCGGGCAGGATCCCCTGGTCCCGAAAGGCCTCCACAGCCACCGAACCATGACGCTTGGACAGCGGCCGGCGATCGGTGCCCACGAGCAAGGGAAGGTGGGCGAAGCGCGGAGTCCAGTCCGATCCCAGCGCCCGGTAGATCGCGATCTGGCGCGGCGTGGCCGGCAGCAGGTCCTCTCCCCTGACGATGTGGGTGATTCGCATCGCCATGTCATCAACGGCCGCGGCCAACAGGTAGGTCGGGCTTCCATCGCTTCGCATGATGACGAAGTCCGGGAACTCTGAGTTGCGGAACTCGACCTGACCGCGCACCAGATCCTCGAAACGGCTCTCCCCTTCGGGCATGGCAAAGCGCAGCGCGGGTGAGCGACCCGAGGCTTCCAGGTCGCGCCGCTCCACGTCCGAGAGATGGCGGCAGCGCCCGTCATAGCCGGGGGTCTTGCCGGCGGCCAGAGACGCCTTGCTGCGCTCCCCCAGCTCCTCGGGCGTGCAGTAGCAGCGATAGACGGCGCCGGAAGCCAGCAACCGCTCGGCGGCTTCGCGGTAGCGCTCCAGCCGCTCGCTTTGCCGGTACGGACCGTCGGGGCCCCCCACCTCGGGTCC
>JBBAAN010000153.1:0-4961 GCA_041658225.1 Actinomycetota bacterium
GCCACGATCAAGGAGTTCCAGCGGGCGGAGGTCATGGTGGCGCCGTCATTGCAGACCGAGGGCAAGGCGCTCCAGCGCGCCCAGGGCGTTGGGATGGGCAAGTAGGGGAGCCAACCGACCCGTGTCCGGCGGGCGCGCCCCTCACCTCGCCGGCCCCGGAGAGACCTCACCCCGCCGGCCCCGGAGAGACCTCACCCCGCCGGCCCCGGAGAGACCTCACCCCGCCGGCCCCGGAGAGACCTCACTCTGCAGGTTCGGGATGGGATCATTTCTGATGAGGACGTAGGGTTGCGGCATGATGGCATGAGTGCTGTAATGGTGGCATGATCCGCACACAGGTCCAATTCACGGAAGAGCAGGCCAAAGCTGTTCGGCGGTTGGCGGCCGAGCAAGGTGTGTCGGTGGCCGAGCTCGTTCGGGAAGCCGTCGACAAATTGACGGGTTCCCTGCCGCACGGTGGGACTGAGGACCGAAAGAAGCGCGCGCTTGCAGCCGTGGGGAAGTTTGCGTCCGGCCGGGGCGATGTGAGTAAGGAACACGACCGATATCTGGACGAGGCCTACGGCAGATGAGCACGTTCGTGGACACTTCGGCGCTGTTCGCCGTTCTGGACCGAGATGATGAGCACCATGAGGCTGCCGCGGCCTGCTGGCGAAGCCTCATGGAGGAGGAACCTCCTCTGCTGGCCAGCAACTATGTGCTGCTTGAGACTGTGGCTCTCGTGCAGCGGCGGCTGGGCAAAGCGGCCGTGGCCGCTCTGCGCAATGACGTTTTCCCGACCCTTGCGGTGTTCTGGGTGGATGAGACGCTCCATGAGAGGGCGATGGCAGCGCTTGTCGCTTCGAGGCAGCGGGAGGTCAGCCTCGTCGACTGGGTTAGCTTCGAGGGGATGCGGGAGCGAGGCCTCCGCCGAGCGTTTGCCTTCGATCGGCACTTTACCGAGCAAGGGTTCCAGGTCATCCCTGCTTCGGGAAGGTGACCAGGTCGGCCGATGTCGAGGCCGTCTATCTGTTCGGCTCCTCAGATGAGGATCGCGCCGCGCCCCCGCCGGCCGGTGCTACGCTTGCCAAACGAATAGACCGCAAGCTGTGCGGGCTCTTGCGCTGGGGGAAACGTGGCCGAGAGAAGCAGCGACAGGATGGCTCAGGCGCGCAGGGACCTGGAAGCCGCGGCCTGGGCCGCGAAGGGCGGTTTTCACGAGTGGGCGTGCTTCACCGCCCAGCAGTCCGCCGAGAAAGCGGCGAAGGCCGTGTTTCAGAAGCTTGGCGGGGAGTCGTGGGGGCACTCCGTGGCGGCTCTCTTGGTGGGCCTGCGCGAGAAGGTCGAGGTTAGCGACGAGACGGTGGGTCTGGGTCGCTTGCTGGACCGGTTCTACATCCCCGCCCGGTACCCGAATGGGTGGGATGACGGCAGCCCGAAGGACTTCTACACGGACAAGGACTCGCACAATGCGCTCAGTGCTGCTGAAGAGATCCTTAGGTTCTGTGACGGTGTTCTGGCTTGACCGCGAGGAGGCCGCTCGGCGCTTGGAGGAAGCGGCTACTCACCTGGTGTCCTCCCGGTCCGACGTGGTCGCCGTGTACCTTTTCGGTTCCTTGGCCGAGGGACGAGCCGTGCCGGGCAGCGATGCCGACTTGCTCATTGTTCTCGACCGGTCCGAACTCCGGTGGATGGATCGGCCTGCTGAGTTCTCCGCTTTCTTCGATAACGCGGGCGTGCCCGTCGACCTCTTCTGCTACACGGAGGAGGAGGCCAAGTCCGTGCCGCTCGCCGTCCGGGTACTGAAACAAGGCAAGCTCGTGGCGCACCGGTGAGTAGGCGCGGCCGTATTGCAGCGGCACTTGGAGTGCTGGTCGTCCTGGCACTGGTGGCAGCGCTGCCGCCGACTCGCAGCGCGGTGAGTTCCCTGTGGCACAAGGCGAGCCGTGAGGTCCGGGAACTTGGGGACGGCTCTGGCGGCCCCAACGGCGGGTCCCGCGGCTCCGGGAACGGACAGGGGACGGGGAGCCAGGGCACCGGCTCAGGAGGGGTCGCCGGGGGGTCTTCGGGCTCGGGCGGATCTGGCAGTGGGAGTGGATCCAGGCCCGGTGGTGGATCTGGCGGCTCTGGCGTCGGGGTGGGGCAGGCCGCAGAGGTCGACTCTGCCTCCGTCGGCGAGATGGCCTTGTCCTACTTGCGTTCCGCACCCCATGGCCGGCTCGTCGTGGAGGTTGACGCGGCCCAGGGAGTGGCGCTGAACGCGGCGAGCCTGGATACGTTGCGCACGCGCCTGACCGAGAACCTCGGCAAGTCGGGCGGGATCTCGATCGAGACCGGCGGCAGCTTCTCTTCCTCTCGCAGTGCTTGGAGCCTGTCGGACATCCGGGCGGCCGAGCAGGCCAACCGAAGCCGGCATTCCAGCGGCTCGACGGCCACCATGTGGGTCGGGGTCTTCAACGGCTCCTACGCCGAGGACGACTCGGTGCTCGGCGTCGCCTACTCGGCAAGTTCGTTCGCCGTTTTCCCGGAGCGCATCGCGGCAGCCGGCAACCTGCTCGTCTCTTCCGCCTCCATCGAGCGCTCGGTGCTCGTGCACGAGGCCGGGCATCTGCTCGGTATGGTCAACGTGGGATGGAAGAGCGCCATCGACCATGAGGACCCGGATCACCCCGGCCACTCCAAGAATCCCGATAGCGTGATGTACTGGGCGATCGAGAGCATCGACGTCGTGGACATCCTGACGGGTGGTCCGCCCGACGACTTCGACTCCGACGACAAGGCTGATCTGCGCACCCGCCGCTCCGGCTGAGAACCGGCCGGTTCGGGTCTTGCGCTGGTGGTTGATGCCCCAGGATGGCGTGCAAGTTGTATGCGCGCATATATGAAACAAGTGTTGCATTTATGCGCGATACTCGACTACAGTCGGGGCATGGACTTCGTGCATCCGGTTGAGTCGGTCATACCGGGCGCCCAGGGCCGGATCTTGGGCGTGCTGGCTCGGACGACTGCGGAGTTGAACTTACGTACGGTCGCAAGACTGGCTCGCGTGAGCGTTGCTCAAGCATCGCGAGTCCTCCCCCGATTGGTGGAGTTGGGGATCGTGGAACGCCGCGAGGCTCCGCCGTCAACACTCTTCCTCCTGGCGAGAGGGAACCGTGTGGCCGAAGGTATCGTGGCGTTGGCCGACTTGCGCTCCCTCCTACTCGAGGATCTTCGAACCGCCGCCAGGTTGATCAGGCCTCGCCCCGCCAGCCTGACGCTGTTTGGGTCTATGGCGCGGGGCGAAGCGAGGGCAGGCAGCGATATGGACGTACTCGTGGTTCGACCAAAGCGAGTAGGGGCGGAGCACTCGGGCTGGGAGGAGTCGGTCCGCCGGTGGGTCGAGTGTGCGGAGGTGTCCTCGGGTAACCACGTGAGCCTGATCGAGGTGTCCGAGGATGAGGTGTCAGGCCTTCTTTCCGCGGGGAGCGGCGTCTGGTCCGCTGCCGCTCGCGAAGGCGTGGTTCTGGCCGGCCGTCCACTCCCCGATGTCGGAGTGGCATCCGTTGCCTAGGATCTCTCCCGCCAAGAGCGTGACGGCCGCGGAGACGAAGGATTACTTCGCGAAGGCTGAGGAGTTCTTGGCGGCGGCGGAGGAGAGCTTGGGCTTGGATCGCCACACCGCGGCGACGAGCCTGGCCGTCCGTGCGGGGATCAACGCGGCCGATGCCATCACCGGGGCACGAGAAGGCCTGCGCGCCGCCGGCTCCGACCATGCGCAAGCACTTCCGCTCCTCAAGCGCGCAGGACGGGATGGCGTTGAGGCGGCGGCTTGTCTGGGGCGGTTGTTGCCCCTCAAGACCCGGGCGGAGTACGACCCGCGTGAGGTTTCCAAGTCAGACGCTGTGAGAGCGGTTTCTTCCGCCCGGCAGATGGTTGACATAGCGCGTCGGGTGATAGCCCCACTCGGCTGACTGAGAACCTGGGCAAGCCGGGCGTGGTCTCGATCGCGCTTGCGTCTACTCGGGGTAAACCCAGACGGCGCTCTGGACCGCTTCGTGGAAACCCCCCCGCAAGACGAGGGATTCCCACTCGTGGCGCGTATAGATGAGAAGGTCGGCGGGCACGGGCAGTGAGGTCGCATCCCAATCCGCTGCCCTGGCCTCGAAAGGCCGATCGGAATCCTCCACGACGATCAGCAGGTCGACGTCGCTCCCGACGCCCCAATCACCTCGAGCGTACGAGCCGAAGTAGCCGATGCGAATGACGTCGGAGCGCGCACGGCGGACCGCTTCGGCCCACCCGCGTACTGCGGTGTCAACCGTTCGCGCGTCCGGCCATTTGAGCACGGACGAACTCAAGGATCTCACGGGCATACTTGAGCGCCTCTTCGCTCTGGAGGGTCCCGTAGTGCTCAAACGGGGCGCCTTCGGCGTGGCTGTTCGGGTATCGGGCGGGTATGTAGAAGTTGTCGAGGACTTTCGCTTTCTCGACCAGATCTTCGGGCGTCACGACCTGATCCGGCAGTTCGCGCAACAGCTTGGCGACGACGTGGCCCCAGGCTTCCTGTCCGAGGTGAAGGTGAAGAGCCTTGGCCGCTTTCTCGGCTCCCTGCTGGGCCGCGAAGCACGCCCACTCGTGCCGGCCGCTCTTGCGCGATTCCTCGGCCTGCTCCAGATCTCGCCCGGCCTGACGGAACCAGTCCTGTGCGCGGCTTGGCATAGGCGTCTCACCTCCCACGGTGCACATTCAACCATAGGGGGGACCGTTTGACTCGATGGGCCCCAGGGTTTCCGTGGACCGCAACCCGAGAAGGCAGTTGGCCGAACTACCCGCCCCTACTCGCCCGCGCGGGCACGCCGGTTCGCGGCCAGGGACTCGATCCGGCGGCAGGTCCGCTGTGGCCTTCTCCCATGTCAGGCCTCCTGGGTGAGAGCAGCTTGCCGTTCGTCTTGCGGGGCGAAGTAGCGGCGCTGGATGTATAGAGAGACGTTGACCAGGCC
>JBBAAN010000154.1:0-4873 GCA_041658225.1 Actinomycetota bacterium
TGATGTAGCGGTGAGGGTCGACCTCGTCGCGCAGCACGTGCAGCTCCTCCTTGGTGGGCGCGTGGCTCTCCTTGAGATTCTTTGCCCACAGCAGCTCGAAGCTCGTGCTCTCGGCGACTTGCTCTCGGGTGGCTCCGGGGTGCAGGCTCTCGACCTTCATGCGCTTGGAGTTGTCGTCAAAGCCGATGACGCACAGGTTCGTGATGACCTTGTAGGGGCCCGTGCCCGGCGGCAGTCCCGCCTCCTCACGCGCTCCCGGACCCGTCAGGTATCCCGGTGTGGTGACGAAGTCGCACTTCTCCACGAAGCGACGCTTGTCGTGGGGCGTGATGCACATCGTGCGCCAGCAAAACGATCCCAGGTCGTTGGCGCCCCCGCTTCCGGGTAGCCGAACCTTCGGGTGGATGTAGTCGGTCCCGATCATGGTGGAGTTGATGTTGCCGTACATGTCCACCTGCGCCCCGCCCAGGAAGGTGTAGTCGACCACGCCCTTCTGGCAGAAGGACATGATGTCGTCCATGGTGGTGGCCATGCTCGCCTGCCAGAACGTACGCGAGTCGCCAACGGATATGGGCATGGTCGGCAGGATCGGGTCCATTCCTCCGGCCTCGAACAGAGTGATCAGGTTGGGGGAGTGCACACGCTGCGCCACCATGGCCGCCGCGCACGGCGCGCCGGTCCCCACCACAACGGTGGCTCGGTCCTCGAGGTAGCGGGCGGCCAGGCAGATCATCAGCTCCATCGAGTTGTAGGTTGCCTCGGCCACCCTCACACCTCCTGGTTCGAGTTGGGCCGCTCAAGCAGGAGCTCCACGGCACGCAGCTTGCGCAGCTTCTCGATGCCGCCGCACAACTCGAGATATTCGTTGAAGTCGCGAGTGTTGAGGATGTACTTGTCGATGAACGCGGCGAAGACTCCCGGATCCTTCTCGGCCGCGAGCCACTCCCTCAGGTGGTCCTCGTCGGAGTAGTACTCGTAGGGCATGTTGCCGGGGTAAGAACCGAAGGGAACCTCGACCACGGCGTCCACGCAGAAGAATGGGATGGCGGTGCGGTGCGGCTCCCGGCGGATGTCCTCGGGGCGCACCAGTCGCTCGGTGGTGACGATCACGTGCTTGGCCGCGCGGGCCAGGTCATTGTCGGCGATGTTGATTCCGTCGATCTGGCAGTTGCCGTAGACGTCGGCTCGCGGCACGTGGATCAAAGCGACATCGGGAGAGAGGGCCGGCAGTGCGACCAGCTTGATGCCGGTGTAAGGGCACTCGACCAGCTTTGCTGCGCTGTAGCGAAGGGTGTCCGTGCCCAGCATGCTGCGCGAGGGAATATAGGGAATACCCATGGCTGCCGCCTTGTAGCGCCAGGCGAGCGCGGCGTTGGACCACTCGGTCGCCTGGATCGTGCCGTCCTCGAACATCTTGCGGCCGATGCCCGACATGCCTCGGGCCTCCAACCCCACGACGTAGGCGACATCGCAGCGATCCATGCAACCGCCGGCCGCGAGGATCTGGAAGTCGTGAGTGGCCGTGTGGCCTGACACGCCCAGGTTCTTGCGGCCCTGGCGCACGATCTCATGAAGGAGCGCGGTGGGGATGCGGTCGGCGCCGAAGCCGCCGATCGCGATGTAGTCGCCGTCGTGGACCAGGCGGGCGATTGCCTCGGGTACCGTCGTAACCTTCTCGACTCGCTCCCTGGGCTTGTGCCGGAAGAACTCACGGGCGGCATCAGAATCGGGAGGCATGAAAAGGGTTTGCGTGCCGGCCTGCATCGGCTCTCTCCCTTCGATCATCTCGGTGTCGGACCCCGTAGGGTCTCGAGTTGCGAGCACATATATCCTGGTTTCGCTCGCGCCCCGCCGCGGCTGTAGTCCGTACGGTACACGCATCCACCGGTGCGACGGCAAGTCCCGCGATGAGACCTTCGAGGAGCCCTGCGACAGGTCCGGGCGGCAGGTCGTGCCATGGGTCCATCGGCAAGTCGCGTCTCGCGTCCGGCCGCACGTACGAGAGCGGCTGCTGAGGCCTACTCCGATTCGGCCGGGTTCCCGCTCGAGGAAAGCGTGCTCGACATCGCGGTCGGGCTGTAGAGATCCACGCCCCCCGTGATGCCGGCGGCGATCCGCTTGGGCAGTGCCCCCATCCGCTTTGCCACTCGCGAGAGCGAGCGCTCGAAGAACAGCGCCAGCGCCACGTGCATCTCGTCGTTGAAGGGCTCCAGCCAGCGCGGCTCCAGGCTGCCGGGTCCGAAGAAGGCGCCAAGCAGTGACCCGGCCGTGGCTCCGTAGCAGTCGGTGTCGTTGCCCTGACTGACCTGGATGCAGATGCCGTGCCCCGCGTCTTCGGCGAAACGCATGGTGTTGATGAGGGTGCCGGTCTCCTGGTAGATGCGGCAGTGGTCGTGCCCCCCGTACTTCAAGTGGATGCGCCAGTAGCCGTCCTGCCAGTCGCTTGCCTTGCGGACCTCGGCAAGGCAGTCGGCGACGATCTCATGGAAGCGGCTTTTCCGCGGCACGAACTTCAGTGCCGTATCGAAGATCGCCAGCCGGTCTCGCTCGACCATCGCGGTGGCGATGGCGGCGGCCGCGAACATGGACCCGTAGATACCGGTGCGCCGGTGGGTGAAGCTCGAATCGCGCCAGGCAAGCTCCGCTGCCAGGGCCGGGTTTCCCGGGCAGGCGTAGCCGTAGGGGTCCACGCGAATCATCGCGCCGCAGAACTCATCCATGGGGTTCAGGACCCGCACCCATTCGTCGAGGTCCGGAGACGACCCTTCCCAGATGGATGCCATGGCCGACTTGGCGAGCAGCGTGCGTTCGGGCCCGAAGGTGACCCGGACGGGAAGCTGCCAGAGCCAGGTCTCGCGCACGTGCTGGCTGGTGAACGAGGTTCCGAACTCCTCCAGCAGCAGCATGGCGATGATCCGGTAGTTGATGTCGTCGTCGGGCGCGACGTAGCGGATGCGCTCGCGCACGCACTCGATCCACTGAGGGTGGCACATGCGAAGTGATCGCACGGCCTGCTCGGAGGGGTAGTCGCGAAGCGGCCACTCGCCGGTCGGCTCCAGCGCCTCGCGAAGCTCGTCCAGGGTCGGGTTGATCTCAAAGGGCTTGCCCAGGATGCAGCCGCAGACCGAGGCGAGAAACGCCGCCTCTGCCCGGCGCGAGGCGTCCTCCAGGTCGACCTCGGCTATCGGCCCGAGGGGGCGAGATGGATCGCACTCGGCCCATATGCCCTCGAGATCGCTGGGCTCGATGTAGGGCCAGTCCTCGCGCAGCGGTAGGTCGGCCACCCGGCGGGCGAACTCGGCCATCGCGTCGTAGCCATCCGGCATACCGGCAAGCTCCTCACGCAGGCCGGTCACCACGTGGCCCTGGCGCTCCTTGTCGTCGATGACGATTCCGAGTGCGGTACGCAGGATGTCCAAGGCCGGAAGCATGGCGCCTGCCTCCTAAAGAGTGAGCGTGATCTTGGACAGGCCGCGTTGGGCGTCGGGGTCCTCACCCAGCAAGTGCGCCCAGGCCATCACGATGCGCTGTCCGATGACCAGCCACACCAAGGAGTCCAGCGAAGCGTCGCCGGTGGTTGGGGTGAGAAGGTCGTAGGAGGCGTGTGGCCCGACTCGCACCAAGCGTCGATGGCCGGAAAGGGCCTCGGTGTTCGGGTCGGCGGGGTCGAGAAACGCCAGTGTGAAGGCGGGCGCGGCGACCGGACCGTGCAGATGCTCGACCAGCGGTTCGGCCGCCACCAGGCGCCCGGTCATCTCGGCGAACTTCAGGGCGATCTCGTCGGCGATCCACTCGCCGGCAAAGCCCGAGCAGACCACCGTGCGGGGGATCTCTCCTCTCACGGCCTTGGTCGAGTCCACTTCCTCGACGGCCCGGCGCATCGCCTCGATGAGCGCCTCCACGTTGGGCTTGTCGATGGGACAAGCAAGGGCGCGCAAGAGCACGGCCTGGCTCGTCACGGACTTCGTGGCCGCTATCACTCGTTCGGGACCCGCTTCGCAGGAGAGGGTGACGGTCGCGATGGCCTCGAGTGGGGAGTCGGGCTCGTTGGTGACCGCGATGACCTGGACTCCGGCCTCGCGCGCCGCCTTGGCCGCGTCGAGAAGCGCGGGTGTGCGTCCGGACTGGGAAAGCACGATCACGATCTGGTCGGCGTGAAGCCTGGGGAGTGGAACCGCCGCGCCCGGAGCGGGCATAACCGTGGCCGGGATGTCGCCCAGGATCTCCAGGGCCTGGCCTCCGTAGCCCGCCGCGTGGCGACTGGACCCGATCGCCAGAAGCCGCACCAGGGAACTCCGTTGCACGAGCGCACGCGCCTGTTCGAGCCGGGTCGCGTTGCGCTCCAGCGCACGCGCCACGACCTGCGGCTGCTCGGCGATATCGGCGGCAGCCTTGGCTCCGGGTTGGGTCGGGGTCACAGGTTCAGCACTGCACATATTCGGCTAGCTCTCTTCCATGCGGCGACGGCGGAGACGGGCAAGCAAGATCAGGGCGGCGGCCAGGACGGGCACTCCGGTCGCGGCAAGCCTGGTCGCCGCAGTGGGGGCCATTCCTTCGTTGCGAGCCTGGCCCCAGTGAACGGTGGACGTCTGACTCGAGGCTTTGTGTCGGATCTTGCCCGGGATGGAGGTCGGCTGAGCCAGATAGATCGCCGAGGTTATGGCCGCCATCAGAAGGTGATCGCGGCAGTAGCTGGTCTGGGAGCCCCAGATCGGCTCACAGGCGGCCCTGCGCGCTTCGAGACCGTCGGGCAGCATGAGCGAGGCATACACCCAGCCGGCCTTGGCGGGAGCCTTGAAGGCCACCTCTCCGCCCGGGGTGAGTGCGGCCTGGCTGACGATGGTCTGGTCGTTGGCTCGCACGTCGACGAGTC
>JBBAAN010000155.1:0-4838 GCA_041658225.1 Actinomycetota bacterium
GAGACCGGCGTGACTTCCGTCGGAGGTCATGGGGGTGGGACCCGACCCACCTGGGGGCGAACGTGGGATCGGATGTCACACCGGGCAGCTACAATCCACCCGTGAATGTCAAGGAGAGCCCTGGCGGCGTCGGGGCGAACGTGTCGGGTGCCCCATCGGTCGAGTTGACCGATGCGCAGGCGCGCGTGGTCGGGCATCGGGGCGGACCGTTGTTGGTGGTCGGCGGCCCGGGCACCGGCAAGACGACCGCGCTCGAAGCTCGGTGGCGGAGCCTGGTGGACGAAGGAGTGCGCGCCGAGCAGATCCTCTTCCTCACCTTCTCCCGCTCAGTGGCCGGCGCCACGCGCGCGCGCCTGCTCTCCGGTCTGGGCCGTTCATCAGGCGAGCTGCCCGTGCTGTCCTGGTTTGCGTTCGGCCTTTCGCTGGTCGAGAGCCACTTCGGCCGGCTCGGCTACTCGGAGCCACCGTTTGTGCTGACGGCGCCCGAGCAGTGGAAAGCGGTTCGCGAGATGCTCGAGTCCGAGGCGTCGGCCGAGCCCTCCGACTGCCGCTGGCCGGCGTTCGCGTCTCTGCTCGGCACCCGCGCTCTGGCCGATGAGGTCGCGGACTTCGTCGTGCGCTGCCGGCAGCGACTGCTGGCCCCGGAGCAGGTGGCCGCGCTGGCGCGCAAGCGGGGTCTGGAGGAATGGATCGAGGTGGCAGAGTTCTTCGGCCGCTACGAGGACTTGCTGGCGCTTCGCGGGGCGCTGGACTACGGCGGTCTGCTGGAGCGCGCGGTTGAGCTCCTCGACCAGGATCCCGATGTGCGAGCCGAGGTGCGAGAGCGCCACCCCTTCGTGCTGGTCGACGAGGCGCAGGAGCTTGTGCCTGCGGAGGCGAGGCTGCTCGAGCTTCTCTGCGCCGATGGGGGGGACCTGGTTTGCGCGGGGGATCCGGGTGCGTGCACCGAGACGTTCCGCGGTGCCGACCCGCAGTCGCTGGACTCACTGCCCGAGCGCTTTCCCAAGATGGCGCGCGTGGCGCTTGGCACAACCTTCCGGCTCGGCGGAGATCTCCTTCGGGCAGCGCGCTCCCTGATGAGCGGGGCGGGTGATACTCCCGCCGATCACTGGCCCGAGGAGGCCATCCCGGCGGAGGCATCCGGCGGTCTCGGGACCGCCACCTCGGATGCTGCGCAGGACGCGCCTTGTCTGGAGATTCGCCGGTATGCCCGTTCGGTGGACGAGGCGGAGGCGGTGGCGCGTGAGCTTCGCCGGCTCCATCTCGTCGAGGGGCTCACCTGGGATTCGATGGCCGTCCTGGTGCCCAACATGAGGGCGATGGCGCCGATGCTTCGGCACGCGCTCGACCAGGCGGAGGTCTGTTACCGCGTGCCGGCCGGGGAACTGGCTTTGACCGACGAGCCGGCCGTGGCTTGCGCGCTGGAGTTCCTGCGGCTGGCCGTGGATCCGGCGAGCGAAGTCGAGAACCTGCCGGAGGTGCTGACTTCTCCGGTGGCGGGGCTGGACGCCTTCGACCTGCGCTCGCTCCTGCGGGCGGTGCGGACTTCTGGGCGATCGCTCGCCGAAGTGGTGGAGGACCCTCCAGAGTCATTGCACCCCAAGCTTCGCGAACGCCTGGCGGAGTTTCGCAAGCTGCGCAAGAAGGTCGCCGCGGCAGCGTCGGGGGGCACGGCCGACGATGCGTTCTGGGCGCTCTGGTCTGGATCGCGCTGGGCCGCACGTCTTGCGGCCATGGCCGCGGACCCGGTCTCCTCCGCTCACCGGGACCTGGATGCCCTGGCCGCGCTG
This sequence comes from Actinomycetota bacterium, assembly GCA_041658225.1. Lineage (GTDB taxonomy): Bacteria > Actinomycetota > CALGFH01 > JBBAAN01 > JBBAAN01 > JBBAAN01. The sequence goes on from JBBAAN010000155.1 coordinate 1,791, forward strand.
TCGCGCACCTTGTCGCGTTTCGTGGAGCGAAGGCCCCGAGCCGGTATCGGGGTGTTCCTGGATGCGTTGACCGAGGCGGAATTCGGCGCGGAGTCATGGGACGGCGGCGGGGGAGCGAGCGGGGCCGCGGTGGAATTGCTCAGTCCTCACCGGGCAAAGGGCAGGGAGTTCGACGTCGTGATCCTTGTCGGCGCCAACGAAGGGGTGCTTCCGTCGGGCCATCGTCGTCGCGGGCTCTTCGACCCGTGGTTGCTGCTCAAGGGATTCGATCCGGTCGCCAGGGAGCACGCAGCGATCGAGGACGACCGCAGGCTCTTCTACCTCGCGCTCACCCGGGCGCGCCGGCGCTGTCTCGTGACCTTCAACGCGAGCGCGTCGAGAGGCCGGCCATCGCGTTTTCTCGCCGACCTCGGTGTCGAGATACCCGAAGACCCCTGCGCCGTTCCCGAAGAGGTGCTGAGTTTCGCCGACGCCGAGGCTCGGGCTCGCCGGGTCCTGTCCGATCCTTCGGCTCCCCCCGGCGAGCGTCTGGCCGGTTTGTGGGCGCTGCCCAGGATTCCCGGCTGCGACCCGAGAACCTGGTGGTGGCAGCGGGCCTGGACTCCCGGTCTGGATCTGGCCCCCGACGGCAGCCTTGTCACCAGCTACTCGCGCATCTCCGCCTATGAGGACTGCCCGCTTCGCTATCTCTACAACACCGTGCTCGGGCTGGATCCCGACCCCTCCTACCAGATGGATCTGGGCAAGTGGATCCACAAGGTCTTCGAGCGGCTGGAGCGAAACGAGATTGCCCGCACGCTGGAGGCGATGCGCGCCGAATTGGATTCACTGTGGCGCGCCGAGGTCTTTCCGACACGGGCTCAGGAGCATCGCGCGCGCCGGGACGCCGAGGAGATGATCGATCGCTACTGGCGCATCGAGGCGAACGCCGGTTGGAAGATCCTCCGGGTGGAATACCCGTTTGCCTTCGAGTTGGGCCCGCACCGCATCCGCGGCAAGATCGACCGAGTGGACAGGGTGGGCAGCGGCATCCGTCTCATCGACTACAAGACCGGCCGCTACGCCAAGACCCAGGAAGCGGCCCAGGAAGACCTGCAGCTTGCCGTCTATCACCTGGCTGCCGGCAAGGACGAGAAGCTGTCGAGCGACGGGCCGACCAAGCTGATGGAGCTGGTCTATCCGGCCAAGAACGAGTGGCGAGGCCAGCTCTGCCGCCGCGGTCAGGTCCCGAAGAAGGGGCATGCCGAAGCCACCGAGGCGCGCCTTCTCGGGTTGATAGATGGGGTCATCGCGGAACGGTTCGCGCCCAGCGCGAACGCCGACTGCCGCTTCTGCGCGTTCAAGATTCTCTGCCCGCTGTGGCCGCAAGGACAGGAGGCCGGGCTGTGACGGGTGATCGAGAAGGCATGCCGGCTGTGGGTCGTCCCGCTTCGAATGCGCCCGCGCGGCTGGCCGTCGTCGAGGATGCTCCGCAGGCGGTACGCGCGGCGCTGAACGGCCACGCTCCCACGCTCGAGCAGTGGGAGGCCATAACCGCTCCACTTGCTCCGATGTGCCTGGTGGCCGGCGCCGGCTCCGGGAAGACCGCCGTCATGGCCGCGCGCATGGTTTGGCTGGTCAGCGAGGGAGTGGCGCGCCCTGAGGACGTGCTCGGCCTGACCTTCACGAACAAGGCCGCCGAGGAATTGGCCGGCCGGGTGGGCAAGGCCCTCGAGCCGCTCGGGCTTCGCTCCGAAGGCGTTCGAGTGGACACCTATCATGCCTTCACCGCGACGCTGGTGCGCGACCTCGGCGTTCGCATCGGCATCGAGGCGAACGTGGGTCTGCTCTCGGAGGCGCAGCGCTGGCAGTTGGTGCTTCGCATCCTGGCGGACGAGATCTTGCTGGAATTGCCGGTACGCTCGCTCGGTCGCGTGGTGCGTGATGTGCTGGATCTGGCCGACCGTTGCGCGGATCACCTGGTCGAACCCGAGGATGTGGCGGCCTACGATCGTGGTTTGCTGGAGGAAGCCGGCGGCGGCCTGCCCAGGGATGTCGCGCGTGCGGCTGCCGAGCGAGCGGAGATCTGTCGCATCGTGCGCCGCTACATCGAGGAGAAGCGCCGCCGCGCCCGCATCGACTTCGGCGACCAGATCGCGAAGGCGGTCGAGCTGGCCGGCTCTTTCCCCGAGGTGGCGAAGGCCTTGCGGGAGCGCTATCCCGTGGTGCTGCTCGATGAATACCAGGACACAAATGTGGCCCAGCGCGTGTTCCTGCAACGGGTGTGGCGCGGCTGCCCGGTCACGGCGGTGGGCGACACCCGCCAGGCGATCTACGGCTTCCGTGGTGCGACGCTGCACAACCTGCTCGAGTTCCCCTCACAGTTCGCCGTCGAAGGCGTTGAGGTGGCCCGCCGGGACTTGGCCGCCAACTTCAGGTCGGGCCGGCGCATCCTGGCGCTCGCCAACACCGTCATCGAGAAGGTTCCGCTCGAACGGCGAAGCGGTCCCGAGCTGATCGAGCACCCGGCCAACGGTGAGGGCTGGGTGCGCGCTTTCCTCGCGGGAGACAACGAAGAAGAGGCCGAGGCAATCGCCGATCAGATCAAGGAGTTGCACCAGGCGGGCCTGCCCGATGGTCGGCCGCTCGACTGGAGCGACCTGGCGGTGTTGTGCCGCTCGCGCCGGCGTTTCTTCGGTCCGTTGGCGGAGGCTTTCCGGGCAAGGGACATCCCGTTTGAAGTGACGGGCTTCGGCGGGCTTCTCTCGGTGCCGGAAGTCGTGGACGCGGTTGCTTACCTGCGCCTTCTCAACGATCCGGGACGGAACGTCTACCTGGCGAGGCTGCTGCTCGGCCCGCGCTGGCGCATCTCCTACCGGGACCTGGCCCGCCTGGCCCGCTGGGCGGCTGGGCGCACCACGGCATTGCGCCAGCAGGTCGACGAAGAGGACCCGGACTTGTCGAACGTGCGCTTCCCGATGGCTGAGGCGCTGGATCACCTGGATGAGGTGGGGGAACTGTCCGAGCCGGCCCGGGAACGCCTGGAACGCTTCGCCTCCGAGCTGAAAG
>JBBAAN010000156.1:0-4798 GCA_041658225.1 Actinomycetota bacterium
CGCCGACCCCCTGGGGTCTACACCGCGCCGGGAATCCCCGTGCTCGCTCATCACGGCCGTCCGGATCCCGAGGCGAAGTGATCCCACCCGCCTTCCAGGGGACGGCGAGATCCGTCCGGCAGCGCAAGCCAGCGGCCTTGCCCGGGCAGGGTGAATCTGCCGCAGACGGCGATCGGCGCGAGAGCCTCGGACTCGAAGGCTTCGACTACCTGCTCCACCAGTCCTTGCGGCACCGCCGCGGCCAGCGCGAAGTCCTCCCCTCCGGCCAGGGCAAGCCGCAGCGGATCGGTGTGAAGCAGCGCCCCCGCGCGCTCCACGCCGGCGGCGAGGGGCACCCGGGACGCCTCGACGACGACCCCCACGCCCGACTCCTCGCAGATGTGACCCGCGTCGGCGGCCAGCCCGTCGGAGACATCGATGGCGCAGCGCACGCCCAGCCCGGCCAGACGCCCTCCTTCGGAGACCAGCCCCCGCGGACGCCGGTGAGCCGACGCAAGCGAAGCTTCCTCCGCCAGCAAGCGGCGCGCGCCCTCTCCGCCTGAAGTGGCCGAGCGAAGCAACTCCAGTCCGGCGGCGGCGGCCCCGAGGCCTCCGACCACGACCAGCGCGTCGCCCGTGCGCGCGCCGGAGCGGCGCAGCACGGCGTCTTCGGCCACCTCTCCGATCAGGGAGAGACTCGCGGTCAATACCGGGGCGCGCACGACATCCCCGCCGACCACGCTCACGCCGTAGGTCTCCGCAGCTTCGGCCAATCCCTCGAGGAACCCCTCCGCGACGGCGAGATCGGTGCCTGCCGGCGCGCCAACGCTCGCCACCGCGAACAGAGGTCTGCCCCCCATGGCCGCCGCGTCGCTGACGCTGGCCACGAGCAGCTTCCAGCCGACGTCGGCCGCGGAAGAGAGTGCGAGATCGAAGTGGACACCCTCGACCATCGCGTCGACGGTGAACAGCGCGAGCATGCGGGGATCCAGGCGCAGCAGCGCCGCGTCGTCACCGGGGCCCAGCACCACCCCGGGGCCCTGGGACAGGCGGGCTCGGATGCGGGAGATGAAGCCGAACTCCCCCAAGCCCTCCAGCGACTCCTGCATGGTCCCCTCCTCACGCCGCGCCAGTATAGTCCCGCGAAACGCCCGGCTTCTCAGCAGTTCCTTCTCTTGGCAGTTCGAGCTTGCCCGGCGGAGCCGAATGGTTGACCTCGTGGGCTCGCGGGCGGCACGACAGGGCCGTTACAGGGGGTGTCACGGGGGGTATTGTGATGTTCTGGCCCTTCGGGCATAGCTCAGGGAGCGTGCGCCGGTAGGCGTCAAGCGACCAGGTTGGCGTGGACTCGAACCACTCCAGCGGGGATCAGCCTTCCCATTCGAGTCGGAGGGTGGCGATAGGAGTGCCGGACCGTTCTTCTCAGGATCCATCCGGCCGGGCGATGGGAGTGCCGGACCGTTCTTCTCAGGATCCACCCACCCGGCGGCGGGCCGGCGGCGGGGCCGCCACCTCGTCCAAGCAACCCCGGGACAAGCCGGCAGACAAGGCGCTCCTGCCCGGTGAGGTGCGACTCCGGGCGCTGGTGGACAACTCGACAGACCTGATCGCCGTGCTCGACGCCGAGGCTCGCCTGGTCTACGTGAACCTGACAGCCGAGCGGTTCTTCGGGTACTCGCCCGCGGAGCAGATCGGCCACAACATGTTCGATCTCATCCACCCCGAGGATGTGGAGAGGGTGGTGGCGTCGTTCTCACAGGCTCTGACCACACCCGGCGTCAACGTGCCGCAGTCCTTCCGTCTGGCCGCCGCCGACGGCCGGTGGCGCACGGTGGAGGCCATCGGCAACAACCGCCTGGAGGACCCCGCAGTCCGCGGGATCGTGATCAACGCTCGGGACGTCACGGACCGAGCTGAGGCCGAACGCGCGCTGCGCCGGCGCGATGCGATGCTGGAAGCCGTCGCCCACATTGCCAAGATCATCTTGAGGGAAAGCGACTGGGAGTCGCATGCCGAGGAACTGCTCGCTCTCTTCGGAGAAGCGGCGGAGACCTCCCGAGCGCACATCTACCAGATGAGCGCCGCTCCGGATGGGTCTCTCCTCGCGAGCGTGCTGTACGAGTGGGTTGCGCCGGGGATACCCCCCACAATCGAAGACCCCAGGCTGCACGACATCCCGGCGCTTGCGGCCGGGTTCGTGCGCTGGGTGGAGGCTCTGAGCCGCGGTGAGATCATCAGCGGCCACGTGCGGGAATTCCCGGAGAGCGAGTGGGCCCTGCTTCTGGGGGCGCAGGACATCCAGTCCATCTCCGTGGTTCCGATCTTCGTCGAGGGCAAGTGGTGGGGCTTCATCTCTCTCCATCAGTGCCTGCTCGAGCGCGAGTGGTTACCGGCAGAGATCGAGGCGCTGAGGCTGGCTGCCGAGACACTTGGGGCGGCCATCTGGGGAACGATGACCCGGCAGGCGCTCAAACGTAGGGGCGCGATCCTGGGGGCTGCCGTCTCGACGTCCGAGATCCTGTTGAGATCGGGGTCCTGGGAGGACAACCTCAGAGAGGTTTTGGCCAACCTGGGTGAGGCTGCCGGCGTACGCCGGGTCGTGGCATTCGAAGTCGATGCGGGGCCGAGGGGGCACGCGCTGGCGGCTCCATTGTCCGAGTGGACGCGTCCGGGAACCGCCCCCCTGGCCGTCGATGCGCACCTGGCGGCTTCCTCGCTCGAGGAGGCAGGCCTTGGCGGGTGGGCCGATCTCCTGGAACGAGGCGAGGTCGTCAAGGGACCGCTCGGGGAGTTCCCCGAGCGGCAGATGCGGGCTCTTCAATCCCTCGGCGGGCGGTCGCTTGCGATCGTCCCGGTCTTTGCCGGCAGCACCTGGTGGGGGGCGTTGGCCCTGGAAGACGATCGGACGCACCGCGAGTGGGCGGACATGGAGATCGAGGCTCTGAGAGTTGCGGCGGGAGCGCTCGGGGCGGCCGTCTCACGCGGCAGGATGGAACAGGCGCTTTCCGACGCCCGGGAGCGGTATCAAACGCTCTTCGAGAATGCGTCCGAGGGCATCGTGCATGCGTCCGTGGATGGGCAGATCATTGAGGCCAACCCGGCGCTGGCTCGCATGCTCGGCTATGCGTCGCCGGAGGAGTTGATGACGGAAGTCGGCAACATGAGGCGGATATACCTGAACCCCGGCCGCAGAGATGAACTCCTGGGGTTGCTGGCCAAGAAGGACTCCGTACGCGACTTCCCGATCGAGGTCCGCAGGAAGGACGGCTCCGTTCGAGAGCTGTCGCTGGGATCCCGCGCGCTTCGCGATGGGGAACGACGACTCGTTGGCCTGGTCTCGATCGTGGTCGATGTCACGAATGCCAGGAAGGCGCAGGAGGCGCTTCGCTCGGCCTACGAGGGGGAGCGTCAAGCGGCCGAGCGTCTGCATACACTGGACGAGCTGAAGAACGCTTTTCTGCAGGCGACCTCCCATGAGCTCAGAACGCCGCTGACGGCGATACTCGGGATGTCAGAGACTCTCCGGCGACCGGACATCGACCTGTCGGAGGGGCTTTCAAGGGAGATGATCGAGCGTATCGGCCACAATGCGCGAAGGCTCGATCGCCTGCTGGCCGACCTGCTGGATGTCGCTCGCTTGAGCCGGGGGACCGATCAACCCCACCTCGTCACGGCCGACGTCACGTCCCTCGCCGACAACGTTATCAAGAACCTCGACACGTCGGGCCATCCTCTCCATCTCGAGGGCCCGCATGTCGAGTTCCCCGTGGACGCTCCCAGACTGGAGCGCATCATCGACAACCTGGTTGCCAATGCGACCAAGCACACCCCCGTGGGAACACCGATATGGGTCCGGCTGAGCCACGAGGCGGACGGGCTGCTCATCGTCGTGGAGGACGCCGGGCCAGGAGTGCCCGACGAGATCAAGGAGACCGTCTTCGAACCGTTCTGGCAGGGGCCCACAACACCTGCTCACGCCCCCGGAACCGGCATCGGGTTGTCGATCGTCATGCAGTTCACCAAGCTGCACAGCGGTCGAGCCTGGGTCGAAGACCGCCCGGGCGGAGGCGCCTCCTTCCGTGTGCTCCTGCCCGAAAGGCGAAAAGCCCTGAGGATCACGGCCCCGTAGCTACGACAGGGCAGCGGCAATCCCGGGATCGAGTGAGGGGAAGCCGCCCAGGAACTCGGCCCGATCGGCCTTGAGCCTGGCGATGAACTCCCGGTACTCGGGCGTGCGCCCGCGAGCCTCGTACCAGGTCCCCGGCTGAAGGATCTCCCGCGCATCCGCATCCAGACCCGGCACCTCGGAGGCCACCAGGTAGCCGAAGTCGGGATCCGCTTCCCACTTGATCTCGTCTTCGGCCAGGGCTCTCAGGATGGCCGAGGTGTCCGCGATACGCACCTTGCGCGACTCCGGCTCCGTCTCGGGACCGCCGATGCGCCCGGTGTTGAGCAGGTAGACCGGCAAAGGGTGCGTCTCCAGCAACTCGAGCAGCCGGTTGCCCTGCAGGCCGTGATCCAGCGGGAAGAACGGGTTCGTGCCCGGCACCCTCAGAGCGCGCCCTTCCTCGTCCGCCCCGCCGGCCGAGGTCCCCTGGGTCTCGCCCAGCATGAAGTAGGCCGCGGCGAGAGGACCGGGCAGCTTGGCCACGGCCGGGATGACGTTCTCATTGCGGTTGAGGATCAGCAGCAGGTCCGCCTTGCCCATCTTCGACGGGTCGTAGGCGGTGACGTCTTTGAGCGAGAAACTGGCTCTGCCGTTGTGGGTATAGGTGGTGCAGAAGAAGTCCAGGCTCCCCGCATCGTCCTGGAATACGTT
>JBBAAN010000157.1:0-4781 GCA_041658225.1 Actinomycetota bacterium
CTTCAACCTTCCCCTGGGACTCGCAGCCGGTGTCATCCTGCTCATCGGCATGGGACTGCTGGCGCGCTTCGTACGCAAATACCCCATCCGTAGCGCGGAGGCCTAGGATGAGCGAGAGCCGCCGGCCAAGAGACGGACTGCGTGGTCTGGCTGAGATCGATCGAATGGTCCATGAACCAGCGCGGCTGATGATCCTGGTGTGCCTGGGCTCCGTCGCCAAGGCCGACTTCGTCTTCCTGCTCAACGCAACGGAGCTGAGCTGGGGGAATCTCTCTTCGCATGTGACCAACCTGGGAGAAGCGGGTTACGTCACCGTCGAAAAGGGGTTCGTCGGGAGGAAGCCTCATACGTTGGTCCACCTGACTGCCACCGGCCGTCAGGCGGTCGACACCTACCGGCACATGAGGCATGCCGCGCTGGGGGCGCGAAGGCGGTGGCCGGCACGTCCACCCGCATCTCCCTCCACCCGAATAAGACGCGGGACACTCGCCGCGCGGGCACATGCGCCTCGTAATCGCCCGTCGATTGGAGCGCGAAACACCGGGGGCCCATGGCGAACGGATGGGAATGATGCGGCGGGGCCCCTCGTCGAAACATCCAGCCCTGCAGGAGATCTTGGGGTTGGCACACCTGAGGACAGGCTTCGGCCGGGACCGTCCCGGCCCGCCCGGATGCATTCCGGCGGTCTCAGCCTGTTGTAAGTCGGCCGTACTCCACCGCGGCGTCGACCATCGCCAGGATGTTCTCGGGCGGGACCTCGTCCATGATGGTGTGGACTGAGGCGAGCATGTAACCGCCCCCCGGGCCGAGAAGCTCAATCACACGCCGGACTTCCTGGCGCACTTCCTCAGGCGTGCCGGAAGGCAGGATGCGCTGGGTATCCAACGCCCCGCAGAAGACCAGATTATGCCCGTAGCGGCGCTTGAGCTCAGCCAGATTCGCCATCTTCCCGGCCGAGGTCTGAATCGGGTTGAGGATATCAACGCCGATCTCGACGAAGTCGTCCAGCAGATCGAAGACGTCGCCGTCGGTATGGAAGAAGACCTTGGCCCGCGTGTGCTCCTTGATGAAGGCGATGTAGGCGGCGTGGATGGGCTTGAGCACCTGGCGGTACATGCGGGGGGAGATGAGCAATCGATCCTGGGTGCCCAGGTCATCGCCAATCTTGATGATATCGACGTTGTCCCCAAGCTCCCGCAGGAAGTGCTCCATCAGCTGCCGGCACAGGCCGGCGATCTTGAGCAGCAGAGCCCGGGCGAAGTCGGGGTGCAGCGCCAGGTTGAGCAGGAACTTGTCCATGCCCTGCATGGCGAATGCCCTCTCCAAAGGGAAGAGCAGCCAGGGCGTGGCGATGATCGCATAGCGATCCTCCTTGGCAAGCCGGCGGGCGTGCTCACGGACGTGGGCGACACGCGTCGGGTCGTCCATGTCGGGCCACGGGTAGCGTTCGATCTCCTCCAGAGTGGTGGCGTCGGCCATCGGATGGATGCCGGGATACCAGACCCCGGGCTCGACCTCGGTCTGTCCGCTGCCCCAATCGTCGATGAAGGGGGCGTGCGGCGGACGGGCCAGGTTGCGCGTATAGATGTGTGCGGGGAATCGGTCCAGCACGCCTCGCGCGTCGCTGTGCAAACGCTCGAGCACAGGTTCGACCGGCGCCGCCGAGCCGAGCTCGGGCCAGTCATAGAGGTAGCTGTCAGGGGCATGGATCCCGAGCAGGGCCTTCAGTCGCCGGTAAGGACGGCTCTTCAGCGTGGTGGTGTTGCTGGTACCAAGGATGATCGGGACACGGTCGGGCTGTTCATGATCGAGCGCCATCCTGACACGTTGTCGGGGGGTGAGGGGCATTGCACTCCAATCTGGGTCTGTCGGGCGGGAGGTCTCTCTATCCAACGCCCGAAACCGGGCCCTGTGCCCGGGCCGGGAGGCGTTGCGAATTATAGACCGCCGATGGCCGAGTTCCAGACGACAACGGCCCCCTCGAGGCGCGGTGTGTGTCCGCCGGCGGGGACACGCCCCTGCCCTCCGCTACTCTGCTTGAGACCACGCTCCGTACAGTCACAAGCGGACCTGATGGGCGATTTCGTCTGGACTTCGGAGTTCGAGATGGTGTCGGCCGGGCGCCATGTCACTCGGAGGAAGGGCCTAGCTTGCCGGAGTCGAAGTCGTAGCTCCATGTTGTCGACTGCTCGTCGGAGACGATGACGCGGTTTGGTCCGTCCCAAACGATACCGGCGAAGCTCGGGGCGATGGAAGAGAGCACGACCACAGGATTCAGGGTGCCGAGGTCCATTCTTACCAGGTGGGTCGTGCCAAGTGGGCAGTAGCCTTCACTCAGCAGGTATGCGACGGACAGGCCATTCGGCGACCAAGCGATCGGGCCAGGGAAGGCGTCCTCAATCGGGTGGGGAACGGATCCTATCCTGTCACCGCTGACATCCCACAACGTGAGGCTGTGATCGATCCACGTGGCGATCCTGCTGCCGTCCGGCGAGAATGGCCCTCCCCCGACGTACTCGGCCTGTCCCTCGATGATGTTGAAGCGGCCTAGAGGTTTCTCCCAGTAGCCGCATCCATCGGGGACACCGTCTCTGGCTCTGGTGTAATAGAAGTGGGCTCCGTCGGGCGTCCAGAAGAGACCCTCGAAACCTGCTGCGCCCAACCCCCCGCAGTTCAACATCTGGGTGTCAAGCACGGACCGGGAGCCGTCCGCCGCGGAGACAAGGATCAGTTGTTCGAGGGAGTTCTCCTGTTGCGTTTCAGGATCGACGATCGTGCAGGCATAGATCACGACATCGACACGCCACTCGCCGTCCGGGGACGGGTAGGATGCGTAGGTCGTGGGTTGGACGGTGCCGACGAGCGCTTGCGCCACGTCAATGGTTGGCGTAGGTATGAATGCCGTGGAAGCCGTGGCGGCGGGGGGCGGCTGGCTCGCCCGGGCCGGGAGTGGCGTAGGAGGCGCAGACCCCGGAGTGGAAGAGCAGCCGGCTAGTGCGAGCGCGAAGCAGGCTAAGCTGGCTGAGATCGGATGTCGCACTCGCGGCTGACCTCCCCGGCGCCCGGCTCATGGGCCCGATGGCAGGGTCCCGAGTCGTTCTGGAAGACCACATTCCTCATGGCTCAGACCTCGGTGGGTGGATGGATCGAGCGCCTCCGGAGATCCGGCAAGCGGACATCCCATCGCCATCAGGGAGTCTCCGCCGGGTGGCAGGACTCAAACCGGCGGACCGGACCAAGGGCCCACGCCTCCAATGCGCGCAACCCGAACTCGCGTGACATATCCCTGTGGGGGTTTGTCCATGGGCGGGAACTTCACATCCGATCCGAGGTAGACGTGTGCCAGCTTCTGCAGAAGTTCGGGCGCCCCACCTTCCTCGATCGTGGCCTCACCGTAGAGAACGGCGTATTCGGTCAGGCCCATCGGGCTCCGAGACCTGGCCTGCAGAGAAATGGCGACCCGTGGATCGCGCCGGAGATTCTTGACCTTCTGATTCTCAGGCAGATGGGCTGCGACGATCTCTTCGCCATCGAGCCCGATCCAGACGAGGGTGACCTGCGGACTTCCGTCGCGATTGAGGGTCACCAGATGTGCCGGGGTGCCCGACTCGATCAGATTGCGGAGTTCCTGCGGAATCTTCATGCCGAATACCTCCTGGCGGGACCCATGAGCTGCGGGGTTCAGACAGCAGTCGGTTCCCGGGTGCCCTGATCCCGGCCAGTGAGCGGGTTGGCCCGCGGCGCACTTCCCACACCGGAATGTCGCTTCGCCCTAGATTGGCGTTTGGCGATCGAAGAAATCCAACCACATGTGACCAGTGGTAATCCGGACCTCAGGATGCGCCGCGGCGAAGGCGCGAAGAAACGGGGTATGCGGCCCCAGCACGAGGGTGACCAGCCACTCGGGCGCATAGTCTTCAAGGCCCACGGGACCCGCATCGGCTACGTGGAAGTGCCAGCCGGCGCCCGTGCGTATGGCGACCCCACAGTGGCCACGCGTGTGCCCATGGAGCGGCACGAGCCACATCTCCGGCTGAAAGGGCAGCCGGATGGCGGGCAAGCCATACCAGGACTCCCCCCGATCTGCGTAGAGGGCCAACTGCGGGTGGTGGGCGACGTGGCGACGCACATACGCCAGGTCAGCCAAACGACGCGGCCTCCCAAGGAATGCTTCGTACTCTCGCTGATGCACATGCACCGTCGCCCCGGGAAAATCGCTAAGCCCGCCGCAGTGGTCGAAGTGCATGTGGGTGAGGATGACATGCCGGACGTCTTCTGGCTTGTACCCCCAACGGTCGACCTGGCGGCAGGCCGCCTCGGCGGCGTCCATGGGGACCTTGGTGATGATTTGGAACACCCGCAGGATACCCGGTGGGTGAAGGTAGTCCTCCGTACCGGGCCCGGTGTCGATGAGGACAGGTCCCTGAGAAGTCTCGGCGAGAATGCAGACAGTGCCGGTGTGCCAACTGCTCGGCACGCGTGCATTGCATGTGAAACCGTTCAGGAAGTGAAGTGTCATGGAGAGCGGGTTTCTCCCTTTCTTCACACACCGCATGGGCGGGAAGGAGTAGCGCCGCCCGGCGGAAGGAGCCGGCCAGCCGCCTATTCTCGCACAAGACCGCGGGCGAGGCGTCTTACCTTATTTCCCTGCCCGCCGGCTCAACCACAAGCCGTCCGTACCGCAGGTCCTTGCCGGGATCGTGCTGCAGACCTCGCGTCCTGGGCGAGGGCGTTCCTTCGGGGCTTAGGCGAGTTGTGGGCAGCGGCACTGATGGCCTAGG
>JBBAAN010000158.1:0-4703 GCA_041658225.1 Actinomycetota bacterium
GTGGTGGCCACCCCCGGACACTCCTCCGACCACATCTGCTTCTACCTCGAAGAAGAGCGGGCGTTGCTGACCGGCGATCACATCCTGGGGTGGGGCACGGCCGTGATCCCGTTCCCCGACGGCAATCTCGCAGCTTACATGGACTCCTTGAAACGCTTGTTGCGCTTGGATCTCGGGCGCCTGTACCCGGGTCACGGCCCGCTGATCGAGGATGGAACCGCGAAAGTCGAGGAGTACCTGGCCCACCGCATGGACCGCGAGGCGCAGATACTGGCCGGGCTGGCGGCCGGCGACGGCAGCGCGCGGGAACTGGTGGCGCGCATCTATGTCGATGTCGACCCACGCCTGCACCCGGCCGCCGAGTTGTCGGTGCTTGCTCACCTGACCAAGCTCGTCGCCGAAGGACGTGCCGAGCAGACCGGCCACGACGACTACCGCTTGCGCAGCCGGGAGGCCTGAGCCGGGCGGGCACGCCCCCCGGGAACGTCCGCCACGGTCGGGGCGACACGGCCGGTCGGGCTGTGGCATTCTTCGCATGAATGCGAGGAAGCCAAACCTCGCTGCGGGAGAGAACGGCAATGGGGTTCAATCGTTCGAGGTGGGTCCTGGGGTTGACGGCGGTGGCCGTGCTCGTGGGCTCATGCGCCAAGTCGTCCCCTCAAGCTGAGTCCACGACGACGGCCACACTGGGGCCCTCGGCAACAGCCACCACGCCGACGCTCTCCCCAACGCCGGCGCCCACACCGACGAAGACGCTCTCCCCAACGCCGACGCCATCCTCGACGCCCACCAAACACTCACCCACCGATGCCGAACGGGCAGCCTTCGTCGCCTCCTTCCATCCCGCCGCCATGCACGGGGTGGACAACGTCGCCGTCAACGCCGACTCCGACTCCGACCTCGAGATCGTTTTCACCTACGTGCCGGCCGGCGCCGAGGACAGCCATGTCGCGGTCGCCGATTGGGACGGGCTCGCCTATAGGATCGTGTTCGAAGGCGACGGGGGGCCCGCCGACCGCAACCCGAGGGTGGAAGTGCGGGATATCTTCCACAACAGCCTGCCTAAGATCGCCCTGTTCGACTTCACGGGTGCCGGCGGCGCCTCACTGGCCTTGTTCACCTTTCGCAGCCCGACCGCAGCAGGTGGTCCTGCCTACCAACCCCTGCTCGCCAGTGGCGGATGCGACAACGCCAACCACGTCTACGGGGTGACGGGAGCCACCCTGGTCGACGTGGATGCCGACGGGATCCCGGAGGTGCGCGCCACCTGCGAGACCCCGGGCACCCCCGAGGCTTCCTACCCCGTCGACATCTACAAGTGGGACGGTCGCACCCTGGTCTACATCCGCACCGAGCATCCGGCGGACTGACGCCAGCAATGCCCGGACATCTCCCATCCATCACCTGCCCCTCGTGCGGGATGAGCATCCCGCCGGGGAATTCCAGCTGTCCCGCTTGCCGGGCCACTCTCCCCCGAACCTGCCATGAGTGCGGAGCCCCCATAGTCGAAGATGCGCGCTTCTGTATGAGCTGTGGGGCCGGCGTCGCACCCGACGGCGTTGGGCGGGCAGGGGTCGCGATCGAAGAGCGCCGCGTGGTCACGGTGTTGTTCGCCGATGTGGTCGGGTTCACCGCGATGACCGAGCGCACCGACCCCGAAGAGGTCAAAGCTTTCACCGACAAGGTGTTTGCGGAACTGGCGGAGGTCGTCGTCCATTTCGGGGGCCGGGTCGATAAGCTCATAGGCGACGAGGTCATGGCCGTGTTCGGCGCCCCGACCGCGCACGAGGACGACCCGGAGCGGGCGGTGCGGGCGGCGCTGGAGATGCGACTGGTGCTCAGCCGGGCCGCGCGAGTGCTTCCGACCGGCCGCGCCGTCTCGCTTCGCCTCGGCGTCAACACCGGAGAGGTGCTGGCCGGTGTACAGGCCGAGACCACCTACACGGTCGTCGGAGACGCGGTGAACGTGGCGAGCCGCCTGGCCCGCGCGGCGGAGCCGGACCAGGTCCTGGTCGGCAAGACCACCCACCAGGCCTGCCGCGACGTCATCTCCTTTCGAGAGTTGCCGCCCCTCGATCTCAAGGGCAAGGTCAAGCCCGTCTCCGCCTTCGAAGCCTTGAGCGTCAAGTCCTTGCCGCACGGTCGTCCCGGCCGGGGATTCGGTGGAACCCTGGTCGGACGTAGCGACGATCTCGCCCTGCTGCACGCCGTCGCCTCCTCCACCCGTCGGGAGCGCCGCCCGCACCTGGTCACCATCATGGGCGAGGCCGGAGTCGGCAAGACCCGTCTCGTTCAGGAAGTGCAGCGAGACCTCGGGGAGGCAGATGTGCGGGTGTATTGGGGCCGCTGCCTGCCCTACGGTCACGCCGCCACCTTCTCGGCGTTGAGCGACATGGTGAGAGAGGCCTGCGGGATCACCGATGCGGACCATGCCGAGCAGGCGCGCGCCAAACTCCGGCACACTCTCGAAGGCCTTGCCCCCCAGGGAGCGCATCAACTCTGGTTGCCGGGCTACCTGGCCGAGCGACTGGCGACGCTGGCTGCCCCCGAAACGCCGCAGCCCACCGCCCCTGCGCGCCATGGGCGCGGTCGCCAAGTCGGCCTGCTCGAGGAGCCCGGCGGAACTCGCGAGGACCTCTTCACGGCCGCGCGCATCTTCTTCGAGGGACTGGCCCGAGACGGACTGACCATCCTGGTTTTCGACGATCTGCAGTGGGCGGAACCCGCGCTGCTGGACTTCGTCGAGGACCTCGTCGCACGCAGCAAGGAAGTGCCGATCCTCACTCTCGCCCTGGCGCGCCGCGACCTGCTGGCCAAGCGCCCGGCCTGGGGAAGCGGTGTACGCAACTCCGTGACGATCTCGCTGGAGAACTTCTCCTCCCAGCGAAGCGAGGACCTGCTGCAAGCTCTGCTGGGCGAGGAAGACCTCGAGCCGGATCTTCGTCGCGCCGTGCTCGATCGGGCTGGAGGCAATCCGTTCTTCCTCGTCGAGTTGCTTCATCTGCTGGCTGAGGAGAGAGTCATTCGCCGCGAGGACGGAGTCTGGAGGAGCCTCGGAGGCGTGCCGGACGAACATCTGCCGCCAACCATCCACGCCCTGATCACCGCCCGGCTCGATGCCCTTCCGGCGGACGAGCGCCTGGTCCTGCGCGATGCCGCCATCGTCGGCCGCCGCTTCTGGCCGGGTCTGCTGGCCTCCCTTCACCCGGAACTCGGCAGGGCGCAGATCGACTCGGCGCTCGACCGGTTGGAGGAACGAGACCTGATCCAGCGGATGCGGGATTCCCTCCTGGATCCCGAACCGGAATACGTCTTTGCCCATACGCCCATGCGAGACGTCGCCTACTCCACCGTCCCCCGGGCCCAGCGCGCCGCCCGTCACGCCAAGATCGCGGCCTGGGCCGAAGAGGCCGCTCTCGGCGGCGACCGGGCCGAGGCGCTGCTCAACTTCCTGGCCCACCACTACGAGCAAGCCGTGCTCCTTTCTCGTGCCGCCGGCCAGGATCCACACCGAGCAGCGATCAGCACGACAGTCGGACGCGCGGTGAAGTACCTATCCCGGGCGGCGGGGCGGGCCTGGGCGCGTGATCTCGCCGGCGAAGCCGAGTCGCTGTACGCCCGGGCGGCGGCGCTGGTTCCCGCCGATCAGAACCTGAGGCGCGCCGAGATCCTGGCGAGTCACGCGGAGACCCTGGTTGCCTTGCGCCGGCTGGACGAGGCAGGCGCCGAACTTGACGAGGTCTACCGGATCGCCTGCGACGCGGTAGATCCGGGCCTGCAGGCCCGGGCTCTGACGGTGCGGGGCGACATCGCCCGGATGCGCGGCAACCACGACGAGGCTCGCGACCTGCTCGACTGCGCTCTGAGGATCTGGCGGGACTCAGGCGACGCCGGTGGTGTGGCCGACGCTCTTCGCCTGCACGCCATGGTGGACATCTTCTCCGGCAAGCTCGATGCGGCCGCGGACCGACTGAGCGAGGCGCTCGGCATCTACGCGGAGCGCCGCGACTCGCGCGGCGCGGCCTGGACACTGCAGAACCTCGCCTGGAGCCACGTGCTGCGGGGGGACTACACCTCGGCCCGTGCCCGGCTCGACGAAGCCATGACCTTATTTCAGCACGTCTCAGACCTGCTGGGTGAGGCGTGGTGCCTGGGCACCTACACCTGGATCGCCGTTCTAGACGGGCGTTTGCGCGAGGCAGTCGTGATGGCTGCCGGGCTACGCGACCGCGCCGTGGAAGTGGGCGACACGTGGGGCTACGGCATGTGCCAGATGATGCTCGGGCTGGCCAATGCCCGGTTGGGCATGCACGAGGAAGCCGAACAAACCGCAAGCGAGGCCCTGAGGAGCTTCGAGAGTCTCGACGACACCTGGGGTCAGGCGATGTCGATGCTGCCCCTGGCTTGGGTGGCCTACTCCCGAGGGGACTTCGCCGGAGCCCAGGACCTGGCGGGAGAGGCGGTCGGGCTGGCGTTCGACGCCAAGGACCCGGTGGCACAGGGGTTTGCCCTGGCGATCTTCGCCTGGTTCCTACTCGAAGCCGGGGACCTGGATCGGGCCGAGGGGCTGGTCCGGCGGACGCTGGAGATGACGACCACGCTGGGGTTGGCATCACATGTGGAGGCCGCGCCCCTGGCCATTCTCGGCAACATAGCGCGGGCGCGAGGAGACCTCGAAACCGCCAGAGAGCACCTGTCCCGAT
>JBBAAN010000159.1:0-4697 GCA_041658225.1 Actinomycetota bacterium
TCACGTACTCGATGCGCTCGGCGTCGTCGTCGGTGGCAATGCCGTTCTCCGTGACCATCACCGGCAGGCCGCTTTCCGCGGCCCAGTCGAGCACGTTGCCCAGTCCGACCGGGTGCCACACCCATCCCATTTGGGTTACCCGCTCGCCCGGCTCACCGCCCATCGCGTCCATCTTGTCGCCCATGCTCAGGGTCGCGGACAGCTTCTCGGGGTCGGTGACGAACTTCGTGTAGTACTGGACTCCCACGAAGTCATCGGTTCCCCCGAGGTCGGCAACCTTCTCGTCGGGCAACGTGCCCAGACCGCGGATCCAGCCGTCTTTCAGCGCGCCGATGTACACGCCGGCCATCGCGTGGCGGGCAAGCTGCCAGTACTGCCGGGCTTCGGGAGTGTCGTTCGCGGGCACCATGTCGGGGATCTGCAGGACGACGCCGGCCTTGGCCTCGGTCTTCGCGCGCAGCTCCCGCATGGCGGCTCCGTGAGCCTTGATGAGGTTGGCCGTGACACGGGCGGTCAGCTCGAGGTCGGACGCGCGCGGCGGCATATAACCCGCCAGGTGCCCCAGGATCGCCACCACGGATGGCTCGTTGATGGTGTTTACGATCTCGAGAAGGTCGCCCATCGACTCGCACACCTTGCCGGCATAGCGGCCAAACGCCTGGACGGCTTCGCCGGAACCCCAACCGCCGCCGCGCGCGAACCACGTCGGGACGGTGAAGTGATGAAGGGTCACGCATGTCTTCAAGCCCAGGTCACGCGCTGAGCCGATCACGTCCCGGTAGTGGTCGATCTCCTTCGAAGAGAACACCCCGGGCTCCGGCTCGATGCGCGCCCATTCGACCGAGAAGCGGGTTGAGTTCTGCCCGGATCGCGCGGCAAGCCGCCAGTCCTCCTCGTAGCGGTTGTAGGAATCGCAGGCGTTGCCGCTTGGCTCCGCGGCGTTGGTGCCGGGAGCCAGTTCGTGCTCCCACCAGTCGGAGTTGGTGTTGTTCCCCTCGGTCTGGTGGGCGCATCCGGCCGCTCCCCACAGGAAGCCTTCAGGGAAGACGCGCGGGGACGGGCTCGGCGATCCTGGGCTTACAGTCAACTGGTCCTCCTCTCACTGGGCCGCGGAGCGGCCGTGCCGGCTGCGAGCGGCCCATGAATGATCCGCTGCCACCCCCGCTACTGCTGGAAGGCGCGCCGGATGTCGGCCTCGGTGGCGGCTTCCGACACCACCAGCACCTCGTCGCCGGACTCGAGCACGAAAGATCCCCCCGGCACGTTGGGCACGCCCTTGCGCATCACCGCGGCCACGATGGAGCCCGGAGGCAGTTCGATCTCGGCGATCGTCTTGCCTATGGCGCTGGACTGTGAACTGATCGTGGTTTCGATGATGCCGGCTCCCGCGCCGGTGAGTTTGAGAAGGCCCACCGTGTCGGCGGAGCCCGTGGCTTCCTGGATGAGCGACATCAGGCTCGAGGAGGCCGACACGGGCACGTCCACTCCCCAGCGGTCGGTGAACAGCCACTGGTTCTCGGGGTAGTTCGCCCGGGCCACCACGCGGGGGACGGCGAACTGGCGCTTGGCGAGCAAGGAGACGACCAGGTTGTCCTCGTCGTCGCCCGTCGCCGCGATCAGCACGTCGGCCCTGAGGGCTCCCGCTTCCTCCAGCACCGCCGGGTCACAGGCATCGCCGTAGATCACCTGGGCGCTGATCTTGTTCTTGAGCCGTTCCACCAACTCGTCGTCGCTGTCGATCAGCGTGACCTCGTTGCGGGTGGCCGCGAGGACCTGAGCCATCTCCTGGCCCAGCCGTCCGGCTCCAGCGATGACGATCCTCATCGTCCCGGCTCCTTGTCCAAGAAGCTCCGCAGGCGCCCCAGGGAGGTCGAGGCGACGGCGAAGCTGATCACGTCTCCGCTTTCGATGGTAGTCCCGGGTCCGGGGATCAACGACCTCCCACCCCTGGTCACCTCCACGACCTGTATCTCTCCTTCCACGTTGAACTGGCTGACCCTGCGCCCTTCCAGGTAGGAGGGGGCGGTGGAGGAGATGAGCAGGGTCTCCCCGTTTCCGAAGGACTTCTCAGGTTCCAGCTCGCGGTGAAAGAGTAGTTGGTGGATTTGGCTCACGGTCCACCGCACCGTGGCCACGGTGGGAATGCCCAGGTCGCGGTAGATATCGGCCCGGCGGGGATCGTAGATGCGGGCGATGACCTTGGGCACGTGGAACTCGTCGCGCGCCGTGCGCGCGCCGACGATGTTGGAGTTGTCGCCGGCGGTCACCGAGATAAACGCGTCGGCCTGGGCGATGTTGGCCGACTCGAGGACCTCTCGGCTGAACCCGTTGCCGGCGATGAACTTCCCCGAGAAGCGCCTGGACAGCATCAGGCGGGCCTTGGGGTTCTTGTCGATGATGCACACCGAGTGCCCCTCGGAGTCGAGGCGCTCGGCCAGGTTGGAGCCGACCCGGCCGCACCCCATCACGATGATGTGCACCCTAGGCCTCCTTTGTCTCGAGAACGATGTCGTTGGGGTGGGCGTGGTTTCTTGTCTCATGCGCTCGCCGGCGTGACCGATTCCAGAGCTTGCGAAGCTCGTCCGCGACGAAGAGCAGCAACCCGAATCCGGCGGCCATGATCCAGTCGCACAGGCTGAGCGGAGCGGTGTGGAAGACCGATTGCAGGAACGGCAGGTAGCTGATGCACGCCAGGATGCCGAGGCCCAGAACCTCAGCCTGCACCAGCCGGCGGTTGGAGAACAGTCCGACTCGGAACACGCTCTCCTCTTCGGTGCGGATGGTGAAGCCGTTGAAGAACTGGCCGAGCACGATGCCGGCCTGGGTCATGGTCAGTGCCTCTCGGTAGACGGGGTTGGAGATGGTGAACTCGCCGAACGGAATGTGAGCCGAGTGGATGCGCCAGAAGAACATGAACATGCTTCCGACGGACTGGACGAGGCCGAGGAACACGAACCGGCGCACCACGGCTGCGGAGAAGAGGGGTTCCTTGGGTGGCCGCGGCGGACGGTCCATGGTGCCGGGCTCGGGAGGTTCCGCTCCCAGGGCCAGCGCGGGCAGCACGTCCGAGCCCAGGTCGATGGACAGTACCTGCAAAGCGTTCAGCGGCACGAGAGGGAACCCCATCAGTGTGCCGGCCAGGATGGGTATCAACTCCGCGATGTTGTGGCTGAAAAGGTAGATCAAGAACTTGCGGATGTTCTGGTAGACGCTGCGCCCGAGCTCCACCGCGGAGACGATCGAAGCGAAGGAGTCGTCGAGGAGCACCATGATTGAGGCTTCCCTGGCCACGTCGGTTCCCGTGAGCCCCATGGACACTCCGATGTCGGCGCGTTTGAGCGCGGGAGCGTCGTTCACGCCGTCGCCGGTGACGGCGACGATCTCGCCCGTGTCTTTGAGGGCGGCCACCACGCGCATCTTGTGCTCGGGCTTGACGCGGGCGAAGACAATCTCCCAGTGGACCGCCAGGGTCGCCCTGAGATCCTCCTCACTCATCTCCTCCAGCTCATGGCCGCTGATGATCCCGGGGCGTGCTCCCACGACGATCCCAACCCTGCGGGCGATCGCTTCGGCCGTTAGCCCGTAGTCGCCGGTGACCATGATCACCCGTATTCCGGCTGCGCGGCACTGCTGGACGGCCTTGGTCACCTCGGGGCGCGGGGGGTCCAGCATCCCGGTCAGGCCAAGGAAAGTGAGATCGTGTTCGGCCTCGTGTTGGTCCGGCCGTGCTGAGGAGACGCCTCTGCGGGCGACCCCCAGAACGCGCAAGGCCTGAGCGGCCATGGCGTCGTTGGCCTGAGAAATCTTGCTTCGCAACTCGTCGTCCAGGGGGAGTACTTGGCCGTCCCAGTGGGCGTGCGAGCAGCGGGCCATCAACTCCTGCGGCGAGCCCTTGACGTAGCTCTCGAAGTTGCCGTCCGCGCGGTGGATGGTGGACATCAGCTTGCGGTCGGAATCGAAGGGGAACTCCCCCACGCGCGGGCTCTTGACCGATTCGGCGTCCACATTGACGCCGGCCTTGGCGGCGGCCACGACGATCGCGCCCTCGGTGGTGTCGCCCAGGATGCGCCAACCGGATGAGTCGTCCGGTGCCAGGAGCTTGGCGTCGGAGCAGAGGGCGGCCACCCGCAGTAGGTCCACGATCGAAGCGGCTTCTTCGACCTCGCCCACCGGCTCGTAGCCGACTCCTTTGATCGAATGCATGCGGCCGGAAGCCCATGCTGCCTGGACCGTCATCTCGGCCTTGGTGAGCGTGCCCGTCTTGTCGGTGCAGATGACCGTCGTGGAGCCGAGGGTTTCAACGGCCAGCAACTTCTTGATCAAGGCGTTGTGCTTGGCCATTCGCCGCACGCCGATGGCCAGCGACACCGACAGAGTGGCCGGCAAGCCCTCGGGGACCAGGGCGACCATGACTCCCAGGGCGAAGATGAACGACTCCACGATGGGGGAGTGGGTCGCGGTGCGCAGGGCGAAGAGCAGAATGCCGATTGAGACGGCCACCGCGGCAACACGCTTGGCCATCATGGCCACCTGTCGCTGCAGCGGGCTCTTCTCCTCGGTCACCTGCTGGGTCAGCCGGAAGATGCGCCCGAACTCCGTCTGCAGACCGGTCGCGTACACGACCGCCTTGCCGGTTCCGTTGACGACGGAGGTGCCCATGAACACGCAGTTGCGCGATTCGATCAGCTCGGACTCCG
>JBBAAN010000160.1:0-4666 GCA_041658225.1 Actinomycetota bacterium
TCCCGATCCACGTAGACCTCCGGGAATCCCTCGGGGAAGGAGACCTCCGCATACCAACCCTCTCGCCCGCCCGCGATCCTTCCCGCCACTTCGCGGGACAACTCCTCCAGGTCCACCATCCGCCGCAAGAGCTGCATCCGGCCGGCTTCCAGGCGCGAGATGTCCAGCAACTCCTTGATCAGCCGCGTCACCCGGTCCGCGTCGGAGTTCACCGCTTGGAGCATCGTGCGTTGCTGCTCCGGGGTGAACCGGTCCCAGCGCTTGAGCAGGGTGGAGGTGAACCCCTTGATGCTGGTCAGAGGCGAGCGTATCTCGTGAGAGACCGTCGAGATCAGTTCGCCCTTGGCCGTCTCTTGGAGCCTGCGGGACGTCGCGTCGCGAAGGCCGAACACCACCTGTTCGACCTTGCCGGTCGAGCCCCGCCAGTACCGGCCCACCACGACCACCCAACGCTCGCGCGAACCCGCACCGCGCAAAAGGAACTCGCGCTCGGGCATTCCTCTCACGATGGCAATCGAGGCAAACGGCGAACAGGACCCCCACCACGCCCGTCCGGCCGAGTCGCGCAGATCGAGCACCTCTCGGAAATCGCGGCCCAGCGCGGACTCCCGAGTCCTTCCGAGCAAACGCTCGGCCTCGGCGTTCACCATCGAGACCTTCCCGTCGGCCCCGACCATGACCACGCCGTCGGGCAGGCGGTCGAGAAGCCCTTCTTCGCTCATCTTCACCTCTCCCGTCGGGTAGAGCGCTGGGAGCGAGCCGCCTCGTACATGACCAGCGCCACGGCCGTCGCCAGGTTCAGCGATTCGGCCTTTCCGTAGATGGGGATGCGAGCCAAGACGTCCACGCATTCGGCCGCCTCACCCGGCAGCCCCCAGGCCTCGTTGCCGAACACGAGCGCGGTCGCACCCGAGAGATCGACCTCCTCGAAGGTCTTCTCCGCTCCCGCGTCGGTCCCGACCATGCGAATGCCGGCGCGACGGCAGGCATCCGCCGTCGCGGAGAAGGATGCGTCTCTGACGTGGGGCACATGGAAGACCGAGCCCGCGCTCGAACGCACGGTCTTGGCGTTGTAGACGTCCACGCAGCCTTCCGTGAAGACCACTCCGTCGGCCCCGGCCGCGTCTGCCACTCGCAGGACGCTGCCGGCGTTGCCCGGATCCCGCACTTGATAGCAGATCCCGAGCAGCCTCGGCCCACGTCCCATCAGGTCGTCGAGCGACACGTCGGCGAACCCCACCACGGCGAGGGCCCCCTGCGAGGTGACCGTCTGCGTCACGTAGCTCGCCACCTGTTCCGAGGCGGGAACGATCTCGCACCCCGCGTCCCGGGCCGCCTCCAGCAGGTCCGGTCGGCGCTCCCCCACCTTCGGGGTGCACCAGAACTCCTCGACCCTGGTCCCCGAGCGGAGCGCTTCGCCGATCGCCTGCACGCCCTCCACCACGAACGCCCGTCGTTGCTCCCGGAACGCCCGCTTGGCGAGCTTCCGAAGGGCCTGCACGCGGGGGTTGGAGACGCTGGTGATCACGCCCGACTAGACCTTGCCGGCTCCTGCGCTCTCGATCTGGTTGCGAGCCATGGTAACCAATTGGGAAAGCGCCTTCGGGTCGGACACGGCCATCTCGGCCAGCATCTTCCGGTCGACCTCGACTCCGGCCAGGTTCAACCCGTTGATGAACCGGTTGTAGGACAGCCCCTCGGCCCGCACCGCCGCGTTGATGCGCGCGATCCACAGCCGGCGGAAGTCGCCCTTGCGGGCACGCCGGTCGCGATAGGAGTAGGCCAGCGAATGCATGACCTGCTCGTTGGCCGCCCGGAAGTGCTTGCGCCGGGACGAGTAGTAGCCCTTGGCCTGTTCCATGATGGCGCGCTTGTGCTTGGCGCCGTGAACCGCTCGCTTTACGCGAGGCATGATGTTCCTCCTTCAGAAACCGCCCACCCTATCGGGCAAGCATCCTCCGCACGCTCTTCACCAGGCCTTTGGGCACGTCCTGCGGCCGACCCAGCCGGCGACGACGCGTGGCCGATTTCTTCTCCAACAGGTGGCTGCGGTTCTCCTGGCGACGGCGCAGCTTCCCGCTTCCCGTGACAGCGATGCGCTTGCTCGCACCACTGTGGGTCTTCATTTTCGGCATGCTCATCCTCTCTTGCGTTGCCGGGCCATTCCGCAACCGGTGTGTCTTACCCCTACTCCGCGGCAGCCGGCTCTGGTTTCGTCTCCCCCGCGTGCGGCCCCGTCGACGCCGTCTTGGGCTTTATCATCGTCTTCTTGGGCGAGACCACCATCACCATGTTTCTTCCGTCCTGCTTGGGCATCGACTCCACCACCGCGATCTCGCCCAGATCCACGACCAGCCGGTCGAGCAGACGCCGCCCCAGATCGGTGTGCGCCATCTCCCGCCCGCGAAACATGATCGTGATCTTCACCTTGTGGCCCGCGTTCACAAACCTCACCACGTGGCCCGTCTTGGTGGCGTAGTCGTGAGGATCGATCTTGGGCCGCATCTTCATCTCTTTCAGGACCACCGAGCTCTGCTTCTTGCGGGCCTCTTTCGCCTTGATTGCCTGCTCGTAGCGGAACTTCGAGTAGTCCATCACCCGGCAAACCGGCGGGTTGGCCTGAGGCGCCACCTCGACCAGATCCAAGTCCAGCTCCCGGGCGATCTTCAGGGCCTCAGCCAGGCTCTTGATGCCTAGCTGCTCCCCCTCCGGGGAAACGAGCCGCACTTCCGGTACGCGCACTCGCTCGTTGATTCTCGGCTCAAAGCTGATTCGGCATCCCTCCCACGGGACTAGATGCTCGCCCGCCGCCCGCGGGACGATTCCGCCATGACAACACAAGGGGGCGGCCGAAGGGCCGCCCCTTCTCCCGTACGGGAGAGCCGCCTACGCGAACCCCCCGGCCTCGCCGGTGCCACGGATGCCGTCGCCCGCCGGGTGGGAGGTGAGGAGCCCTTCGAGCTCCTACTTTCGATTCAGTTCTGTGTGGCAGTATAGCGGCAGCGTCTCGACGGTGTCGAGGCGACGTCCACGCCCACCTTCCGCCCGACCTGGAGGACCCGTGACCGAAACCGAACAGCGCCCTGAGGATCCCGTACTCGAGAGCACCGACAAAACGCTCGGCCCGGACGAACAGGCGGCTCTCCTCGAGAAGCTTCGGGACAACCTCGCCCGCGCCCCCGGCGCGGACCTCGTCATCGAGACCGCCGCGCCCCTGATCGGGGCCATCCATATCAAGCTCGGAGATCGCTCCCCCGACGCCGCCCCCGCCGACCTCCCGGGCGCACGGCTGCTCATCGACGCGCTCGCCGGTTTGCTCGACGCCACAAGGGGTCGGCTGGGTGAGAACGAAGCCGCACTTGCCTCGGCCCTGGCTCAGGCACGTCTCGCCTTCGTCCAGGCCAGTGGGAGCGAGCCATCCGCGCCCGGCGCAGACAACCCCCGGACGGCCAACGGCCCCGCCGAAGCGGGGCCGTCAGAAACCGAAGGCGTCTAGCCGAGCGGCCGAACGTTCGCAGCCTGCTTGCCCTTCGGGCCCTCGACGATGTCGAACTCGACCCCCTGGCCCTCAGTCAGGCTACGGTACCCCTCAGAGACGATGGCCGAGTAGTGTACGAACACATCCTCGCCATCGGGCCGTGCGAGGAAGCCGTACCCCTTTTCGTTGCTGAACCACTTCACAGTACCTTGCGTCAACCGGTCCACCCTCCTTACCGCTACCTGCCCTCCCCTCACGGTCTGAGGGGGTGTCGGGGCCAGGCGTGCTCGAAGCGTAGCGCACCGGGTGGCACAAGAGCAAGGGCTGCCCACACGTCAACTCCCCGTCGCCGGTGAAAACCGGCGTCCGAATCTCTACGCCACGATCTTGTTGATCGCTATCTCCAAGATGTCCCGAGCCCCCGCGGATTTCAGCGCCGGGATCAGCGTATTGATGGAAGCCTTGGCCACCACCGTTTCCACGGCGTGATAGCCCCCCTGCGCCAGAGCGCTGATGGTGGGTGAAGTCATCGCGGGCAGCACCGCCAGGACCCGCTCCAGGTCGCCGTTGGCGACGTTGAGCTTCACCAGCACCTTACCCCGCGCGTCGATCGCGCCGAGCAGCAAGGTGCGCACCTCCTCCATCGCCGCGCGCTTCGCCGGATCGGCGAAAGCCCCCGCGTTCGCTATCAGTTCGGGAGTTGAGGTCAGCAACGTCTCGAGGATCTTCATGCCCTGCCTGCGAAGCGTGGAGCCGGTTTCGGTGACGTCCACCACCGCATCCACGATCTCCGGAACCTTGGCCTCGGTGGCGCCGAAGGAGAGAAACACCTTGACGGGAATCCCGAGGCCCTCGAAGAAGCGGCGCGTCAGGTTCGGGTATTCCGTGGAGATGCGGGCGCCCGGCGGAACCTCGGCCGCGGTCTCGGCAGACATCGACCCGGCCACCGCCAGCACGATGCGCACCGGCATCTCGGAACGCTTCGAGTAGGGCAACTCCGCCAGCTTGACGACCTCGGCCCCGGTCTCCTCGATCCAGTCGCGTCCCGTGATCCCCAAGTCGAAGAAGCCCTCCTCGACGTAGCCCGGGATCTCCTGCGGGCGCAGCAGCGACACCCGACTTATTCGCGGGTCGTCCACGCTGCCGTGGTACTCGCGTTCGCTGCCACGAATAACCGGCAGGTCGGCC
>JBBAAN010000161.1:0-4663 GCA_041658225.1 Actinomycetota bacterium
ATTTCTCGAAGCCGCGCTGGAGCAGCTTCATGCACAGGATCAGGTCGCCGGCGGAGTTCTTGTCGAGGTCGACGGTCGTCTGGTAGCCGGCAGCGAAACCCTCGACGATTATCTCGGCCGCCTGGGGGCCGAGCCGGAACCTCTCTACCAGTTGCCTAAGGGGCACGCGCCCATACTTCTCCATGGCCTCACGAGTCGGGATCTTCTGCGCGAACTTGTTGAACCTGAATAACTTGAGCTTCTCTCGGATTCCGACGTAGTTGTACGCGCCGAGCGACTCCCAGAAGGTCGCGGGGGCTTGGTTGAGCTGCCCATTGCGCAAGAAGTACGCCATCGGGAGCTTGTGGAGATCGATCTTCGCCCGGGCGCCCGTCTCATCGACCACCCTCTCGAGGAACCCGTTGGCGCCGAACACGTGGTGGCCGAAGTCGACTCCGTACTCGCTCCAGGGTTCGTCCGTCCATCCCCATTCCCCGGGGGACCTCGTCGCCGCGCGCCCGCCCACGTACGGCTTCTTCTCCACCAAGATAACCTTCACGCCGTTGGCCGCAAGAAGAGCGGACGCGCAGCACCCGGCGACACCCGCCCCTATGACAACCGCCGTCTTTCCGTCCATCGTCTCTTCCTTTCGCTCGCTCCTACGGGCACGCCAGGGCCCAGATGCTCCTTGTCACTCGCGACGACACGGCCCGGCCGAAGCCCGTGGGATCGCCTCGATGAGAACGGGAAGCCGGAGACCGGCAGGCGAGAGCGCAGCCGTGCGATGAGGCCCGATCTCCGTCAGCCGACTCATTGGTACGAGCTTCGGAAGGTTCCCACCGGATCCTCTGCGACGGCGCCCGTGCCTTTCTCGCGAAGCCGTCCTTTGAACGCGTCCACCCCGGGCCTCGCGTCGGGGGTGTCGTTGTACACGACCGCGTATCTCTTCCCGGGCATCTCGCCGGGAGATGTGTCGCCCAGAAGAACCCGCTGCTCGCCGGTACCGGCCCTGATCTCCTGCTCACGCGACCAGCGAGCGCCGCACCCGGAAGCCAGAAGCGCCGCCGCCGCCATTACGGCCGCCAAACGAACTGGAGCAATGGCTTTGCGGTCCCGCGCTGTGCGGCGCACCCTCTGCCCCCCCGCCCGGCGGCGGTGCCGAGAAAACTCGGCGCCCCCGCACGCCTGAACCCTTTCTCGGCGACCCTCTACAACCTCGGGGTCGCCACGCGACAAATGCAAGGTAGCACCGGCCTATCCCCGGCACCAGTGCCGTCGCCGACCTCGTCCACCAAGCAATGCAGGAGGTGAAACCCAGTTCCGCGAAGCGAACTGCGGCGCGGATGGTGCGCCGGTCTTCATACGGCACTTGACAGGACGTGGCCGGTCGGGGTGGGACTGCATGCCCTTTCCTCATGCCGCCGGAAGCGCGGTAGGTGAAACGCATCCATGCGTTCCATAGCAGTTGACGATATGTCGGCGAGGATGAAATATGCACACTGGAGCGCGGCGGGTCTTGGTTGGCAAGGTCGGGCAAGGGCGCCGTTCACACTATCCGGCGGTCCGGATAACCGGAGGGGGGAGGTCCCACATGAGTGAGTTCGACGTTCGCTATCGCGACCTCAGGCAGATGCTCGAGCAGGTGGCCGCGGAGAAGCCGGACTACCCGTACCTGTGGTTCTACGACGATGTCGTCACCTACCGCGACCTCGACGGGCAAGTGAACCAGTTCGCCGCGGCGCTGTCCGAACTGGGCGCCGGCCGCGGCGACATCGTCTACGTGTACATGGGCAACTCCGCGAGAACCATGGTCGCGTGCCTGGCGGCGGCAAAGCTCGGGGCGGTGGCGGGGCCGATCAACATCCTTTGGCAGGCCCCGGAGATCAGCTACTTGTTGAACGACTCCCGCGGGCGCTTTCTGGTGTGCGACCCTCCCTTCGCCCCCATGGTGGACCAGTTGCGCGGGTCGTGTCCTTCCCTGGAGGTGGTGATCGAGAACGCGCCGGAGCCCGCGGCGGGTAACCTGTCCATGGACGCGCTCATGGACGCGCAGAAGCCCGACAAGGCTCCGCCCGCCGATATCGACCCCGACGACGTGGCCTTCCTCTACTACACCTCGGGGACCACCGGCAATCCCAAAGGGACCCTGCTCACCCACAAGGGCATCCTCTGGTGCATCGAGGGGCTGAAGCAGTGCATGGAGAAGGGCACCGACGAGGAGCCGGTGATGCTCGTTTTCCTTCCCCTGTTCCACGTCAACGCGATGATGTCCATGATCAGCGTGATCTACCGCGGCATCAGCGCGACGCTGCGCGTCGGCTTTTCCCCCGCGGAGTTTGGTGAGGTCGTGGAGAGATACAAGCCTTCGTTCTTCTCGGCGGTCCCGGCCGTGTACAACATCCTTCTTCAGACCAAAGACGAGCAGATGAAGCACGATCTCTCATCGCTGAAGTACTGCATATGCGGCGCCGCTCCTATGCCGGTGGCTCTGTTCGAGGAGTTCGAGAAGGTCTTCGGCATCAGCATCATCGAGGGCTACGGGCTTACCGAGGGCACGGTCGCCAGCACGATGAACCCTCGGGATGGGGTACGCAAGATCGGCTCTATCGGCAAGGCGCTGCCGGGCCAGGAAGTCCGGATCATGGACGAGGATGGCAATCTGCTGCTGCCCGGGCAGGTGGGAGAGATCGTGATCCGTGCGCCCTCCGTCATGAAGGGGTACCTGGGAAAGCCGGCGGAGACGGAGGAAGCCTTGGCGGGAGGATGGCTGCACACCGGGGACATGGGCCGCGTGGACGAGGACGGCTACTTCTTCATCGTCGACCGGAAGAAGGACATGTACATTCGCGGGGGCGAGAACGTCTACCCAGTGGAGGTTGAGGGGGCGCTGTTCGCGCACCCACAGATTGCCGACGCGGCGGTTATCGGGGTGCCCGACGAGGTGATGGGGGAGGAGGGCAAGGCATTCATCGTGCCCCGCGCCGGAGAGCAACTGGACCTCGAGGACGTGAGGGCTTTCTGCCAGAAGAACCTGGCCAAGTTCAAGATCCCCAAGTACTTCGAGGTTGTCGACTCCTTGCCCAAGAACGTGATCGGCAAGACTTTGCGCAAGAAGCTGCGCGAGATCGAAGAGAGTAAGCGGACATGAGGGTGTGCCGTCCCCGGCCCCCCGCGGCCCAGGTCTGTTCTTTCCTCAGACGCCGGCCCACTTGAAACCCCAAGTGCATCCACAGCGGGTAGGTGGCGAAGATCGTGGTCGCGATCGCGTGGGTGGCTCGGCTGGGCTTGGCGTGCTCGAATGAGAACACACCGAGGCGGCGCAGTTTGGGGACGTCCGGTGCCCGCGGTGAAGAGCGGTCGGCAGACCGGGTCCTGAAGGGGGAAGTACGACTGTGTCGCCATACGAGTCAGGGCGCCGGAGTCCGGAGCAAGGAGGAGGACTGGTGGAGAGGCCATGGTTCGCCCACTACGACGAGGGGGTGACTCGCGAGGCCGGCTACCCCGAGGGCCCCGTCTGGCACTTGCTGGAGCGAAGTGCGAGGGAATACCCGAAGGCGAGGGCCGTCGAGTTCCTCGGTTTCACGATGAGCTACGCGCAGGTGTGGCGCGACTCCTTGAGATTCGCGGGTGCCCTGAGGGCCATGGGAGTGAAGCCCGGAGACCGGGTAGCCCTGATGCTGCCCAACAGCCCACAGTACGTCGTGGCTTTCTACGGCGCGCTCGAGGCCGGAGCCACGCTGGTCAACACCAGCCCCCTGTACACCCCGCGTGAGCTGAGCGAGCAACTGAAGGACTCGGGCGCCGAGACCCTGGTGATCCTGGACTTGCTCTGGCCGACCTATGAGAAGGTCAAGGACGAAGTCCCCGTCAAGCGCGTGATCACCACCGGAGTCCAGGACTACCTACCGTTTCCCAAGAACCTCCTGTTTCCGATCAAGGTGAAGCGCGAAGGCCGGTGGGTGAACCTCCCCTCGGACCCCAGGCGGCACGACTTCAAGCGGCTCCTGAAGACCCACGGGCCCCTGGAGCAGCCCCATACCGGAAGCCTGGACGACGTGGCCCTGCTCCAGTACACGGGCGGGACCACCGGCACTCCCAAGGGCGCCATGCTCACGCACCGCAACTTGCTGGCCAACGCCCACCAGGTGCTGGCCTGGCTGGGCGACCGGCTCGAGCCCGGTGGGGAGGTCGTGCTCGCCGTCATCCCCTTCTTCCACATCTACGGCGTGGTGGCGGGTCTCCTGGTCGGGGTGTCCCTTGGCGCCCGCATGGTGCTGATGCCGCGGCCGGACTACAAGATGATGGTCAAGGCGATCGAGAAGCAGCGGGCCACGATCTTCCCCGGGGTGCCGACGATGTTCATCGGTCTCAACAACTACCCCGGGATCCAGGGGCGCAACCTGAAGAGCCTCAAGTTCTGCGTCTCGGCTGCCGCGCCCCTGCCCCTGGAAGTGTCGCGCCAGTTCGAGCAACTCACCGGGGCCAAGCTGGTTGAGGGCTACGGCCTGACCGAGGCTTCCCCGACCACGCACATCAACCCCATCTACGGCAAGCGCAAGGAGGGCAGCATCGGACTTCCCCTGCCCTCTCTGGACGCCAGGATCGTCGACCCCAACCAGGTGGAGTTGCCGCTCGGGGAGGTCGGGGAGCTCGCGGTACAGGGCCCCAACGTGATGAAGGGGTA
>JBBAAN010000162.1:0-4662 GCA_041658225.1 Actinomycetota bacterium
CGCTCCTTGGAGACCTTGAGAGACCACGAGGACAGGGCGAAGGCCACCACGAGGGCTGCGATGACGAGAACGGTCCGCTGGAGCGGGTCCATGATCGGCCCGAAGATGAGCACTCCCGTCGCAATCAACAGGATCGCGCTGCTCACGTAGGACTGCCACGGACGGCCGAGGGCCATCCGCTCCGCGGCGTGGCCACAGGACGTGCACACGTTTCTCTCTACCCAGATGTTCGTCGAGACGTTCCCGCATTCGTGGCAGTAGACGTACCGCACGAACGGGGCCAGCGCGGGACCGGGGCAAAAACCTTCGCCAGGCGACCGCTCGTCTCTCAGGCCTCGCAACCTTTATGTCGCACCCGCCCTTAGCGCGCCTCCGCGCTCCCGTAGTCTAGTGGCCAAGGATAGAAGCCTCTCGAGCTTCTGACACGGGTTCAAATCCCGTCGGGAGCACTATCCCCATAGAGACGGTACAAATTAGGCCTACTTCGAGACACGCACTTCTGGCACCGCGAACGCCCGCTCGAACTCAGCAAGCGCCGACTCCGTTCGCATCCGACCGTAGTAGATTTCGGTCGTCCGAGTCGTTCGATGCCCTAGCGCCCGACTCACAGCCTCGATGGAGACATTGCGGTCCTTCGCCATCTGGGCGAAGGTGGACCTGAAGGTCTTCAGGTGGAACTGCACGCCGCTCTCGCGTTCCAAGCGTCCCTTGAGCTTGGCGAACAGCCCCAACGTGGAAGCGGTGGCGAATTCCCTCCGATTTGGACCGGGAATCGGATTTCTCATCGTGGGACTCTTGCTGGTCGGAGTGGGCTCAATTCTGTCTGCCTCTGCGGTGTGGAGTTCCGGGATGCTACCCCGATGGAGCGGGATCCCGCTTGCCCTCGGCCTCTCACTGTACATTCCACAGTTATCCGTGTGGGCTTCGGTTCAGCCTATCCGTGTCGCTGACGGACTGCTCATCGCTGCTGGGTGCATGTGGATGGCGTGGAGCATGTGGAAGCTCGAGGTTGGGGGGCCGCCATTCTCGATGCATGGTTCGGGAAGGGCAAAAATAGGCCGAGCCCCATTCCTGCGTCGAGAGTCATGAACGCCCTGCGTGGTCTGGAAGCCCGACTCAAGCTCGTCGACCGGATCATGCGAATCCCGAGCGTGTATCTCTTCGATCTCTCCCGGGATGGAGCGACCGCGGTGGTCGCATCGAACCACACCGGGTCCCTTCAGCTCGCTTCGTTGGCCACGCAGCGTGGCGGCCCGCTTCGTCTTACGTCCCGCCCGGCGCCACCGGGAGATCGCCGGGCGGTTCGCCCACTCGAGGGTGTCCCTCACGTATGCCTCGACGGGAGCCTCTCCCAAGTGCGGTCGTTGCGTTCCGGGAAGCGTCAGTTGCTGCCCCGGGCCATCTCGCGGGTGGACACGTAGATGTCCTGAGTGCCGAAGCCACCGGCGCGGTTGGACATGAAGTAGAGCGTCGCGCCATCCCAGGAAATCGTCGGCCGGCCTTCGACCCCATCGCTGTTGACGCCCGGAACCTGCGTCGGCGCCGACCAGGCGAGCGTCGCATCGTCACGGGTCGAAACCCACAGGTCGTACCCGGCGGAGCCGTCTCGGTTGCTGTCGAAGAAGAGCTCTTTGCCGTCGTGGCGGACGTTGGGCCGCTCGTCATCCTTCGCCGTGCTGAGTTCGGGGACGAGCGTGGCCGCCCCGAAGGTCCCATCGTCGCCGCGCTGGCTCTGGTAGATGTCCACGCCACCCACACCACCCGGGCGGTTGCTGCTGAAGTAGAGCACTGCGTGGCCTGTCCCGTCGTCGCCGAGAATCGTCGGCGTGAAGTCGTTGGCCGGGCTGTTGACCACGCCCAGGTTGGTGACGTCTTCCCAGCCGGTGTCGTCGCCCGCCCGCTGACGATGCGTCACATAGAGGTCGCTGCCGCCGACGCCGCCCGGGCGGTTGCTGACGAAGTACAGCCAGTGCCCATCGGTGGAGACCATCGGGCAGAACTCATTGTCCGGGGTGTTGATCGACCCGCCGAGGTTGAGCGGGGCGCTCCAGCTGCCGTCGTCCGCCTTGTAGGTCACGTAAAGGTCGAGCCCGCCCCAGCCGCCGGCGCGATTGGAGGCGAAGTAGAGCGTGTCATCGCCCTTCACGATGAAGGGACAGCCGTCGGTGTCCAAGGTGTTCACGCCCGCGCCGAGGTTGCGCGGCGCCGACCACGCGCCGAACGAACCGAGACCACGCGCCGAACGAACCGCCGGCACGGCCGCGATGGCGACGAGGACCAAGACCAAGGCCAAGGCCACGGCAACTTTCTTGCGCTCCATAGGTTCCGCATGGCCTTAGGGTGCCTTAAGTCTGGCTGTCCCGCGGGGACCCCCGGGACAGCTACGGCCGCTATCCTACGCGGCCGTGCCAAGGACCCGGGGGAGGATTGGGACACGGCTCATGGCGGGGTCTCGGCCTGGACGAGGATCTCCAGGGTACGGACGCAAGATCCGTCCCGGCACCACGACGGTGCTCTGTCCGACCCTGGCGAGGGTCTCCTGGACGACCTGGGGATGTCTACGGCCTGGAGGCCGAAAGGCCGGACGGATACCCTCGACAGCCAAGAATTGCGGGGTATCCCACCCGATTTCACGGGGGCGATCCGAAGGCCAAGATCGAGAAGGTCAAGGTCTGCCACTTCGAGTCCAAGATCCGGGCGAACTGCGAGGCGGTCGCGGCCCAACAGGAGACCCTCTTGGATTGGTTCTTGATCGAAGGAAATTGCTGGGACGTGTTCGGTGTTCCTCAACTCGCAGGGGACGGGGCGCGAGCGCCCAGATCCGCGTCGCTCATGGTCTGCAGACTCATCTTTGCTCCCCTATCGTTTGGACACTGACTCCGATGTAATCTTGCCTTCAAAGACACCTTCACGATTCCTTGTTCATCGGTCGGAGTAATGCTCACGGCCTCCCCGTCCTCCCTGTTGCTTGGGCAGGGACTCACGTTGACGGCCGTGGTGCAAGGGGGTTCGGGGACTCCCACCTTCAAGTGGTCGGACCTGCCTACGGGATGCACAGCTTCCTCAAGTTCAGCGACCTTCGTTTGTGTCCCAACGGGAACGGGCCAGTTCGATGTCACGACGACCGTCACCGTCACGGTGCAGACGCCGGCGCAGGGGCCGACGCCGTAAGGCCTTGATCCCATGGTGCTCGGGCTCGCCGCCGGGGTCGTGGGAGTCGCCGCGGTCGCTGCGGTCCTCGTGCTCCGGAAACGACGGAAAGGCCTGACCCAGTAGGTATCTCCGGAGGCGGGGAGCTGCGCCCTCCAGCTTGACTCCGAAGGCGGGAGGCCCCCTGCATTCGGAAACGGAACGGTGCCCGCCCCGCACAGGGCGGGCATGCGCGGGACAAGGCAGCGTCGATGCGTAGAGACATCTGCCAGGTGCCGTCGCACGTCATCGCAGAATGCCCACCTCGAGAATCCAGTACTCGCTGATTGGACCCGAGTTCTCAGGGAGTACCGTCAAGGCCCTGCGTCCCCACACCCGAGAGGTTCGCGTCCGGGTGTGAGCTTGGGGTCTCGAGGGGATGCCGGGTTCTAAACCCATAAGGGCATGGACCGGGTGGGATTTGAACCGGGTCCGGGAAAAGGGAAGGGGAGAAGGACCGTTTGGTCCTCCTCATGCTGGGACAGCCACCGACGCCCGAATCGGTCAAGATTGTCCTTTAAACTCAATTCTCTCCATAGGATGCGAATCCGCACGAAGGCGAACCCATTGAAAAGGGGAAAGAGAGACTGGAGTTCTTGACTCCAGTCTCATGCTGGGACAGAGGGCGGATCGAGGCAAAGACCCAAACTCACACGATCTGTACCGCTCCTATGGAGGTAACAAATCCCGTCGGGAGCATACCTGTGCAGGTTCGATCCTACATCCCGATGGACGGTTGAGAGCACCCGCCAGACGTAGACTGAGACGCACAGCAGGGAGCAGATACGGGCCGTCCTGTTCAACGAAGGGGAGAGGTATCGGCGGTTCAATCACGGAGAGTTCCGCGAGCTCGTCGAACGGCTGAGGATGCGCGGAATCTTGTGGTGAGCCGCTGAAGCCTCGCCAGCCATGGGATTAGTCTCGCGCCTCTCGTCAGTAGCCTTAAGAAACGACCTGCTGCTAACTCAGCGATGACCGGAAAAGGCAGGAAAGGCTCCAGAACCCCTTGGCGCGGCCAACAGAAGAGCAGAAAATGGAAGCGCAGACGGCAGCGTCGGGTTCGAGTTACGACAGTTGAACACCGCTCGCGGTGAGACGGCTGCAAGCGCCTCCCTAGAATAGGGAAAGGTGCCCCGCCCGTCGCCCCGAGCGGATTTGGGTTCTCCGAGGCCGTCCTCCGCCGCGAATCAGTTGCAGTTGCGGAGGCGATACCACTCACGCCATTAGCCCAACGACCCGTAGAGGCGCATGTAACAGCGCAGGCAGATGAGGTCCTTGGGTCCGACCTGTTCAATCTTCTGCTTCGCTACATCCGGCCGGACCCATTCGAACTGTGTTTTCGCTCCGCACTCAACGCATGCGCCCATGGCTCACCCGTCACTGTATAGGTCGATGGGGCTTGTCGAGGAGGATCTGGACGGATTTGGTCGCCTCCGTTTCTTGGATTTCATCAGTCGCTGGCAAAGCATCGCC
>JBBAAN010000163.1:0-4552 GCA_041658225.1 Actinomycetota bacterium
TGCTCGGCGATATCGGCGGCAGCCTTGGCTCCGGGTTGGGTCGGGGTCACGGGTTCAGCACTGCACATATTCGGCTAGCTCTCTTCCATGCGGCGACGGCGGAGACGGGCAAGCAAGATCAGGGCGGCGGCCAGGACGGGCACTCCGGTCGCGGCAAGCCTGGTCGCTGCGGCGGAAATCATGCCGTCATTGTGGCCCTGACCCTGACCCCAATTGATCGTCTGCGTAAGATCTGAGGCCTCGTAGCGTGAGTCGCCCGCGAAGGAGACCTCGACGGTCTGGGAGTTGCCGTGGTCGGGCACGGTCATAGTGATCTCGGCCCGGCCGCCGCCATCGGTGATCGCGGTCTGCTTGATGCCCTTGGCCTTGACCTCGAAGACGACCGCACGTCCGGCCAGCGGCGCGCCGTCGTCTTCCGTAAGAACGCCCGCCACGCGAATCTCCTCGCCCTTGGCCAGAGCCTCGCCGGTGTAGACCAGGTTGGTCACCTCGGGCTTGATCTCGAAGGGCTTGGAGGCCTTGACCGGCGAGAAGCTGTTCTCGCCCGCGAAGGAAACCTCGATCGCGGTCTTGGCCGGGTCGCTGTTCAAGATCGGTGAGAACGTGGCGACGCCCGCTGTGTTGGTGATGGCCGTGCCGGTAATGCCGGCGAGCTTGAACTCCACGGAGCGCCCGGCAAGCGGCGTGTCGCCGGCCTTCAGCGTCGCGGAGATCTCAACCTGATCGCCGTAGCGGCCGAAGTCCGGGGCGGTGATCACCAGCGAGGTCGGCTGCGCAAGGTAGATCGCCGAGGTTATGGCCGCCATCAGAAGGTGATCGCGGCAGTAGCTGGTCTGGGAGCCCAGGATCGGATCGCATGCGGCCCTGCGCGCCTCCAGACCGTCGGGGAGCATGAGCGAGGCATACACCCAGCCGGCCTTGGCGGGAGCCTTGAAGGCCGCCTCGCCGCCCGGCGTGAGCACGGCCTGGCTGACGATGGTCTGGTCGTTGGCTCGCACGTCGACGAGTCCGGCGCCCGGCAGGCCCTCGGCCCGCACGCGCATCGGGGTTCCGGTCGGGACCGTGTCGCCGATCATCGCTTCGTAGACCCCGTCGCTGTTGGCGTCCGCCTCGAGGACCAACCGCAGCCCGCCCTTCAACGGCGGAAGGAGGGAGACCGAGGTGCGGCCCTCGCGGACTGCTCGGAAGATGGCGCGAGGGCTGCGCTCCTGGGAGAACACCCAGGTGGTCGGGTCGCCGGGGCCCTGGATGGCCGAGGTGGACAGCCAGTGGGAGTCGCTGCCGGCGGTGGCTCCGATGTGGTGGCCGCGATCGAGGAAGCACTCCCAGTAGCGGATCGAGGAATCGTTGGACATGCCCGCAGGGGCCGGCTTCTGCAGGTAGAAGCCGGTGTTCCAGACCTCGATGGTGTCGGGAACGACGTCGTAGCCGTAGCCCCAGCCGATGCCGCTCATGTTCTCACATGAGGTCAGGGGCTGGGTGACGTCGCTTGCCGGGTGGTTGATCTGGAACAACCCGCCCTGGGCGCGCAGGTCCGCGGCGATGGCGTTGAGCCTGGTCGCCGATGAGTCGCCGTTGTCGTAGAGGGTCTTGGCGCCCAGCATCTGCGCGTGGCCGTCGACGGAGTTCTCGTAGCCGGGAAGGCCGATCACTCCATGGGTGCCGAAGCCCGGATCGGTGATCGAGCGGACGTCCCCGTGGTCGGTCAGAGCCAGGTAGTCCAGGCCGTACAGGGATGCCTGGAGAAAGCGGCCCTCGGGGTTCAGGCCCAGGGTGTAGAACTCGTCGATGCCGGTGTTGTCGTCGTCGGGCCCGCTCCAGGAGTCGTGGCTATAGACCGTGTGCACGTGCAGGTCGCCGGCCAGCCACTCGCCCACGGGGGACGCGGCCTTCTGAGAGACCCATACCGGGCTGCCGTAGGCGACGATGTCGCTGCCATGGCGGGCGCGCATGAAGTAGTAACGATCTGCGGAACTGGCCGGGATATCGGCCTGGAGGCTTCCGGTGCCCTGGGCGACGATGCGCCCTCCGGAGGTCACGATCTCGATGGCTGCCAGCGGGTCGCTGATGGAGGCGGCGATTGTGAGAGGTGCTCCCTCGGCGACCGCGATGCGGCTACCCATGATCGCGTCGTTGACGGAGAAGTCCAGGCGGGTCTTTGAGTCGCGAACCGTGTAGAAGCGGCGAGCCAGCATGGCCGCGCGCAGGGCGGGCTCGGAGCGGTCGGTCGCCATGACGATGGTCTTGGGATAGGCGGGCTTGCCCCAGTCGGTGGTGTGGATGTCCTCGCCGGACAGCGCTCCCAGGTGCCAGCCCCTGTCCAGGGCGTGCACGTAGTAGCCCTCGGCTGGGCCGCGCACGTCGTAGTTGTCCTTGTCGTTGTAGACCTCGATGCCGACCATGCGGTCATCGGCCGATGGGACGTAGGCGAAGTCGCTCCAGTTCATGCCCGGATCCACGTCGGACAGGCTCTTGCCGCCCGGGTGATTGAAGACGGCCAGGCCGTCGCTGCCGCCGCCCAGCTCGGGCCGAGTGGTGAACCACTTCCAGAAGGTCTCGGTCGTTCCCGCGTAGCCGCCGTCGATCTTGGCGTTGGCGTCGTTGCGCGAGAAGTAGACGTTGATGTGGCCGAATCGGTCGGAGGTCCACTCGAAACCGCGGAAGGCGGTGAACTTGGTATCGGTCGCGGCCTTGGCCTGCTCGAGCGTGGCCTCCCACTTACGCACGCCGTTCTCGGGCTGCACGCTGTCGCCGGGCACGCAGTCCACGACGCCGGTTCCCAGGCAGGCGTCGGACAGCGTGACGGGAATGCGAGCGTTGTCGGAGTGCTCGCCGCTTCCCATGAAGTCCAGGCCCAGGCTCTTCGCCTGGGCAAAGTAGTCGGCGGGACGGGTGAGCGGTTGGCCGTCGGAGTAGCCGCTGTGCTCGTGCACGGCGCCCACGTAGTGGGTGTATGCCGGCGCGGCGATCGCGGCACCGATTCCACTGGTCCCGCCGGTCCCGCCCGCGCCGGCCGGTCCTGCCGCGATCGGAATGGCCACGGCGGCGGCGGCGGCGGCGACCAGGATCCGGGCCGCCACGGATCGGCGCAGGCTCCAACGGCTCATGCTTCGTCTCCTTCGCTTGGCTGAGATGCTTCGGCTTGGGCTTCGACTTCGGCTCGGGTCACGGCCGAGGCGAGGAACTCGCGGATGCGGGCTTCAGCCTCGGTTCGACGGGTGAGGAGAAACAGGTGTCCGGCG
The DNA here is from genome assembly GCA_041658225.1 of Actinomycetota bacterium. Lineage (GTDB taxonomy): Bacteria > Actinomycetota > CALGFH01 > JBBAAN01 > JBBAAN01 > JBBAAN01. The sequence goes on from JBBAAN010000163.1 coordinate 3,243, forward strand.
CCCTTGTAGACATCGAGGGTGGCCCCCTCGATGGCCTCGGCGTGGAAACGCCCGTGCGACAAGGGGACCGTGGGGTCGGTGTCGCCGTGCAGCACGAGCGTGGGGGCCTTCACCAGGTCGGCGGGTGGGGGCCCGACGCGGGCGGCCAGGCGAAAGTAGATGAGGTCGTTTCGCATCCCCTCCAACGGACTCGGCGCCTCGAGGTGACTGAGCTGAAAGCGCACCAAGTCCTCCCGCACGCGCGGATCGGTCTCCACGCTGCGCTGTTCATAGGCGGTCAGGCCCTTGGCGATGGCGCGGTCCACGGCTTTGGGGTTGTCCACCGCGCGCCGGCCGTGCCACCGGCTGACGGCCTGCAACGCCTCACCCAGGCCCTTCACCGCGCCCAGGCGCATGAACGGCGGGATCTTGATCAGGTGGTGGGCAACGGCGCAACAGAGCACCAGCGCGATCGTACGCTCCGGGTAGGTGGCGGCGAAGTAAAGCGATGAGGGCCCGCCGCCGGAGACGCCCATGATCGCCGCGCTCTCTATGCCTATCTCGTCAAGCATCGCCGCGTAGGCGGCCGCCTGCTGGATGGGGGAGCGGCCCGTGGTGACCGGGGTGCTCCCGTACCCGGGACGCGAAGGCATGATCACGTCGTAGCCGTCGGCCAGGTCCTCGGCCAGCGGCAGCAACTGGCGCCAGCTTCCCGGGATGCCATGGACCATGATCAGCGCCGGACCCGAGCCCATGCGGGCAAGTTCAATCGGCCCGCGGGAGGTTTCCAGAAGGCCGATCTGCAACTGAGCTGAGGGCCGGCGAAGATTCATGGGCATCGGATCTGGATAGGTTCTCTCACCGCGCCTCCCGGTTCAACCCATCCCATCCCGGCCCGCCGGCCCGACCCGCTCGGGGGGGATGAGCGGGTCGGCGGCGAGTTCTGGGCGCGGCACCGGGATCGGCGACGGTACCGGCAGGATAGCGCACCCCCCAGAGGGTTCTTCCCGAGGGAAGTCATCAGCTTTGTATGATCTCGGTACATTTACCAGAAGTCAAGGTGAGCAGGGCATTCGGGCCGCATCTTAGACCGGCCGGCCGCGACCGATCGTCGGGTTCGCGGGGTCCGCTGGGCACGTGATCGAGGATGGGGTCCCGAGGAACTGAGAACGGTGAATTGAAACGCCCCGGGCAGCGGTTTTCGCCACCCGGGGCGTAGTTCTGGTCGCTCATCGCGCCGGGACAGATTCCCGGCCGCGTCGGCTCTACTTGCTGGCGGGGCCGATCCAGACCGGAAGCGGCGCCTGGTCCGGGGTCTTGACCTCGGTGTA
>JBBAAN010000164.1:0-4488 GCA_041658225.1 Actinomycetota bacterium
CCGAACACATGGGCCTCGGACACCCCGAGATGCTCCGCCGTCAGCCGCAGCGCTTCCTCCGGCAGATACCGGAACTCCGACTGGAGTTCGTGGAGCACGTTGACCAGGGCGCCGGCCTCGCCCTCTTCGTGGCGAGCAAGCACCTTCCTGATCTGCTTGCCGTTGTCCGGCACCGATGTGGTCATGGCCCGGTCAGACCTTCCTGCTGTCAGCGGAGAGCGCGGCGTTCATGCCCCAACTCCTTGCCCTGCATTGCGGGCAGCCCCTCGCCCGGACCCCCGACCCACCGCGTGCCCGGCCTCACTTCCTATCTCCTGCCCGGCCTTGCGGGACTTGGCGCCCTCTTCCAGGCCCGCCTTGAACGCCGCGACGTTGGGCAGGATGAGCTTGCGCTTGTTTCGGAACTCCTCCTGGATCGCGTGGATCGTGGCCTCCGCATCCACGATTCCCGACCAACCGACGTAGACCCCAAGCATCGCCATGTTGGCCGCCCGGGCAGCACCGGCCTGTCTGGCCACCTCGCTCGCCGCGACATAGACAATGGTGCAGTCCTCTCGGCCGCACTTGTCCGGCACGAGGGAGGAGTTGACCACGATCAGCCCGCCGGGCCTGACGACCGGGGCGAAGCGTTCCAGTGACGGGCGGTTCATCACGAGCAGCACCTGCGGGTGACGGATGTAGGGTGAACCAACCGGGTGGTCCGAGAGGCACACGGTCACGTTGGCGGTGCCCCCGCGCATTTCCGGTCCATAGCTGGGCAGCCAGCTCACTTCCAAGCCCCGCTCCATGGCCGCGTGGGCAAGGAGCTTTCCGGAGAGCAGCATCCCCTGCCCCCCGAAACCGGCCATGATGACTTCAGTGGTGAACACTGCCTGCTCCCTCGGGGGTTTCCTCCGGCCGCTTCTTGATACCCAGGGTGTAGTAGGGAAGCATCTCCTTCTCCAACCAGTGCTCGGCCTCGGCGGGAGAGAGTCCCCAGTTGGTGGGGCAGGTCGAGAGCACCTCCACGAACGAGAAGCACTTGCCGGCCACCTGGTAGGCGAACGCCTGCCGGATGACATCTTTGGCGCGTATGGTTTCGCGGGGAGTGTGCACGGAGACCCGAGCCACGAAAGCGGGGGTCGTGAGCTGGGCGATCACCTCTGACATACGCAGCGGCCAACCCACTTCCGCGACGTCACGGCCGCTCGGGGTGGTCGTGGTGTGCTGCTTCGGCATGGTGGTGGGCGCCATCTGCCCCCCGGTCATCCCGTAGATGGCGTTGTTGACAAAGATGACGGTGATCTTCTCGCCGCGGTTGGCGGCGTGCATGATCTCGCCCATTCCGATCGAGGCGAGGTCGCCGTCGCCCTGGTAGGTGAACACGATCAGGTTGGGACGAGAGCGCTTGGCTCCGGTGGCGACCGCAGGAGCACGCCCGTGTGCAGCCTCGATCATGTCGACGTCGAAGTACTCATAGGCCAGAACCGCGCAGCCCACCGGCGCGACGCCCACCGTGCGACCGCGGATGCCGAGCTCCTCGATCGTCTCGGCCACCAGCCGGTGGATCACCCCATGGGTGCAGCCGGGACAGTAGTGGGTCGGCCTGTCCTCGAGCACGGCCGTCGCGGAGAAGATCTTCTTCATCTGGGGGCATCCCCGGAATCGGTGGGTTTCCTGGAGACCGACTTGCTGGAGACCGACTTGCTGGAGACCGACTTGCTGGAGACCGACTTGCTGGACGCGAGCTTGCTGGAGGTGGGCTTGCGGGGCGCAGGCTTGTCGGAGGCGGGTTTGCGAGTGGTGGGCTTCCGCGAACCCTCTGACTCGTCCAGGCACTCGCGAATCCTGCGCACCACATCTTCCGGAGCAGGCACGATCCCTCCCGCGGTACCGAAGAAGTCGATGGGCCTGGCTCCCTCGCAAGCCAGACGCACGTCTTCGAGCATCTGGCCCATGTTCATTTCCACGTCCAGAACCCGCTTGGCCTTCTCGATCGCCTTCCGGCAAGCGGCATACGGGAAAGGGTGGACGGTGATGGGACGAAACAGCCCTATGTTGATGCCCTCGTCCGCCAGTTCCTGAATGGCTGCCTTGCAGATGCGGGAGGTCATCCCGAAAGCCGTCAGGAGCACGTCATACGGCTTCTCGCACTGATAAGACTCGAAGCGACACTCGGCCTCTTCGATGCGTTCCCACTTGGCCTGAAGCTTCAGGTTGTGCTCGAAGCAGGCGTCCGGGTCCAGGTACAGGGAGGTAATGACGCGCTTCGGCCTGCCCTCGCATCCGGTCAGCGCCCAGTCGCCGGGGTCCAGAGGCTTGCCCACCCCCTGGCCCGCGAACTCCACAGGCTCCATCATCTGGCCGATCATGCCGTCGCCGATCACCATGACCGGGTTGTGGTATCGCTCGGCCAGCTCGAAAGCCAGCGTCGTTAGATCCGCAGCTTCCTGCACCGAGGCGGGGGCCAGCACGATCAGATTGAAGTCGCCGTGGGCCATGCCCCTGGTGGCCTGGAAGTAGTCTCCCTGCGCGGGCAGGATGCCGCCGAGACCGGGCCCGGATCGCATCATGTTCACGATCACCACCGGCAGCTCGCAGGCAGCGATGTAGGAGATGGCTTCAGCCATCAAGCTGATACCCGGCGAGGATGAGGAGGTCATGACCCGCAGGCCCACGGAGGCGGCCCCGTAGATCATGTTGCTGGCGGCCACCTCGCTCTCGGCCTGAAGGAACATCCCGCCGACTGCAGGCAGGCGCTTGGCCAGGTACTCCATGATCTCGGTCTGTGGGGTGATGGGGTACCCGAAGTAGTGGAGGCACCCGGCCCGGATCGCGGCCTCCCCGATGGCCTCGTTTCCCTTCATCAGCACCTTGGGCATGCCGGGGCTCCTAGTAGGCGAAGAACTCGTACTGCGTCCCATCGACGAACACCTCGATGGCAACGTCCGGACAGGAGATGGCGCAAAGCCGGCACCCGATGCACCGCGGGGGATCCTTGACGAAGGCGCAGAGGTAGCCCTTGGTGTTCAGCCGGTTGCTCATGGCCAGGATCTTCTGGGGGCAGGCGTACTGGCAGCGCTCGCAGCCCTTACACCGTTCGGCGTTGATCTCGATCTTCGGCATCAGGCCACTCCAGTGCGCCGGCCCAGTGGAACGCTGCGCGCAGCCGGCAGCGGTGCCGACGAAGGGTCGGGCGTGCGCACTGACCCAGCCTGGGGCCCGCCTGACTCCTCTTGGCCCACGGGCGACTCAACGGGCCTTCCGGCATCGCCGGCGCGAGCGATCCAGGGAGGAGTCATGTACCGCTCCAGCCTGAGCACAGGCACATCGATCTCCGCTAGTGAGGGCGAATCGGCAAGCTCGCCCATGGCGGTTGCGAACACGACCGGAAGCCCATTGCGCCGAGCCACTTCCGCGACCAAGCGATAGCCCTCCAGGATGACGTCGGCAGTGGTCTCCGCGATCAGGTGGCTGTTTGCGATCAGCGCGGAGACCCTCAATCTGGAAGCCTCCTCGATGTCGGTCTGCATGGCAAGGCATCCCTCAACGGTTTCGTTGAAGGGGCGCCGGGAGTTCACGACCTGCCAGAGGTAGTAGTCGGCGCCGGCCAGCGAATCCACGAAGCTGGAGAGCAATCTTGCCCCCACCGGGTCGCCCCCGACGTCGAAGATCGACACCTGGCCCTCCGGGGGGTGAAGCATGCCCCGGACCTCGGGCATGATGATGGGCAGATCGGCCCAGGTCTGGGATCCGGGCGGCACGACCACGCCAATCCCGTGGCGCTCCATGAGAACGCGAGCTTCACGGCAGCGAAAGTAGGGGTTGACGATGTCGAGATCGGCGATCTTGACGGCGTGCCCGGAATCGGCAAGCTGGATGGCCAGGTTGACCGCCACCTCCGTCTTTCCCGAACCGTAGCCTCCGACGATCATCACGACGCGGCTCGGGAGCGAAAGGGCAACAGCTCGGCCATCTCCGACTATCGCGGGTTCGCTCACCAAGGGGTTGCTGCGTACCTCCACCGGCGTTATCTCCGCTATGACCAGCCCTGTCCTCGTGGGGCCACACGGTGCAGACCCACGAGGGATCCTATGTGAATTGGGATCCTGTCCTCGATTATGCCGCACCGTGTCCGGGTGTGCCGTCCACCTCGACGCGGTCGGCTGGTAGGAAAGCGTCTACAGAAGAAGCGCATGGCGCCGGGCTACTGTCCGAGTCGCTGGTCCCATCGCGTCAGGCGCGCCATCAAGACCGCATCGGCGGCACGGCGACGGAGGGCATGGGCGGACATCAGTCTGTTCGCCGTTCGAGCGAGCGACGCCCGAGGACTTCCTGTCGTTCGAGGACTTGGCACGCTCCTGACCGGTCGGACCGGAGGCGGAAGTGACACGACGCTCGCAGTCCATAGGTTCGCCGCTGCGCCTCCCCATGCCCTGTGGGGTCCCCTATTGACTGCGTCGCGAGGTTATGCTGATAGCATCTGTTTGTCACCGCTGAGCGTCATTA
>JBBAAN010000165.1:0-4469 GCA_041658225.1 Actinomycetota bacterium
CCTCGCCCGCATGCGCGAGCGCTTCGAGGTCGACGTTCGCACCGGCATGAGCCGGGACGAGCTGATCGAGGTGATCGGCGACTACGACGCCCTGGTGATCCGCTCGGCGACCAAGGTCGATGCCGGCGTAATTCAGGCGGGGCGCAACCTGAAGGTGATCGGGCGGGCCGGGGTCGGCGTGGACAACGTCGACGTCGAGGCGGCGACCAAGCAGGGTGTCCTGGTGGTCAACGCGCCGCAGTCCAATATCACCTCGGCCGCCGAACATGCCGTCGCGCTGCTGCTCGCCCAGCTTCGCAACATCCCCGCAGCCAACGAGGCACTCAAGCAGGGGCGTTGGGAGCGCTCCAAGTACTCGGGCGTGGAGTTGCACGGCAAGACCGTGGGCATCCTCGGCCTCGGCCGAATCGGCTCCCTGGTCGCCCAGCGGCTCGCCGGGTTCGGCGTTCGCCTGATCGCCTACGACCCCTACGTGTCAAAGGAGCGGGCTTCCCAGATGGGCGTCGAGGTCCTGGCGCTCGAGGAGGTCCTGGCGCAGTCGGACATCATCACGGTTCATTTGCCCAAGAACCCCGAGACCCTTGGTCTGATCGGGGCCAAGGAACTGGCCGCCTGCAAGAAGGGCGTGCGCATCGTCAATGCCGCCCGCGGCGGGATCATGGACGAGGCTGCCCTTGCCGAGGCCGTCGCTTCGGGCCAGGTGGGTGGCGCCGCGGTGGACGTCTTCGCCGCGGAGCCCACGACGGAAAGCCCCCTGTTCGGCCTCGATAACGTCGTGGTCACCCCGCACCTGGGAGCCTCGACCGCCGAGGCCCAGGACAAGGCCGGTACGGACATCGCCGACAACGTGAGGCTGGCCCTGATGGGGGAGTTCGTCCCGGCGGCCGTGAACATCAAGGCCGGTCCGGTTTCCGATCGGGTTCGGCCGTTCCTGTCGCTGGGAGATAAGCTCGGCCGGCTGTACACGGCCGTTGCCGAGCGACACGTGGGCGAGGTCCAGATCGAGTATGCGGGCCAGATCGCCGAGGAGGACACCCGAGTACTGAAGCTGGCCGTGCTGCGCGGGCTCTTCGCCGCGGTCGTCCACGAGCCGGTCACTTTCGTCAACGCCTCGCTTCTGGCCAAGGACCGGGGTGTGGAGGTCAAGGAGGTCGCCACTACCGTCTCACTCGACTGGGTGAACGTGCTCACCGTGCGCGGAATGGGCACGCAGGGTCCCGTTTCGGTCTCCGGCACCATCGTCGGGCCGAAGAACCAGGAGCGTATCGTCGGGCTCAACGGCTTCGAGCTGGACATGGCCACCTCGGCCCACGTCGCCTTTCTCCGCTACCAGGACGTGCCCGGCGTCATCGGCAAGGTCGGCACGACCCTCGGAGAAGCCCGAGTCAACATCGCCACCATGGAGGTGTCCCGGCGCAAGCAGGGCGGGGAGGCCCTGATGGCAGTGACGGTGGACTCGGCCCTGGCGCCCGAGGTCATCGACGACTTGCGCAAGGCCGTGGATGCGTTTGAGGTCAAGTACATCGAGCTGCCCGACGGCTCCCCTGAGAGCGCTTGAGCCATGAGAAGCTTCCCGTCAATTCTCGCTCTTAGATGCCGCGGTGCGGCCTCAGTGCTCCCCGGCGCAGAGGAGCGGATAGGCGCCGTTCGCATCCGGTGCTAACGGGAAGGAACCCTTGGTCATGAGCGAGCGGGTCCTGATCTTCGACACGACTCTGCGCGACGGGGAGCAGTCTCCGGGTATCGCCCTGAACACCAAAGAGAAGTTGGAGATCGCCGAGCAGTTGGCTCGTCTCGGCGTGGACGTTATCGAGGCGGGCTTCCCTCGCACGTCTCAGGGGGACTTCGATGCCGTCAGAGCCATCTCAGCCGCCGTGCATGGCCCGACCATCGCGGCTCTGGCCCGCACCGACAAGGGTGACATCGACCGGGCCTGGGAGGCGATTGCGGGCGCGGGGCGCCCACGGCTGCACGTGTTCATCTCCACCTCGCAACTTCACCGGGAGCACATGCTGCGCGCCTCGGAAGCGGAGGTGCTGGAGCAGGCGGTGGCCATGGTCGCCTACGCCAAGTCCCTGTGCGAGGACGTGGAGTTCTCCGCCCAGGACGCCACCCGCACCGATCCCGAGTTTCTCTTCCAGGTCATCGGGGCCGCCGTGGCGTCCGGCGCCACCACGATCAACATTCCGGACACGGTCGGATACGCCATACCCCATGACTTCGGTGCTCTGATCCGCGCTGCCTTCGAGGCGGTGCCGCGCCTGGCTGAGGTGACGGTCTCCGTGCACTGTCACGATGACCTCGGGCTGTCGGTGGCCAACTCCCTCGAGGCCGTGCGCAACGGTGTGCGTCAGGTCGAGGTGGCCGTGAACGGCATCGGTGAGCGTGCCGGCAACTGTTCGCTCGAGGAAGTTGTCATGGCCCTGAAGACTCGCCACGACCTGTTCGGGCTGGAGGTCGGAATCAACACCCGGGAGATCGCCCGCACCTCCCGAATGGTCGCGCTTCTCACCGGTTATCCGGTGCCGCCCAACAAGGCTGTGGTGGGAGCCAACGCGTTCGCTCACGAGGCCGGCATCCATCAACACGGGGTGCTCATCGAGCGGCAGACCTACGAGATCATGAGTGCCGAGGACGTGGGGGTTGAGGGTTCCCGCATCGTGCTGGGCAAGCACTCCGGCCGCCACGCGTTCTCCAAGGCCTTGCAGGACATGGGTTTCGAGCTATCCAAGGATGACATGGCCAAGGCTTTCGCCCGCTTCAAGGAACTGGCCGACCGCAAGCTCTCCCTGACCGACATGGATCTTGAGGCCATCGTCACCGACGAGATGCAGGCCTTCGAGGAGGCCTATCGCTTGGAGGGCATTCAGGTGGCGGGCGGAACGCATCTCTCGCCCACCGCCACGGTGAGGCTCTCGCATTCGGGCAAGACCCTGGATGAGAGCGCGCTGGGGGACGGGATGGTGGACGCTGCCTGCCAGGCCATCTCGCGGGCCACCGGGGTGGACGCTCGCCTGGTGCATTTCCAGGTCGCCTCCATCACCGGCGGCACCGACGCGCTCGGCGACGTGACGATCCAGGTTGAGGTCGAAGGTCGCCGCTTCACCGGCCGGGGGGTCGCCAGCGATATCGTCGAGGCCAGCGCGAGGGCTTTCATGCAGGCGGTCAACAAGTCGGTTCGTGCGAGCGCTGTCTCCAGCGGCACGGCCCCCGACGGACCGGCCGGCGGAGTCTAAGTGTTCACCGGCGCAAATACGCTCACATTCGAGCGCCCCCGCATCCCCGATGGCGGCGTTGCTCGTCGCTTGCGTACTGTCCAGTACGCGGCGCTCCTCGCGGCCTTGCCCTCAGGGCGCGGTGACGCTCTCGGTCGTGACCGTACTTACGCCGGTGAGCACCGAGGAGGGAGGCCGCTGTGGGAATGACGATCACCGAGAAGATCCTGGCCTCGCACGCCGGTCTGGACCGCGTTGTCCCCGGGCAACTCGTCAATTGCCGCGTGGACCTGGCCATGGGCAACGATGTGACGGCCCCGGTGGCCATAGAGCGCTTCCGCGACATCGGCGCCGCTTCCGTGTGGGACCCGGGGCGCATCGCGCTGGTCTGCTCGCACTTCGTGCCGGCCAAGGACATCGCGGCCGCCAAGCTCTGCCAGGTGATGCGCAACTTCGCTCGCGAGCAGGGAATCGAGGGCTTCTACGAGGTCGGGCGGGGAGGCGTGGAGCACGTGTTGCTTCCCCAGGAAGCCCTGGTGGCTCCCGGCGACCTGGTCGTCGGAGCCGATTCCCACACCTGCACCTACGGGGCCGTCGGCGCTTTTTCGACCGGGATCGGCTCGACCGACCTCGCGGCCGTGTGGGCCACCGGCGAGATCTGGCTCAAGGTCCCGGCAAGCATCCGCATCGTCTACTCGGGCACCCGGCAGCCCTGGGTCGTGGGCAAGGACTGGATCCTGCACGTGATAGGACGTCTGGGAGACGACGGTGCGCTCTACCAGGCGATGGAGCACACCGGCCCTGCCCTGGCCGAGCTTTCGCAGGATTCGCGGTTCACCATGACCAACATGGCGATAGAGGCCGGCGCCAAGAGCGGAATCATGGAACCCGACCAGACCACGATCGCCTACGTCAGGGCCCGGCAAGAGGCGACCGGGCGAACGCGGGAGTTCCCCGTGTACTCAAGTGATCCCGACGCCGACTACGCGCAAGTGATGGAGGTGGATGTCTCGGCGGTCGAGCCTCAGGTTGCCTTCCCCCACCTTCCGTCCAGGGCGGTGGGGCTCTCGCAGGTCGGCGATGTCCAGCTTGACCAGGTGTTCATCGGCTCTTGCACCAACGGACGCATGGAGGACTTGCGTCTGGCGGCGCACGTGCTGCGGGGACGAAAGGTCAATCCGCGCCTTCGTTTGGTGGTGATCCCGGCCACCCAGGAGATCTGGAGGCAGGCCTTGAAGGAAGGGCTGCTCGACG
>JBBAAN010000166.1:0-4339 GCA_041658225.1 Actinomycetota bacterium
TACCAGCAGGAGGTTGTTCGCCAGGAAAGACGCCTCGCGAGAGATGGGCGATTCGATTGCCTCCCGGCTTCTCAGTTCCGGCAGGCGCCAGACGATAAGCGCTCCTCCGGCCAGCACCGCCGCCGCCGTGGCCGCGATCAGATAGGGCCCGAGACTGGACTGCGCGAACGCGTGGACGGAAGAGATGACCCCGGATCGGGTCAGGAAAGTACCGAACAGCGACAGCGCGAAGGTCGTCACCGCCAGGCCGGCGTTCCAGACCTTCAACATCCCCTTTCTCTCCTGGACGATCACCGAGTGCAGGAACGCGGTTCCGGTGAGCCACGGCAGCAGACTCGCGTTCTCCACTGGGTCCCAAGCCCAGTACCCTCCCCAGCCGAGCTCGACATAGGCCCAGCGAGCCCCGAGGACGATCCCGGCGGTGAGCAGGACCCACGACCACAGGGTCCACTTCCTGACCGATCGCAGCCACTCATCATCGAGCCTGCCGGAGGCAAGGGCGCCGATGCAAAAGGCGAACGGAACCGTGAAGCCGACGTAGCCGAGGTAGAGGGTGACCGGGTGAACCCACTGCCCAGGGTTCTGCAGAAGGGGATTGAGCCCTTGTCCGTCGAAGGGGACCACGGCCAGAGTCCTGAAGGGGCTCGAGGTGAACGCCACCAGGAACCCGAAGAACGCCACCACCACCGACAACGTCAGTAGCACATAGGGCATGATGGCCCGGTTCTTGGCGCGATTCTGATATACGACGACGACCGAGAACAGGCTCAGCACCCAGCCCCACAGCAGGAGGGAACCCGCCTGCCCCGCCCAGAAGGCCGCCAAGGCATAGAAGGTCGAAAGGCTGCGGCTGGAGTACTCGGCCACGTACTCGACTCGGAAGTCCTTGGTCAGCAGCAGGTAGAAGAGCACCGCGGCCGCCGCGGTGAAGCACAGCGCCGACGCCTTGACCGCCCCCTCCGCGCTCTTGACGGCTTCGGGCCTTCCCGTGCGCGCTCCGTACGCTGCCGCAACGGCGCCCCACAATCCGGCGCCCAGAGCCAGCAGGACGGCGAATCTACCTAGCTCGGCCACCGCGCCTCCCGCTCAACTTCCGCTCGTTTGCCAGCAGGTACGAGACGTATCCGCCGTAGAGGGCCGCTGCGCTCAGGTAGGCGGCGATCACATATCCCCAGAGCCTCATGGACGTTCCTCGAGATCGTTCGCCCGGAGCCTCTCGACTCGCAGGCGAAGGGCCATCAAGTACAGGTATAGGAGGGTGAAAGCGGCGATTCCGATCATCAGCGTGGCCAGCATCGCTCCGGGCATCTGGGGGCCGCCGCGGGCGAGCACCACGTAGTTCGGGTGAAGCGCTCTCCACCAGCGAACCGACAGATACACGATCGGCACATCCAGGAATCCGACGATTCCAAGCACAGCCGAGAAGCGTGCCCGCCGGTCGGGCTCCACCACGTATCCCCGCAGAGCCAGGTATGAGAGGTAGATGAGCCACAACACGAGAACCGAGGTGAGCCTCGGATCCCAACTCCAATAGACGCCCCAAACCGGTCGGGCCCAAAGGGGCCCGGTCACGAGCACGGCGGTGGTGAACACGGTCCCGATCTCGGCGGAGGAAACCGCCACCTGGTCCCAGCGATGGTTACGGGTTGCGAGGAAGGCGATGCTGGCACCGAATACGACGGCAAATGCCAGGAAGGCGATCCAGGCCGAGGGGACGTGGATGTAGAAGATGCGCTGAGAGGGCCCTTGTTTGATGTCCTGTGGCGCGTAGGCGAATGCCGCCCAAACCAGGACGCCAAGTCCGACCAGGGTCCCAAACCCCAGTGCCCGCCGGCGCCACCGCGTAGCGGTTTGGCGGCCCACATCTCGGCCGTCGCCCGCGCCGGCCGTCGCCTCGTCCACTCGCGAGCTCATCCTCTCTCCACCTTCATCTCGCCTCACGTCGAATGCCCTGCCGGGAACCGGTCCGGGAACCGGCGCGGGCACACGGCCCATCATTCATCAAGGACGTATGGAAAGGCGGCCAGGCCGACCGTCACCAGCAAAGCGTCGAATCCCGCCAACAGGTACAGCCAGGACGCCGAAGCGCTCAGCGCGGCGCCTCCCAGCGCGGTTTCGGTCGCCTTCACGGCGGCGATCACGATGGGGACGCAAAGCGGCATGACCAGCAGCGGAAGGATCGCCTCCCTCGTTCTCGTCTTCACCGCCATCGCTGAGAACAGCGTGCCCAGAGCGACGATGCCCAGGGTCCCCAGGAACGCGGTCAGGGCCAGGAGTGGGATGCCGCGCCCGGGTTCCAGTTGGAAAAGGATCAGGAACGCGGGCAGAACCACCGCTTCCACCGCTCCGATGAAGAGCAGATTGGCCAAGAGCTTGCCCAGGTAGATGGACTCCCTGGGCGCCGGCGAGGCCATCAGCCCCTCGATGCACGCCTCTTCGTCTTCGAGCGAGAAGGAGCGTCCCATGCCCAGGAGGCTGGAGAAGAGAAAACTCATCCACAGCAGCCCGGCGGCGACGCCGTTCTTGCCCGCGCCGGTAGCGGGGAAGCTGAAGCTCGCGACGACCACCACGAGAAGGGCGAACAGGCCCACGGACGAAAGGATGCTCTTCGTCCGCATCTCGAGGCGAAGGTCCTTGGCCGCGATGACCATCGCCGGTCCGATCCAGTCGAGCACTTAGCGCTCCCCCCCGCGGGCCAGCAAGGACAGGTACTCCCCTGATATCCGCTCGTGCTCCTCGAAGGTCGTGACGTCCATGGCGATACGACCCCCGGCCAGTGCCACGATCCGCTCCGGCCCGGCAAGGGCTCGCGAGATCTCGTGAATGGTGACCACCACGGTCCGCTCCGGTGTATGCAGCCTCTGCAGCAAGCTCGCCAGCGACGCCGCCGCGTGCTCGTCGAGCCCGGTGTAGGGCTCGTCCATGAGCAGCACCCGGGGTTGGTGGATGACGGCTCGGGCGATGGCCACCCTCTGTCGCATTCCTCGTGAGAGACTGCCCACGGGTCTGGAGAGATCGGTCTCCACTTCGAGGAGGCCGGCTGTTTCGAGCGCGGCCTTGCGCGGTTCCGCCAGGCGGTGCAGCCGGGCGTGGAACATGAGGTTCTCCAGCCCCGTGAGGTCGGGGTAGAGCATGCTCTCGTGGCCGAGGAACCCGACCAGCGCCCTCAGGCCCGGCCCGGCGTCGGACAGCCGCACTCCGGCCAGGCTGACATGCCCGGACGTCGGTCTGGCCAAGCCGGCGATCACCTTCAAGAGCGTGGTCTTGCCGGCGCCGTTTGGGCCCATCACGGCCACGTAGGAACCTTGGGGTATCTCGAGGTCTATGTCGAGGAGAGCGATCTCAGGGCCGAAGCGCTTGACGACGCGCTCGAGCGAGATGCCCAGGGGAGCAAGGCTCACGGCGGGCTCCCTCGAGTCTTGTCTTCGGTCTTTCCCTCGAACTTCGAGGGGCACTTGGCGAACAGCTTGTCGGCGCGGAACACGCCCTCCGGTGAAAGAGTGCCTTCGGCCACTGCTTCCGCCCCGTCCTTGAGGGTGTCGGGCGCTGCCCCCTCGTACTCCACGCGTACAGTGGAGCGCTCGTCGGCCAGGCTGAAGCTGACCTTGCCTTCGGCGGGCAGGAAACTGATCGATCCGGCCACGACGGTTCCCGATACGCGCACTCGCTGTCCGGGAGAGGCCGTGACCTCGGTGGGCGTCATGTAGTAGACGACCGAGCGTCTGAAAACCCCGAACAGGGTCGCCGACAGAATCGCCGCGGCTATCAACCCCAGTACTACCAGGGGTGTCCGGCGGCGCCTGCGCACAAGGCCTGTCGCCTCTTGGCCCAACGTGGTGCTGCTCCTCAGCCAACAACTGCCGGGGAAGTGGAAGCCTCCTGGTTGAGGCAGACGACCACAGTCCCGACTGGGGTCCTATACGATTCAGGCTGGCTCGAGCACCAAACTTCTGCCCTGGCCGCTCGCATCCTGGTTGACAATGTATCCCCTGTGGGCCCTAGGCTGTCAATGTTAACCCGAGGCGAAAGCGACGGACGCCCTAGGCACTGCTGCGTAGCGGTGGGGTTGGACCGCCGTGCTGGGCTTTGATGGAAGCGGGACAATGAATGGCGATCATGGATAACCAGGACTATCCGGCGGCGACTGCGCGCCCGTCCGATCGGTCCCGCATGCGCGGGCTTGTCGTCCTGGGGCTGGCGCTCGCATTCGTGCTGGGAATGGGGGCGATCGCGCTGCGTGCCGGTAGCGGGACCGGCGGGCTTGGCGCCGATCCGGTCGGGCTTGCGGCCCCCGATTTCAGCTTGCCTCTAGTGGAGCGGGGAGAGGTGAGCCTTTCCT